>JAAEMP010000241.1 GCA_024225445.1 Hyphomicrobiales bacterium | reverse complement strand
GTGCTATTCCTACTACTTTTGAAAGTTCTTTTAAAAGTTTTGAAGGTTCTTGAATGTTTTCAGTTATCTCTATACCTTGAGTTAATTTTTTAATAAAAAGTTGACTTTCCTTTTCAATGTTTAAAATGCGTACAGCTTCCTCTAAAGAATTTTTGAGGTAATATAGATTATCCACTTCTGCTTCTAAAAATATTTGTCTAAATCTTAGCACAATTAGCAAGGCTGCACATCTAGCCTCAATAGTGTTGTGCGTTACTAGAGTAATTTTGTCAGTATTTCTAACAAGGCTTTCAAAATTACCTAAATAAAAAGGAGCAATACAAGCTACTTTCATAGCGGAACCGTCAGTTATACCATCTCCTGCTTTTGCTTTATAGTTCAAATCAAAAGCTTTTAATAATTTCCAAATTTGTCCTTTCCACAATTTCGGTTTATATAAACCTTTATGTTTAATTTTATTTTGATGCGCTCCAGATGGTGTTAACACATTTTCTTCAATAATATGACCGGGTGTTGTTCTGTATCTTCTAACTAAATCCCTGTGATTAAATCCTCTATTAGCAACCAGAGATTCTCCAATTAATATAGTCTGTATATAATCGTCCATGTCATCCCAATTGTATTGATTTCCTATCCAGGCTATAGCTGCAAGAGTATCATAAGTTCTTTTTATAATTTTATCCTTATTCATAATTTTCAAAATAAGATCATCTGAAAACTGTT
>JAAEMP010000240.1 GCA_024225445.1 Hyphomicrobiales bacterium | reverse complement strand
CGATTTCCTGTTCTAATGTTTCTGCGGCCAGCTTTATCCCGGCTACGTTGATTTGATCGTCAATTCGACCCATATACCACAACAAATCATCGCGAACTTCTCCTCGATCTTTCGTGTGCAACCAACCATCCGGGTCAGTAAGGGGTATAATGCCACCAGATGTATCGAGCATGCCAAGCGCAACATGCCCGCCACGAATACAGATCTCACTATCAGGGCCAATTTTCAACTCGACATCCCCGGTACCCTGACCAACAGAACCAAGAGCCTCACCTTTGGCTGAAGTAATGTCGAGGAATGTTGATCGAGAAGCTTCTGTCAATCCATAGTGAAGTATGATTCTTGCATTGGGGAAAAGTTGCTTCATTGCCTCCTTTTCCTCAAGGCTCATGTACTGACTACCTATTTCAATCCACTTGACTTTCTCTCCAGCGGTGCCAATGATTTGCGGATTAGCCAAAATAGTCCGCCAAAGGCTCGGAACTGCCGAGATAGCGTTGATCTCGTCTTCCCTAAGCATATTGCGGATCTCAACGGGATCGAAACTATCGGGTAAGTAAAAGGCACCACCTGCAGCAGCGACAGCGCGTGCACGTCCCAGACCAAATGAATAAGTTACAGGTACACCAATATATTCACGCACGGTGTTATCAAGCGCCATGACGTTGTTAAGGCGTTCAACAACAACAGCCAGGTTGCCCCCGCTTAACACAAACGGCTTGGCAAGGCCTTCTGTGCCGGAAGAGAATACGATTTGGGCAGGTGTGGTTGTGTTATTTGGTTTATGGCTAAACTTCCCCCAACCGCGTTGTTCATCAACTGTAATCAACTCTGTCTCTTCCAGGCCTGGATAATTGGCCAGGTCAAAGCCACTTCGTTTAATCGTGAATAAGTGTCCTTGGTCATAAAGACGAAAAACCTCCCTCAAAAATCCAATAGAGTTTTTTGCTTCAACTGAAATTGATTTAAGTGGCTTGGGCATATGTCAGTCTCATGGGTGGAGAACCACTACATTTGGGGAAGTCAATCTAGGATAACCAATAAATACTGGTTCTTGTTAAAATAGGGTTGAGTGATCACTGAAGATTTAAATTCTATATATCTTACAATGCTTTCCAGTTCCACCCCCACGTTGACAGATGTATGGGCACAAGTCCTTTGCGTTCATCCCCCTCGCGAACAATGACCCCGGCAGCCCTGGTTGCAGCGATAACGTGCCGTTTATTTCATCAGGCCACACGCGTCGGCCAGTCGGTCCAGCCAAAAACCTCCATCCGATCAATATACTCCAAACGGGCATCACTTTGCACTCCCTCTGACCCATCTCGGCTCTTCGGAGTCCCCATTGGTGTTGGGGCTTGCCCGATGCGCAAGCATCGCACTACGCTCCGCACCTGGCCGAGTGGGCCGATATGGAGCATCAAACGGTTCATATTTCACTAAAAGTGATCTAATAAACGTCTTTGGAAAAAAATATGACGAATACGGTCATAAACACAATTTTAAGATCAAACATTAATGACCAATTATCCGCATAATAGATATCGTGCTTTACGCGCGCTTCCATTTTTTCCAGAACATCTGTTTCGCCTCTCAGGCCGTTGACCTGCGCCCAACCGGTAATTCCCGGTTTTACCCTATGGCGCGCGAAATAACCGCGTATCTGTCGTGAATATATTTTGTTGTGATCAACCGCATGAGGTCGCGGCCCAATAAGGGACATCGTACCATTGAGCACGTTGAAAAGCTGCGGCAACTCATCCAGACTGGTGCGCCGGATAAATTTTCCTATTCTCGTGACTCGTTTATCATGTCTTGTTGCCTGAATAGTTTTTGTCTGGATGCCATCTGAATGTTGCATAGAACGGAATTTGAAAATATCAAATTCCATATTATTGAAACCCAAACGTTTCTGACGAAAAAATATTGGCCCCGGACTATCTATTTTTATAAGTACCCCAAGCAAAACCATGAGTGGCGATAGGAGTACCAAAGCAACAGTCGCCAAAACATAATCCGAAGCAATCTTGAAGAGAATGCCCCAGTCAGAAATCGGCTCATCCTTAACTTCGACCATTGGAAAACCATCATAGTGGTTTGGCACTGGACGGAAGGAAAGGTCATAACTTACGAGATCCAGGCTGAGATAAATATTCACCGGTAATTCGCGAAGTTGTTCAACAACATGCGATATGTGGTCTTCTGTTCCTGAGGGTAAAGCTACAATGACATCATCAACGCCATTTGTCCGCACGAATGCCATTAACTCATCTATACCTCCAATGGTTGGAAAACAGGAGCTCTGATCCGAAGTAAAATTTTTCTGAGCACTAAACACACCTTTGAGCGACAAGAAACTTGTGTCAGAATCTTCGATAAATTTAAGTAACCGACTACCCTGCTCCGCATTCCCTACAATAACAACATTGCGAACGAAGCGTCCTATCGCCGACAACTTATTGACGGCAATCGACAGGCCAATCCGCAAAATAACCACGCCAACACCACCACTTGCTGCGAAAGTATACAGCCAAATTCGTGAATAATCGGCCGAAACCTTCAGAGAGAATGCGACTGCCAGAAACATCATAAAGGCAATGCCATAGGCGACAAACAGCTTGTCGAACCAGTGCCAAGGTTGCATGATTGGTGCAAATTTGTACAACTGTCCATAGTGAAACAGCATAAAACAAGCGATCCATAAGAACAGGATCGCAAACAAATATGTCCCAAAGTTACTGTCG
>JAAEMP010000239.1 GCA_024225445.1 Hyphomicrobiales bacterium | reverse complement strand
GGCAGGCGATGTAAAGGTTCAATACAGGAATCTTGAACAGCTTGATGAGATTTGCCGGCGGCTGGAGCGATAGTTCTTATCCGCGTTAAGGAGTTGTTAATATAAACTTGCTTTGCAATAAGTGTATTTTATCTCGTTATTTTAATAACTTAGCGCTGGTTGGCCTGTAACGCGATTGCCAGTAAAGTGGTTGCGGCAATTGATCGGGCCAGGGCGGGTTTCGACCGGGTTTCAAAAAATGCCTTGTTAATTCGGGTCAGGGCAATTTCGAGTTTTGACAAACGCCATTTTTGCAATGATCTTGATATAGCATCCCGGCGGGAAAAATGAATTGGCGGCCGCGCCGCTGCAATTATCGAGGCGGGCCGGGAACCGGTCGAAGCCATTGTTGCCCCGAATTGATGCAACATCTGGAAATGACGCAGCAACGCCCATATCAGCATATCCGGGGTACCACCACTTTCAAACAACTGGTCCAGACTGGTTTGAAGAAAATCAGTTCGACCCTGACAGGCGGCATCGATGATATCATCATTGGCAACCGCAGATACATTTCCCAGTAATGCCGTGATCTGTTCACGGGTAATAGTTTTTTCACCGTGGGCAAAAAGTGCCAGTTTCTTTAGTTCGTTTCTACTGGCCCGCCGGTCCTCGCCCAACATCGATCTCAAATAGTCTTTGGTATCAGCATCCATATTCAAATTGTGGGTAGTAATTTCTTCACGAATGAGTTGATCTAGCGCAGCCACGCTGTCATGAAAACAGGGAAGCGCCATTGCGTTGCCGGATTTCTCAACCAGTTTTCGTAATGCAGAATTGCGTTTGAGATCGCCGCCTTCATAGATTATCCAGCACTGGGGTGGCGGGGATTCCAAAACCGGCTTCAGGGCGATCAGAATATTTTTCCGAGTTGTACCCTTGATGCGAATGATTTTACTTTCGCCAAACATTGATATGGCATAGGCCTCATCGGACAGTTTGCCCGGGTCTGATGCTATATCATCTGCCTCAAAGCGAAATACAGACATTGGGTCATCATGATTGATATTAAAGACGGCGGCCAGTTTGTCGGCGCGTTCGCTGACCAAACCCTGGTCGGGCCCATACAGCAAGATCAGGGGTATGGATTTATCCGGACTGGCAATAAACCGATCGACATCTGAGGCTTTTTTCTGGGCCATGTATCGATAGCTATTGGCGTAGATCGGTGGCGATCGCGTGGCGCAGTTTCTCGGCTACTTCTTTGCTGGCGCGATTTTCCGCGTCACGAACGGCTCGCTGATTTGCAAAAATCTGGCTGGTGCGGTCAAAATACGAAGATGCCTTTCGATTGCCACCGGCAATTCTTTTTTGGGTTTGGGTATCGATTAAAGTGTACCTGGCTGTGACGGTGATAAATCCGGCGGTTGTATCACTCAAACTCGTTTGGGAGGAAGTTCGTCTTTCAAATGATGTTATCTGCAGATGAGCATCATAACGCTGATCCGGAGAATAATTGCCGGCACCAAGAATAAATATCAGGTGATTTCTGACTTGCTGGGCAACCCGGGTATCGACCTGCTTGACATTGACCTGGGAGAGTTCTGTTACCAGGTCTCCATCGACGCTGGCAGATGGGGCATATAGTGGCTGAAACGTGCACGCGGAAAGGCTGGCGGCCAACAGAAAGCCGGCAACCAGTCGGGCGCTTCTCATAGAATCACAATATTTTTCAAATAACAATGTTCACAATCCTTTTTGGGACGACAATTATCCTTTTGGGTTGATTACCATCCAGCGCAACCTTTACCACATCCAACTGATTTACGGCAGAGATAATTTCATCATTGGATGCATCGGGACCAACCCCTATTTCTGCTCTGCGCTTGCCGTTTATCTGTACCGGTATGGTAATGGAATTCAATACCAGCAGAGCAGGGTTCGCTGCAGGCCAAGAGGCCTCGGCTACCAATCCCTCATTTCCCATCTTCAACCAGCATTCTTCCGCCAGATGTGGCATCATCGGAGCAAATAATTGAATAATTATGTTGGTTGCATCAATAATTGAAGAATAGTCATCGCGCTCAGCATTATTGGCTGATTTCTCGATGTCGTTCAACAAAGCATAAATTTGTGCAACGGCATTGTTAAAGCGCAATGTGGTTATCATTTTTCCGACTTTATCGAGCGTCTGATGAGCGGTTCGCGTCAGATCGGTCACCTGATTTTCCGTTCGACAATCAAATTCCGATACCCTGTTCACCACACGCCAGATGCGCTGGACAAAACGCCAGGCACCTTCAACGCCGGCTTCCGTCCAGATTACATCGCGTTCGGGCGGAGAATCAGACAACATGAACCAGCGGGCGGTATCGGCTCCGTAGGTTGTGATGATTTCATCAGGATCGACCGTGTTGCGTTTTGATTTCGACATTTTTTCTATGCTGCCAATGGTTACCTCATCACCGGATTGCAGATCATAGGCCCTGCGAATGTCATTGGTATTTTCAAAACGAATTTCTGCAGGTTGCAACCATTTTCCATCTTCGGTGTGATAGGTTTCATGCACCACCATGCCTTGGGTGAACAGGCCGTCAAAAGGCTCATCAAGTTTTAAATGTCCGGTTTTCTTCATCGCCCGTGTAAAAAACCGGGAATAAAGCAGGTGTAAAATCGCATGTTCGATACCGCCGATATACTGGTCCACTGGTAGCCAGTTGTCGACCTCGTCACGATCTACCGGTTCATCACAATCAGGAGAAGTAAATCTTGCGAAATACCAGGATGAATCAACAAATGTATCCATCGTGTCAGTTTCACGATGGGCGGCATTTCCACATTTTGGGCAGGTAGTATCGCGCCAGGTCGGGTGGCGTGTCAAAGGATTTCCAGGTAAATCAAAAGTTACATCATCAGGTAACCTGACCGGCAGATTTTGTTTTTCTTCCGCAACAATTCCGCATTCCTCACAATGTATCACCGGTATCGGGCAACCCCAGTATCGCTGGCGGGATAATCCCCAGTCACGTAATTTGAAAGTGGTCTCCCGGGTTGCCTGGGGCCTGCCATCAAAGTCCGTCTCAAAAAGACGGTCAACGACAGCATCAAAGGCTTCTCCTTCATTCATGCCGTCAAGAAATTGTGAATTGATCATATGCCCCTCGCCAACATAGGCAAGATCGCCAATTTCAGCATTCTGTCCGTCGCCGGGGGCGACCACCGGGGTAACTTCCAGATCATAGGTTCGGGCAAATTCCAGGTCCCGCTGATCGTGGGCGGGACAACCAAATATTGCCCCGGTGCCATAATCCATCAAGACAAAATTAGCGACATAAACCGGCAATGCTTTATCATCCATGAATGGATGCTTTACCTGCAGTCCCGTGGCAAAACCCAGTTTGTCGGCGGTTTCAATTGCAATTACCGAAGTTCCGATACGGCGGCAATCCTGATTGAAAGAAGCAAGTTCGCTGTTTTGTTTTTCAAGCTCCAGCGATAAAGGATGATCAGCCGATATCGCCATGAAAGAGGCGCCGAACAAAGTGTCGGGCCGGGTGGTAAATACCTCAATCTCCCGGGTGCCCGTCAACTCGTTTGGAAAAATTTCAAACCTCATGTTTGCACCGACAGATTTGCCAATCCAGTTGCGTTGCATCAGGCGAACTTTTTCAGGCCAGCGCTCAAGCTCATCAAGGGAAGTCAGCAGGTCATCGGCACTGTCGGAAATCTTGAAAAACCACTGGGTGAGTTCCTTTTGTTCAACCTGCGCACCTGATCTCCAGCCGCGACCATCGATCACCTGTTCATTGGCCAGCACGGTCATGTCGACCGGGTCCCAGTTGACCTTGGCGTTTTTGCGATAGACCAGGCCTTTTTCCAAAAAATCGAGAAACAGGCTTTGTTGCTGCTGATAATATTCCGGGTCACAGGTGGCAAATTCGCGTGACCAGTCCAGAGATAAACCCATGGATTTAAGCTGAGCCCGCATGGCAGCGATATTTTCATAGGTCCAGTCTTTTGGATGAACCTTGTTTTGCATGGCCGCGTTTTCCGCCGGCATGCCAAATGCATCCCACCCCATCGGGTGCAATACATTGAAACCTTTGGCCCGCTTGAACCTGGCCAGCACATCTCCCATGGCATAATTGCGCACATGTCCCATATGAATGCGCCCGGAAGGATAGGGGAACATTTCCAATACATAAAATCTTGGGCGCTGGTCGTTTGAGGAATGGATGGCATTGAACAGGGATTTTTCTTCCCATGCCTGTTGCCAGTGCGATTCGGTCTGGTTCGGATTATATCGTTCGTTTGTCATGTGAGGGTCAGGACTCATTAATTAATATCATTCTGCGGCACTGACTTTGATTTTGGAAAGGCGTAAACCCGCAGGAAGTCGTCTGACTTTCAAGGGCTTACAACGTATCTAGAGGCAAAGTCAGTGTCGCCCGCATGGTTTGACAAGGAGGGCGCGCCTCCTGGTAATAAATGCTCGAAAAGGCATCCGGATACATTTGGGCCTGTTCTTGCGCTTTCTTATCAGTATTCGCACCCTCCTTGTCAAACAGAATGGTGGTAATTAATGAGTCCTGACCCTAGTTTTCTTGCTAGATTTGTTTGCCTAAGCCGCCTCTAGAGCAACAGCAGAATTCCTCGCTCCGGTCAACACTCGACATCGCCCGGTAAGCTGTTTACAAGGCATTTTGCGGATTATTATCTGGAGCTTTATAAATAGTGGACCAAACAGCTTATCACGAAGTACTAGCCGATATTGAAAAATGCGAAGTTTCATCGGACAGAAATCCAGGTGAAACCGAACTGATTGTTGTCTCAAAAACCTTTCAGGTCGACAAAATTATGCCGGTTTTGCAAGCCGGTGCGCGTCGGTTTGGTGAAAACCGGGTACAGGAAGCGATGGGCAAATGGCCTGAACTGAAAAAGCAATATGATGATGTCGAATTGCACATGATCGGGCCTTTGCAAAGTAACAAGGCCGGCGATGCGGTGGAGCTGTTTGATGTTATCCATACGATTGACCGGGACAAAATTGCCGCTGCAATTGCCAAAGAAATACAAAAGCAGGGCAAAAAGCTGAAACTGTTTGTGCAGGTCAATACCGGTGGTGAAAAACAAAAGGCCGGAATTTCGCCTGAAGAGGCGGTTGAATTTGTGGTCAGGTGCCGCAGCAAGTTTGGCCTGCAAATCACCGGCCTGATGTGCATCCCGCCATTCGATGAAAATCCCGGCCCGCATTTTGCCCTGCTGAGAAAGCTTGGCGCCCAGTGCGATTGCGAAAACCTGTCAATGGGGATGTCGGCGGATTATCGAACAGCGATTGAATTTGGTGCCACCCATGTGCGGGTGGGAAGTGCGATATTTGGTGAGCGAGGCTAAAGTCGGGGAGCCTGTATCCCGCTCAGGCGGATCCATTGGCTTCTATTTTTAACGGCCACACCAGTGTCCTGATCCGCCTGCACTGTGCCGGAAACCGAAAGGTGACCTATTGCAGGATATTTTCGAACAGACTATCCAGCGTTTTCTTCGCCGATTCATCATCGACCGGGAGATTCAATTTTGGCACCACATGATCGATAATTTGTTGCTTGACCGGTTTAGGATTTGCATCGGTGGTTACCTGTGCGCGCGGATTGGGTGTCGGGACAGGAATCCCTCCAATGACAACCGTATCAACGCTCTTATTGGTTGCCTGATTGTCTTGTAAAAATTGATTTTCCTCATTCTTTTCGGGTTGAAGATCATCTTTTTTAACCAATTGGCCTATCATGGAATTGATGATGTTTTCGTTACCGCCGGTTTTGCCGGTATCATCTTGAGGCTTGATATTCGAAATCAGGTTTCCAATTATGTTTTTGGCCGGCTCGTTGGAGACCTTGCCAAGTTTACCAATATTCAGCCCAAGCTTTGAGATCACGTCGATTGCTGCCTGGGGGTTTTTCAGGATTCCCTCCAAATCAGGATAAACCCGCGGATTATTCAGCGGTCCCTTTATCAAAACCGGAATTCCGATGCCAGCCAGGTCAAACTCGCCACCCTGCCCGTCGGCAGAAAATACCACCAGTGGATTCAGGCGCATATCGATAAATTCTTTACCTAAGTCAACCTTGCCGGCGCCGTCCATTCTGACCAGCGGTCCTAAAAGTTTAATATCACTTGTTGTGGCAACACCCTTATCGATCACAAAAGACAGGTCAAACTGGGTAAATCTTGTTTTTTCATTCTGATTTTCTTTAAAACCCCCAGCCATGATGGCAGACAGATTATTGTATATTTTGGCAATATTCACACCCCTGATTGCGCCATCTGTAAACTTGGCGGAGGAACTTCCCTTGAGAGATTTGGCAAACAATCCAGCTGTTTTCCCCAGCCCTTTGATCTTGAGGCGGGCGCTTAATTTTCCCTCGATGCGCTTGAAATCCGCTGCATCACCTAAAAATGGCAAAGCATTTATATCGGATAATTTTGCCTCAATATCGATAGCCGGTGTGTCGCCAGAACCGTCTGCATTGATATCAGCCATGATACTGCCGTCGTACAAAGGCGTTTGAGGCAATGCAATCCGTGCGATACCGTCCTTGACAATCAAGGTGGTATTCACCGGCCCGCCGACAGCCTTGCCATAGAGGACTTTCCTGGCTTTCAGCCTGATATTTGCATCAAAGCTCTTCAAAGCTGACAGATCAATCGGTACATTGTCTGATTGAGAACCATTGTTGCCGTTTGTACGGGCAGTTTTGGCATCGCCATCCAGAATTGCCGTAATATCCAGTTCGCTGAAGGAAAGATCAGAGATGAACGATGGTTTTCCATACATATCCAATGAACCGGAGCCCGTACCCTTAACGCCATTGAGGGCAAATGACGCCTTGTCAAACGCAAAACTGTTGGCATCCACGCTTATTCTGCCATCGTAGGAAAAGGCCCTGAGACCGGCGTTGCCATCCTGTCCAATCCAGGCCATCAGGTTTTCCAGTGATTTTGTTGAAAGTTTCAGTCGGCCCGCTGCCGAACCGTCCAGATCGATATTACCGGAATAATCTGCGTTCAATTTCCTCGAACTGATGGACAGTGTCAAAGGCCCGGCGTTTTTATTGATGAAATCATAGGGAGCAACGACAGCGTCAAATGTGATGGATTCACCATTCCAGGCCATTTTTCCGTTGATATCTACCGGTTTCTGCATCTGGCTGATTTTTGCTGTAAAATTTAGATCAGAAATGGTTTTTGCTGATTGGCCAAGCCCTTCGAGAGCAGGTACAATAACACTCCCGTTTGAAATACTGACGCCGCCGGCCAAATTGAAGGTTTTCTTGATAAGGTTTTCGTCAAAACCTCTGAATGCATAGCTGAGGTCAAGCCCCAGATTGCCTGTTATCGGCGTATTCATATTTGCCAGTTGTGCAAGGTCTGATATTTTCAACGCAGAGGCGTTAACAAAACCCCTGACAGTCGGTTGGGATTCATTGATATCCACCGACAATTTCGTAGCAACCGAACCTTTGGCAATCATTGCATTGCCAAGACTGACATCAAGCACCCCGTTTTCCAGCGTTGCATCCAGACTAATTGCGCGAACTTCTATATCGTCCATTGTGAAACTGTCAATTTTGACTTTGACATCAGCATCAAAATCAACAAGTGGGCCAAGGTCCAGCATCATGTTACCGCGTTGCGTTTCTTTTGTTAACTTGACTTTCGGTGCGGAAGTTTTTGGAACAGTGCCGAGATCAACCCGCTTTGCCTCCAGATTGAAGGCGCCATAGGGACGCTCACCTGGTCGGTATAACACATCAAGACGAAGTGGCTGACCGAGACTGGTGAACAGACCGTCAGTAATTTCATAACTGCCGTCTTCGGATAGCAGGACATTGCCACTAGCTGTTAAATTAGCCAAGGCTGGATGGGGTGCAGGGTCTGATTTTATCGCTAGTTCAAATCCGGATGGTTGGCGCTGCAAAATCGACCGAAGGGCTGAAATGGAGGCTGTCAAAGATATATTATGACTATCCTTTGTTGCACTTGCGACAAGATTTAGCTGCTCATCCAGACTTGGCGCATTCAGTTCAGCATTTATATTCGTGACAATACTGCTTGTGCCATTCAAATATCGGGAAATGAAGGTACCATTAATGATTGAAAAATTCTTCACAGACAAGCGATCCAATTGTTCTATTGCAGTTGCAAGAGGGTCAAAGGAAGCGTTTCCTTTATCGATATTCTCGTCTGTCTTTTTTGCTTTGGGCTTCTGATCAGTTGCCACAATAGTAATTTCAGGTTTGGCAAGACTCAATCCTGTAATTTCAATTTGGTCGGACAAAACTGACGAGAGCTTCACACTTGAAACGATTTTGGAAACCGAAATCAAAAATTTGCCATCTGGTGAGGCGAGTGCCACTTCTTTGGCGACAAGGCCGATATCGGGAAAGACTGAAAAATTAACCGGACCACCCAGCGTAATATTCATTCCGCTGACGGCAGATATCCTATTGCTAAATTCCTGCCGTATGGCCTCGGATGATAGCAGCAGCGGCAAAGCAAAAACCACACCAATCAGGAGTGATACCAGAACCAGCAATGTTGCAACCAGTTTTTTCATCTATCGTGATCTTTCGATATTATTGAGTGTTTCAGTGAGGGTATCAGATTCGTCAATTTTTGTGAAATCTTGCCAACCTTCCGTGTAAACCAGAAGGGGTCTAGAGTATTCGTGTTGATCGATCTGCGATATGATCGATAGGCAGCTTTCACAAATCGCCGTCGTATTCAAAGAAACGCTTTTAAGGCGTTCAGCGTTTCCTGCGGGGCCTCTTCCGGGACATAGTGGCCGCCGGGAACCGGATGTCCCGAAACGTTTGAAGCAACCTCTCTCCAGGTATCAAGCACGTCATAGGTTTTCCCGACAAACCCGTCCTGTCCCCAAAGCACCAGCAGCGGATTGTCGATTTTTCGACCTCTGTCAACTGCATCATGTTCCAGATCAATGGTTGCGGATGCACGGTAGTCCTCACAAGTTGCATGAATGGTATCAGGATCTGAAAAACAGCGCAGATATTCACTAAAGGCTTCATCACTGATCGCACCATCCGTGCGGCCCCATGCCCCTATTTTTTTCGACAGGTAAAAACCCGGGTCCGCCCCTATCATTCGCTCGGGCAGATCAAAGGGCTGGATGAGCAAAAACCAGTGATAATAAGCTGTAGCAAATTTCATATCGGTTTTAGCGTACATCGTCGCAGTTGGGGCAATATCCAACACAGTAATTTTATCAATCCGGTCCGGATAGTCACGAACCATCCGGTGGGCAACTCTTCCTCCACGATCATGCCCGACAACAGAAAAATTATTGAAACCCAGAGTATCCATGACCTCCACCTGGTCGGCTGCCATCGCCCGCTTTGAATAAGCGGCATGGGTTGAATCGGAAACTGGTTTGCCGCTATCCCCGTATCCTCTCAAATCTGGAACGACAACGGTATGGGTTTTTGCCAGTTCCGGGGCAATTTTATGCCAGATAACATGAGTTTGAGGATAACCGTGAAGCAGTAACAGGGCAGGTCCTTTTCCAGCCACCTTCAGGTTGATTTCTGTTCCGCGCGTCGAAATGCGCCTATTTTTAAAACCGTCAAGCAAAACGTTTTTCACACCAGCCTCCATTCAATTGAAGCCTTATAAGTAAAAGCCAAAACTGGACTGATCTTAAGTAAGCTCACTCTTAAACTGCAACCCACTTCCTTGATTATTGGTAATACCGCTAGCACAGACGCTTACGTATTGCATCAGTCCTCTTCGCGTAAACCGCGGCGAAGCTTTTTTATGACCCCACGTCTTGTTTTCGAATCAAGCCGTCGTTTTCTTGCTCCCATGCTGGGTTTTGTTGTACGTCGCTTGGGTGGAGAAGGTTTTGCAGCCTCGGCAATCAGTGCCAAAAGGCGTTTACGTGCATCCACACGGTTTCTCTCTTGTTTACGGTAACGATTGGCTGCAATTACAACAACGCCGTTTTGGGTGAGTCGACTTCCTGCAAGCATTTCAAGTTTCACTTTCACGTTTTGCGGCAGTGATGGTGAGCCGCGCACATCAAAACGTAGCTGCACAGAAGTTGCAACCTTGTTGACGTTTTGACCACCTGGTCCACCGGAATGAATAAACTTTTCCTCCAACTCATGTTCGAAGACGAAAAGATTTGCAGAATCGGGAATTTGAATTTTAACCATAAAATTTCAGATGATCACCCTTCGTATGGAGATCAGTTAATCCATTTGTCCAAAAACACATTTGATATTATCCCCGATACACGATCAGCCGCTTTTTTTTGGCAGGGTCTTCCGTGACGTGAGCATAAATGTGTGGATTACAATATCCTCCAGTTTATCGAGCTAACAGACCCTCTTCCATAGGCGTTTTGTGTATCTATTGAATCAGGTCCGAACCGGGGACATGGGTAACACCCTCGTGCCGCCCCTGTTTCTTTCGGCGGGAGGTTGATAGTTTGTAATGTTTTCTGCTCCAAGTCATGTTGCCAAAAACTTGCCTGCCACATGCAATCATCTACGTCTTTCATTCTCAGCCGTGACCGGTAGCTCCTACTAATTGGCCCTGATGGGCATTCTCGCCTCGATCATGCCGGAATACCAGCTTGAACCGAACGGGATCGCCTCATCATTGAAATTGTAGGCGGGGTGGTGACATGCCGCGCTGTCACCATTGCCCAGGAAAATGTAGGCACCGGGTCTTTCTTCCAGCATATAACTGAAATCCTCGGCAGGCATAATCGGGTCGACATTGTCATCCACATCTCCTGCTATGGATTTTGCCACTTCTGCTGCATAAACCGTATTTTGCGGCGTATTCATCGTCACCGGATAACCGGGTCGCCAGATTATCTCGGCGCTGGCACCAAGGGCCGCAGCGGTGCCTTGGGCAATTTCCCGGATGCGCGTTTCGGCAATTTCCCTGAATTCTGAATCCAGCGTGCGAACGGTTCCCTGCAAGCGCACCTGATGAGCGATGATATTACACGCCATGCTGTCGGTGACAAATGTGCCAACCGTCACCACCACCCGCTTCAGCGGGTTGACATTGCGTGAGACAATCGTCTGCAATGACAGCAGGATTTGCGCGCCCACCAGGGTCGTGTCGATCGCCTCATGAGGGTCGGCAGCGTGCCCGCCCTTGCCGGTTACGACAATCTCGAATTCATCCGAGGAAGCAAGCAGCGCGCCGGGCCTGATGGCAAACTGGCCGACCGGTAATCCCGGGCTGTTATGCATGGCGTAAATTTCCTCAATGCCAAACCGTTCCATCAAACCGTCGCGGCACATTTCAAGCCCGCCGGCACCACCCTCTTCCGCCGGCTGAAAGACAACAACAGCTGTGCCGTCAAAATTTCGCGTCTCGCTCAAATATTTTGCCGCCCCCAGTAACATAGCCGTATGGCCGTCATGCCCGCATGCGTGCATCATGCCCGGGGTCTGCGAAGCATAATCAAGCCCGGTAATCTCGTGAATGGGTAACGCATCCATGTCGGCGCGCAGGCCGATCACCCTGCCACTGCTCGTGCTTTGTCCTTTGATCAAGCCAACCACGCCGGTTCGCCCAATCCCTTCGACAACCTCGTCACAGCCAAATTGCCGCAGCAGGTCAGCCACTTTCGCTGCAGTGCGGGGAAGCTCGAACAACAATTCCGGGTGGGTATGAATATCGCGGCGCCATTCAGCAATTTCCGGATGCATTTCAGCGTATCGGTTCCTGATCGGCATGGGCATGGCTTTCATGTTGAAAAAGTGGTTGCAAGAAGCTGATTATTGAAAGACTGGTGCAGGTATTGCAAGATAATTCCTAAAGTCGCTCAAGACCGCATCATGACTTCAGGCTATTGCCGGATGCAGGTGAAGTTGCCTGAAGCTGCCGGGTGGGTCTCTACTTGATCTGTTCAGTGTACTGGCTGGCAATAAGCGGTTCCGACCGTATCAAGATTCGGTATTTCATAGGCAATATTCTGAATCCATCGACGACACGAATTTTCATTGGTGTGACAAGCTTTTGTATGAAAACCACCATAACCACTACGCCCACTGCCATCGTTAACTATTCCGCTGGCAATTGAATACCACTTTAATTGACCGGATTGGCGAAGTTGCCTGCATTGCTGATGACGCTGGTAATCCCCATCAGCGCCCGCCTGGGCATTATCATACATCGGATTGATAATGGAAAACCCGATTGCTGCCAGAATAACAACAACAGCCTTGTCAAATTGATACATCAAAATAGCTCCCAGAGATTTCCGTTTAACCTGTATTTAATATAGGTACTTTCATATTGTCATGCGACAAACATTTTGTTGATATCGGTCAATACATCGCCCAAGAACGATGAAAATGTCCTGTGGCGGCCCTGACCGCGAAAAGAAGTAGTGGATATCAATGCCAAATTCAATCTCATCTCAGGGATCTCCAACGCTTGCCATTATGCTGATTCTGGCAACCGGCAGCTTGCTGTCAGGTATGGATGCCGCCGCCAAATTCCTGGCAATTGAGATTCCTGTACTCATTGTAATCTGGGGACGATATTTTTTCCACACCGTGATAACTTTTGTCTTTTATGCCGGGCAGACACGTTCATTTGGCTTCCTGGTATCACGCAAACCCGGATTGCAGTTACTTCGCGCCGGCTCGTTATTTGCGGCAACCAGTTTCATGTATGTAGCAATAACACTGATGCCTCTGGGTGATGCTGCTTCCATCCAGTTTTTGGCTCCGGTACTCGTAACAGCGTTTTGCGGTCTGGTATTGGGTGAGCATGTCGGGCCCAGGCGCTGGGGTGCAGTCATAGCTGGATTTATCGGAGTATTACTGGTGGCAAGACCAGGGTCAGGCGTTTTGGGATGGGTCGCTTTGCTCCCATTGGCCACCGCCGCCTTTCTGGCTGCATATATGATGTTAACACGAATTATCAGAACCAAAGATTCACCGGCTGCCACAACTTTTTACTCCACTGCCGTAGGTGCAGTTGTGCTGAGTGCCCTGGTTGCATTCCAGTGGCAAGCATTGTCATCATTTCAGTGGATGTTAATGGTCACGATGGGAGCTGCTGGTGCCCTGGGGCATTTCCTTTTTGTCAAGGCCTTTCATGCCGCAGAAGCGTCCATGTTGGCGCCCTTTACCTATGCCCAGGTCGTGGCGGCCATTGTGTGGGGATTTCTGGTATTCGGTGATGTTCCCAGTGTCTGGACGATGGCTGGCGCTTCTGTCGTTATCGCCAGCGGTATTTATGTCTGGTATCGTGAAAATACATTGCTGAACAAAAACCACAGTTAGTGCAGCTTCCTATTTGATCATCGCCGCCATTGCCGATGCGGTTTCCTCATTGAACCAGCCACCTTCCGGAGTATTGGCTCCATTCCTCATGGCGGTTTTGATGGTCTCGATTGCCGGCCCTCTTGTCTGCAACTTGATCGATGCAAATGTTTTTGGCGGGATGGTTGCGTAATCCCTGGCTACCGCAATGGCATGATTGAGGACTTCCGTGTCTTCCTCAATTCCGTCGACAATTCCAGCCGCCAGTGCAGCTTCGGCCCCAACGGGCTTTCCTCCCAGCATCAAACGACGCATCGACACAGCAGACAATGTATCACGCGCAATTTCAAGCGGGCCAACCGGGAAGTCTGCACCCACCCGCACTTCTGCCAGACCAAATTTTGCCGTTCGCCCGCTGACGCGGTAGTCACTTGCAAGAACAAAGAACAACCCGCCAGCAATGGCCGAACCGTTCGCCGCGACAATCACAGGCTTGGGGAAACCGTATAATTTCGTCAATGTGACGTTCAGCCCTTCAACAATCGCATGTTGCTCTGCAATGCTGTAATGTTGCGCCTCTTTCAGATCCAGCCCTGCTGAAAACACTTTAAGAGGACTGGAAATCAGCACAGCCCTGATATTTTTTTCACCCTCGATTTGATCCAGGGTCTCAGCCAACTCGTGAAGAAACCGGGGCGTCAATGCATTGACCGGGGATCGGCTGAGGATCAACTTTGTGATGCCGTCGCCGATGTCTTCTATGAGTATGTCTTGTTTTTGATCCATTGATAATTTCCTTTGGCTGATTTGAGATACACGGGATTCTAAAGTGCTTCAAGTAGTGTCCGGGCCTGCTGCATAGCCGTGTCCGGGTGGACTTCAGAAATTTTTCGGCCTGTCAGATTGAACAGAGCCTTTGAAGTTTCTTCAGTAAAGATGACGGTACCGTCCGTGTCGATAAGCGCTATTCCATCCCACCGCATCGAGCATCGATTAACATCAACCGCCTGCTCCTTTGTCCAGCCAGGGGCCAGATCGAGTTTTATATCGTTTTCGCCAATGATCACCGGATACCCCCCGGGTAAACCAAGGCATCCGGGCAAGTGGGTAGCTGTTGGAAGAGGGTTTGCTATTGCCTTTAGTACCATCAGTCCGGCGGATGCAGTGACCCGGTTGAAATGCAGATCATAGGGAAATGGAAATGGAGCCTGCAGAACTTCATGTGCTGTTGTGGTGACATCCCTGCCGTCAATCAGCACTTCCAACAAATAAGGTGGCAGTTCATCACATCCTTCATCACGCATGACAAAATATTCGAAGGCATGCTGTGCAACCAATCGGACGTTAACCGCTGTTGGTTCGACATGGTGCACTGCTGCAACGCCCGAACAAATCTTTGCAATCGGCTCCTGCACATTACCGATACCGCAAAACGGCCCGGTTCCGCAAGCCGCCAGTACCGGATTGATCACATCGGGAAAAGAGGCGGCAATCCAGAGGCTTTTCAGATTGGCCTCGTTAATCCTTTCCTGCAATTTACGCATTGGAGCAAGATGCAGGCTGATATAGCCGCCAAAGGGGATAGCACCTGATCCGGGCGTTGAGATTTTCCACCAGGGCATCAAAGTCGGCGCGGAAAAGATTACATCAGGATTGAGTGATTTCAGGATCGACGTTGAGGCCGGATCATTAAAATCGAATTCAACCGCCTCCAATTGCGGATAGCAGCCTTCTGTCCCGGCTCCAATCAATGCATTGTTCCTACGCTTTATCGCCTTGGTTTCACTTCTGCTGCCGACAACAATACGGCGAAAGAGATTACTGCGCGCTACCGCTTCCAGAAGATGGGTGCCAAGTTCGCCCAGTGAGATGATGAAAAGAGTGTCAAGCATTGCCATTTCATTCGTTATGAGCTGAATTATCCGGCATCTTGCCGGCGTCGTATAGTTTCGCGGAAAGCGATATAGGTGGTTGAGGCAATGATGACCACGCCTCCAATCCAGGTCCAGGTATCCGGGCTCTCGGAGAAAACAAAATAACCGATCAACGCGGCAATAACCAGACGAATGAAATTGAACGGCTCCAGTGAGCCAACTTCAGCCCGCTCATAGGCGATGGTCAATGTGTAATGGGCGCCACCGACCAGCAGCCCAACGATGAACATCATCGCCAGCTGGGTCAGGTTGGGCCAGGTCCAGTAGAAAAGCGCCAGCATAAAGGTGATTGGCACTTGTAGCAAAGCCAGCCAGGCACTAATCGAGGCCGGATCTTCGGATTGCGTCAGGTGTTTTGTGAGTAACCGCGATCCGGCAATGCAGGATAGTGAAAACAGGACAAACCAGTATCCGGCGACAAATGACTGAAACCCGGGCCGGATGATTAATAGTGCACCAAAAATACCAATTCCCATCGCCACCCAACGCCTCAGTCGCGCTGGTTCGCCCAGGAACAGCACAGCTCCCAGTGTTACCGTCAATGGTCCTGTCAGTGACAGCGCCACCGCATCGGCCAATGGCGTCATTGTAAGAGCAAAATACCAACCGCAAACCCCGCTGGCATTTAGCAATGCGCGAACCCAGTGGATTCGTATTTCTTTTGTCTTCAGGGTCCGGAACCGGGTTCTGATCAGCCATGGCAGATAAAACATAAATGAAAACACACTAGTTGAGAAAGCAATCTCAAGAGGATGGATTTCAGCTCCAACCCCGCGTACCAGGCCATGGGAAACAGTAAACAGGGAAACTGACAGAACCATCAATAAGGCGGGAATGAAAAAAGCTGTGGGTAATCCAGGCATCATCAAATCTGCACGCTATCGATAGTACCAAGCCACGGCTTGATATCCACCACAGGCGTGCCGTCCAGACAATCAATTGCATCGATATCAATTTTTCCAGTCGCCTGATCAACGCCAAGAATTTTAACAATTGACAGGGCAATCGGATTTGGCCGAACTGGCGAGCGCAAGGCAAATACACCCACAGGCTCATTTCGGTGGCGTGGATTTTGCACGATCAGGTCTCGTCGCGCCTGGTGCATCCAATAGAGCACAATCAGATGGCTGCGATCCTCCAGCCCGGCAAGCCCAGCCCGCCAGAATTCATCAATCTCAATTGTAGCCTTGATGCCCCGCTGGCGTGCCTGTACCAGGTTTTTCGGGCATTCAGCCCGGGTTTTCCAACTGGTGTTTATCTTACCAATAAAGACAACCTTGCAGTCATCGGCAAAATCCGCCGGATCAGCAGAAAGGGCGATTTCGCCTTCGCGCTTTTCAAATTCACTCATTGCTTCCTGTTCATTCGTTAGTTCACAACAAAGTCAGTAGTAGTGCATTGGGAAGGGTTATCGCAATACTCCAAATTGCATTCGGCAATTGAGGATATTTCACCGCTGAAACCCTGGCCTTTGAAAATCAGGCCTGTGCGACGCTGGTGAGGAAGGAGATTTATTTGATTGCGGTGCCACTCATTTTGGTAGACGGATTCCAGTCAACCCCGATGGCG
>JAAEMP010000238.1 GCA_024225445.1 Hyphomicrobiales bacterium | reverse complement strand
GTCGCATCCTGTTTTTTGACGCGGTGGACGGCATCCTGCGGGCAATAGATGATGCAGTTGTCACACTCCATGCACATGCCACAGCCCATGCAGCGGTCAGCTTCCTTCTGCGCCTCTTCAGCTCCGGGCCCGTATAGGCGTTCATCGAAATGCCCTAGAACATTATCGGCACCAATGTCATTTTCCCGGCGCCGGTAACGCGCCTCATGATTGAAGTGGCCGAGAAACAGTTCATCTGAAGGGACGATTTCGGTTTTCGAACGGTTCTCGTAGTTATGAATGGCAAAATCGGCAAGGTCCGTGCCTGATTGCTCGACATGATCATATTCACCGGGTTCATGACCTGTTTCGCGCAGTTTTTCCAGCAGGGAGAAATGATGCACATCCACCTTCGGCAGCTTTTCGGGCTTTTCTCCGCGCAGATAGTGATCGATACTGCGTGCGGCAATCGAGCCATGGCCAACTGCCGTCGTCAGCAGATGTGGGCGCACCGCATCACCGCCGACAAAAATGCCCTCGCGCTCCGGCCATCTATACCATGGATCGGCACTGACCAGCCCCTTGCCATTGTCAAAATCCTCAATCCCGGTAAAATCGCAAACTTGGCCAACGGCAGCGACAATCAGGTCGCATTCGATATCAAATTCACTACCCGGCTTCGTCACCATCTTGCCGCTGCTCCAGTCGGCCTCGATCACTCTCAGCGCCTTTGCCCGCTCCGGTCCATCAAGCACAACTTCCACCGGAGCCAGTGAGGCGCGTATTTCCACGCCCTCCTGCTGGACATGTCTGATTTCCTCCTCCGTTGCCGGCATGGCGGCAACCGGCCTGCGATAGACGACTGTCACATCGGCACCCTGACGACTTGCGGCACCGATCACATCATGGGTGGTCTGGCCAAGCACGACGTTTTCCGGCCGGTCCTTGGCATGTATTTGGTTGATATGGCCAAGACGACGGGCAACCGCCGCCACATCCATCGCTGTATCACCGCCGCCAATCACCAGCACACGCTTGGCCGAATGTTTGAGGCGGCCATCATTGAAGGCATCGAGAAAGGCAATGCCACTGATGCAGTTGGATGCCTCTTTGGCTCCGGGTATCGGCAGGGGGGAACCGCCCTGGGCACCGATGCCGAAGAACACGGCATCATATTCCTGCTCAATCTCGGCCATTTCGACATCAACGCCAACTTTGGTATTCAACTTGACTTCGACCCCCATGTCGATAATGCGGTTGATTTCACCGTCAAGCACATCGCGTGGTGTGCGGTAGCCCGGGATACCATAGCGCATCATGCCGCCAAGGGCGGATCGCCCTTCAAATATCGTGCAGGCGTGACCGATGCGGCGCAATTGATAGGCACAACTGAGAGAGGCAATACCGCCGCCTATCAGCGCCACCTTCTTGCCGGTATCGGCACCAGCCGGATGAAGCGACAATTTGTTGGCAAGAGCGAAATCACCGATGAAATGTTCGACCGAGTTGATGCCGACATGGTCTTCAACCTCATTGCGATTGCAGCCATCCTCGCAGGGTGCCGGGCAGACACGGCCCATAATTGCGGGAAACGGATTGGCATCGGTGGAGCGCTGGAAGGCATATTCGGCCCAGCCGAGGTCCTTGTCTTTCAGATCATCGCCCGGTTTTTCCATGCCGCGGATAATATTCAACCAGCCACGAACATCTTCACCCGCCGGACAACTGCCCTGGCAGGGCGGGGTGCGGTGCACATAGGTCGGGCATTTATAGGATCGATCCTGTTCAAAAATCCTTTCCGACAGTTCCCAATCCTCTGTCGATTCTTCGTCCCTGTAACGCCGGAAATTGCGGTTTGCTTGATCCATTGCTTTACCGTTCTCCTTTTATCAGTTTCCCCAACCCGAGCGAAAGGTGAGAGTGCGACTATTTCATTATGTTGATGGTAAATGGCTCTCGCCTGATCCCTCTCACTCTGGCTCCTAAAAGAAACCTAGCTTTTGTAAAGAAATTTTGCCAGTTTATTTTTAAATCAGGCACATTTGAAAACTAACGGTGTGCGTCTGGTCTGGCCAAGGAACTGCAATTACAGTTTATTCGATTGTTGTGTATGGCGCACTTGGAAGCCGAACGGGGCGTCCCATTAACATAATTGTCTGGGGAATGTGGCGATTCAGAAAGAGTACTGTTTTGGGGCGCTGTTGGCGCAATCATCGCCATGCAGCTTGAAAACGAACGCGACGGGTGAAATCGGGCGTTATTACTATCCACAGGAACGTATCCAGTGATGCGACTGGCAAGAAGGGAAGCCGGGATGCTGAAAGAGCAACCCGTGTTTCATTTATAGCCCTTCAAGAGCGTAAGCGTTAAGGAACTGTCGCTGCCAAAATAATTTTCGATCAACAATACTCAGTTCAGCCTCATCGCAAACTCCATCCCAGTTTGATGTGATGCATTCAATTTGCATTTCAGCAATGGATAAAGCCTGCTCCCCGGACAAATGAAAATGATGTGCTGCTTCGAGACACGACTTTATTTGGCTCATATTGTTGGTGCCGGAAATCCGCATGGCTTGAGAAGCTTCATTCCCGGCGCGGCCTTGCGGGCAGATATCATAGGCTGGCGTCAGCGTCAGCATATGGCCGTCCCAGAAAGCCGCATGGTTGCGGGCATGATCATCGGTATTGCCGGAAAGGATGTTAAACACCAACCGGGAAAACAGCTCTTTGAGTGTTTGTGAGGGATTGGTGAACCTGTGCCGAATGATCTCAGCCAGATTTTCATAACTGGCATATCGTGCCATCATCTCATCAAGTTCAAACAACGTCAGTGCTGACACCATGGATTTGCGTGTCCAACCGGCATCGGTTTTGACACGATCAAATCGCTCAATCAGCAGAATATCTTTGCCCGCCGCTCTCGTCAGCGACACCGGCGCAACATTCAACCCGCTCAATTGCGCCAGTCGCATGGCAATGAATTCCGCCTTCACCATATTGTACAAGTCCGCACTGGTTGAGAATTTGGCGACGTATTTACGCGCGCCATCCTCAAACAGTGCTTTTGGACGTGCGCCGCCAATTGAGCTGCCATGAAACAGAGCCTGATTCAGATCAGGCGCAAGGGGCAGGCCTTTTTCGACCCGTTCTGCCGCTTCAAGCAACTGATCCAATGATGCGTTCCTTGTAAAACGTGGCTCATAGACGGTCGCGGATTTTTGAAAATCCAGTGCGCCAACGCGATCTGAGCCGGATTCCAGCATATAGGTCAGTTCATCCAGATCAGCATTGTCAGTTGCGGCGGTTCCCAGAAGTTTATTTATAATCACCCGCCGCCCCCAGGCATCGGGTGCACCATCCCTGATGCAGCCGGGCATGGAAAGGCCGTCAAGCAGGGGCAAGGCACCCACCTGCAACGGCAACTCAGGTTCATAAATGGAAATCGCGTCCTTGCGCTCCAGATAGCTTTTACCGTAGTTGAACAGGATATTGCCGTTATCAGCCTCAAGTTTACCGGCCACCAACGGCTCTGTAGAGCCAGGCAGCCAAATCCACACAAAAGCTTCAGTATTTTTTTTCTTAGAAATCATCATCTATTGCTTTCTTTGGCATATGCGTACTTTTTGGCAGCAAGGAGATTTTGTCTTCGGTCGCGCGTAACTGGCGCCGCAAGGGGGGTGTTTCTGCTTCAAACAGATTGATCCCCACAAGGCTGGCCGCTTCGAACACAAGACCGACGGCACATGTCATATCGCCCTTTTCAATTTTCTGAAGGGTATATCTGGAAATACCGGCGCGGGTTGCCAGTTCACCTTCTGACCATTTGCGCTGCTTGCGGGCAAGCTTGATTTCCAGGCCGAGCAAGCGCGCCGCCTCGCGCGCAAATGTCGAATATGTCCGTGACTTAACCATG
>JAAEMP010000237.1 GCA_024225445.1 Hyphomicrobiales bacterium | reverse complement strand
CTGCTCAAACCGACACCCTTGCCTTGATCCCGGGTTCCGGATCATAACCCTCAAGGCTGAAATCTTCATAAGAAAACCCAAACAAATCACCGATATCGCCGTTAATATTCATCACCGGCAATTTTTTTGGTTTTCGCGTTAACTGCAAGCGAGCCTGATCAAAATGGTCATTATATAGATGCACATCACCAAACGTGTGAATAAAATCACCAGGCTCCAGGTTGCAAACCCTCGCCACCATCATTGTCAGCAATGCATAAGAGGCGATATTAAAAGGCACGCCCAGGAATATATCCGCTGAACGTTGATAAAGCTGACAGGATAATCTGCCTTCAGCCACATAAAACTGAAACAGGCAATGACAGGGCGGCAGCGCCATATCATCTACCAGCGCAGGATTCCATGCACTGACAATATGACGTCGGGATGTGGAATTATTTCTTAAACTGTCAAGCAGTTGGGCAATCTGGTCAATCTTCCCACCATCCGGCGTTGGCCAGGAGCGCCACTGATAACCATAAACAGGCCCCAGTTCGCCATCATCATCTGCCCATTCATCCCAGATCGAAACACCATTTTTCTTCAACCAGGCAATATTGGTTTCCCCGCGCAGAAACCACAAAAGTTCAATAATAATCGAACGCAGATGCAATTTTTTGGTGGTCAGGACCGGAAAGCCCTCACCCAGGTCAAATCGCATCTGATGGCCGAATAATGACCTCGTACCCGTGCCCGTTCGATCCCCGCGATCGGTACCCTCGTTCAACACTTTAGTCATCAAATCAAGATATTGCTGCATCTATCCTTCCAGACAAATTTCGAAACTCACATTGTGCGATTGTTGATTCTCAACATCCACAAACTACCCGTATCAGAGTTAAATTCAATATGGTTCCCAGGACATGCAGTTCATGCATTGCTGATATGTATTTTTACCAATTGTATCTGCCCTGAAACTCAATATTTGTAAAACACAATTAATCCAGTAAATCCACCACTAACAAGCGAGGTCAGTTATGCATATTTTCACAATTGTAAAAGAATTGGTACAAAGTATTTCCAAAGGTTTTGGCATGTTCCTTTTTGAGCGTGGTGATTATGTTGACACGGCTTACACACCAGGCCTGCACAACCACAGAAAATAGATTTTTCCAATCCCGAATGCTGCGGTTTAATACCCCTGCAAAAATGGATTATTGATCTCCAGATAAAAGAAAGCCCTGCCAAACCAGCAGGGCTTGAATTTCTTCAATACGATAAAATGCTTATAGCGCCTCAATTGCCCCGGGAATTTTGCCACCAGGTAATAAAATGTCACGCGTTGTTTACTGCGGTCATCTTTCATGGTTTCACATGTTGCAGCAATAACCGCGTCACATTTGGCTTCGTCGCTTTGGCCAGGCTTTTTTCATACACCAGCTTTGCCGCACACATCCAGGTTCCGCATCATCTTAGCATGCTACAAGAGCAGCGTCCCGGCCGCGTAATGCAATACCCGGATATTTAACAATTTTTCCTACCGTGTCAGCATCCGCACCTGCATCACAACGCTGCACATCTGCAAGATAATCACTCATAACATTTTCCCTAACCAGGTTGTTGGTATTAAAACTCCTGACAATACTCGGCAATTTCAGGCAACCCCTGGTAAGTTGCAACATGTCAATTTCATAGCCTCACCCAGGCAATTCCAAATTGTCCACAGCCAGCCTGCCCCAATACTCAGGATAGCAGACCCGACGTTACGATTGAATTTACCATCCAGTTGTATTATATAAGAAGTGCTGGTTCGCCAGCTATGACGATAAATTGCATGTATAATAAACCTATCGGACCCGGGGGCGGTACCCGGCGCCTCCACCAAAAACCATCTAAAGGATATTTCAGATGGCTTTTGATGGGGGCGAAATAGGATCGACGAGGGCGTAAAAACATTGTTTTCGTTCGGTATGGTATCCGTCGTTATCGGGCCAAACTTAATAGTTGCAAATGACAACTACGCTGAGGCACGTCTCGCTGCGTAAGCGGTGTGACACCTCACATTGAACTCCTGTCCATTTGCATGGTCAGGCGGGGTCCGGAGGCACCTGGCAACAGAAGCCTCCACTTTTCATTATCTTTGGATAACCTTTTTTTAATCAAAGTTGATTGGGCCAGTTGATCTGCCGTTTACTTTTTCAAATATCCAAATTATCAAATGGTTCCATTTGTTCCAAGAATACATTAGACTTCATTCAACGGACAGATAAACGGATTTACAAATCTCATGGCAGAAGACCTCATACGTTACGATATTCTGACCCAGGATGCCTTGCGCGCCATGATCGCCAAATTATTGGATGAGGTCGCCCGTACAGGGCTGCCAGGAGAACACCATTTTTTCATTACCTTCGATACATGCGCTCCAAAAGTTCAACTTTCATCTCGTATGAAAGAAAAATATCCGGAAGAAATGACTATTGTTGTGCAACATCGATTTTGGGATCTGGAGATCATGGATGACCGGTTTCAGATTGGCTTGTCATTTGATGAAATTCCGGAGACTCTCGTTGTTCCCTTTGCCGCAATCAAAGGTTTTTATGATCCTTCGGTAAAATTCGGATTGCAGTTTGAAGTTCAGGTTGCTGAAGCAGAAGAAACTGCTGGATCGCCCCCTAAACTGGTGGAAAAAGACACCTCAAACACTAAAGCTGGTAACGGCAAACAAAAAGCCAAACGCAAGGCAGGAACGAAATCAAAAGTTAAGCCCGAACTGTTTGAAGAAATCCTCAAGGAAGACAAAATCGACCCCGCTGCCGAAAGCGAACAATCCGGGGAGGCAGAAGAAGACGCCAACAGTGCGCAAGTAGTATCACTCGATTCATTTCGAAAGAAAAAATAACCGGTCCTTGATCTGTCCAGATTTCCCCAATGCTTCGCAAACATTCCATATCGATCCGTGGCCACAAAACCAGCTATTCGCTTGAAGACGAATTCTACGTGGAACTTACCCGCATCGCGAACCAAAATAATATCCCGCTCAGCCGCATGATCACCAGGATTGATTCGATCAGAAAACCTGGCATCAACCTGTCATCAGCACTCAGACTTTACGTGTTGAATGATCTCAAATCATCGCGTACAGCTTTGGACCAGGCTAGATAAATTTGGATTGAATCCCCCTTCAGCTAGAGCAACTTTCAACCGTGTCTTGCTCATTCTGGGTCATTTGTGCCAGTTTCATTCGTTGGATTTTCCCCGAAGGCCCTTTTGGCAATTCAGGCAGGAAATGAATAAAATCCGGCGATTTGAACGGGCCGATTCTTTCATGACACAGCTGGATTAATTCTTCCATTGTTACGGATGAGCCTTCTCGTACCATCACACCGGCTTCAACACACTGACCATATTGCTCGCTGTTTCGTGCAAAGGCTGCAGCCTCAATTACATCAGCATGACAATAAAGCGCTTCATCCACTTCACGCGGGGCAATATTTTCCCCACCCTTGATAATCAATTCCTTAAGGCGTCCGGTGATGAATACATAGCCATCTTCATCCATTTTCCCCAAATCACCGGTGCGCAACCAGCCTTCTTCGCTCAACGCCACCCTGGTGGCATCAATATTATCGCGATATCCGCGCATAACATTTGGTCCGCGAACCAGAACTTCACCCTCCACACCATTTGGGCATTCTGTTTGATCGTCAAAGGCAATCATCACCTCGTTTCCAAATGCAATTCCTGGTGAACCAATCTTGTGGGGGCCCTCCATCGGATTCGACAGAATCTGGGCTGCAGTTTCAGTCAGACCCATTGTTTCAATAATCGGCACCTGAAATTTAGTTTCAAATGCCTGTTGAACTTCCGGTGAAAGAGGAGCCGATGCAGATCTGCCAAAACGAAGATTTTCCAGTCCCGACAATTTATGCCCGCTGGACTGTGCCTGGTTAAGCAGATAGGAAATTTGCGTGGGAACTACCGAAAACCAGCTACATTGATAATCTCTGATTAGCTGCCAGAAACTGGTGATTGAAAACCGGTTCGGAATTACCAGGCTGCCGCCTGATACCAGCACCCCTAGTAATGTCACACATAATCCATTGATATGAAAAAGCGGCAATACACAAAGTGCACGGTCTGTCTTTTCCAACTGATGCGCAAAAGCAGCATTGGCGCCGCCTGCAATCAGGCTTGAATGGGAATGAACTACACCTTTCGGCGATCCGGTCGTGCCCGAAGTATACATTAGCAAAGCATCCTGTTCACACCTGCTTTCATGGATTTCACCAATCTGCGAGATAAACCATTCCGGGGTTGCCATTGCCTTTTTCGTGCTAAATCCGCATTCCTGCAGGACGTCTGAAATCAACGCATCAGAACCACTGTCAACAACAACAACAGCCGCTTCGGAATGGCCTAACACATGGGCAATTGTGGTTTTGCCAGCAACGAGATTAACGGCGGTTGAAATATAACCGCCATACATGCTTCCCAGGATTACACAGGCAGCATTGGCACCATTGGCCATTGCATAAGCAATAGCATCCCCCGGTTCAGCTCCCAGCGTACTCAGAAAACCGGCAACGCCCTGACAGGATTTTTGCAGGTCCTTGTAGGTTAAGGTAATGTTGGCGTCCGGATCGATCAGGAAGATATTTTCTGGTAAGGTTTCAGCCCATTTATCGACAATCTCTTTTACCGTCATGCCGGCGACAGATTCTGGGTCGAAACCTTTGCCAGTCATTTTCCCGCTTTCGCCCAATATTCACTGAAAATAGTTTCCAGAGCCGGCTCATCAGAAGAAATGGTACGGATCACTTTTGTTATATTCATCAGGTGCTTGTGATTGAAATTGTCATCAATCGAATTTCCTCCCCAGGAACCACATCCCATTGACAGAGAAAATGGCATGGCATTGTCAAATGAGCCACCGGTGGCAAAACAGTGTGCCTGATTAACGATCACCCGACAGGTTGGCATTTCATGACCAAGCTCAATTGCCCGGTTGTCAACGGTTGAATACAGACCGATTGAATGACCCGCTCCCTGAAATGCCATTACTTGCAAGGCAATTTCTTTTGCGTGGGCGTAGTCAGCCGCACAATACAGGGTAACAACCAGAGAAAGTTTTTCTCCTGATTCAGGATAAAGCGGCCCAATTCCCGTTCCTTCTATTACCAGGAATCGGATATCTGCGGAATTGGTCAGTTCCAGGTTGGCAATGCTGATCACCTTATCCACATCGGCGGCCAACACCTGACGATTCAGGTGACCATCAGCAAACAGGGCCTTGTGCAGTTTTTTCCGCTGACTTTCATCAAGCAGACGCCCCCCCTCATTTCCCAGCAACTCGACAAACTGGTCATAGACAGATTTTACAACAATCAGAACATTTTCTGATGAACAGGACGTTGAATTATCAAACGATTTGGAACCGGCGATTTTACCGGCAGCATCTGCAATATTGGCCGTCTCGTCGACAATTACTGCAACATTGCCAGCCCCCACTCCAATTGCCGGCGTTCCAGAACAATAGGCACGATGGACATTGTTCTGGCTACCGGTGACTACTACCAGATCTGATTTCTCCATCAACCTTTGCGCTTTTATTTTTGAAACAGGAGAAGGAATCATTTGCACCAGGTTACGATCAGCGCCGATCTTGTCGAATTCATTGTGAATGAAACCAACTAATTTCTGACATACCTCAACTCCCTTGGGAGAAGGCGCAAGAATAATCGCATTCCCACATTTGAGCGCATTCACTACGTTGTTGGTTGGCGTAGCTACCGGGTTGGTCGAAGGAACGACGGCACCAACAACACCAATGGGTCGGGCAATTTGGGTTATCCCGGTTGACGGGTCATCGCAGATGATACCGCATGTTATTGAGTTTTTGATATCTCGCAATACGCCAAGGGTTTTGCGATGGTTTTTGATTATCTTGTCTTTGACATTGCCAAGGCCCGTGGTTTTTACCGCCATAGTAGCCAAAAAAGAGTTTCTTTCCGGCTCCATCAATGCCCAGCCTGCGGCCATAGCGGCATTATCATATCGCGCCTGGTCCGGATTCTTGGAAAATTTTGCCTGGGCAACCCGGGCCCGTGCAACAATTGAATCGACGAGCGCCATATCCGGATGAATATCAGCATCAGATTTCAAACCATTTTCTGAATCATCTACAAGATTAGTCATGGATATTTCCAGATTAAGACAAACAGGAGTGGAGCAATACCCCACTCCTGATAGTTAATTCGTTAAAGGCCTTTCAGCAGCTCTGACAAAGCACTCTTGCGCTCAGCCCACATCGCCAACACGCTTGCCCGGTCCATCACCTTGAGAGGCGATCCGCCTGCTTTCATGCGCTTGATAACACGCTTGTGGTTAAACATTAGTGGCACCTGAGCAGCCAGTTTATCTATAATTGCCTGAGGTGTTCCCTTAGGCACCATCAATCCTCGAAAATTAACAGAAGAATTATCCACATCAAAACCAGCTTCTTTTAAAGTCGGTACGTCAGGAAGAAACTCTGTATTACGCTCAAGATCCGCAATGCCGATTATTTTAATATTGCCGGCCTCGCGTGCACGGAATGCATCAGACAAATTGTTGATACCCGCCATCACTTCTCCGGCAATTACAGCCTTCATCGCTGCGGCGCCGCCACCCTTGGTTGGAATATAAGCAATCTTGCAGGCACAGGCTTTTTCAATCTGTAAAGCGGCAATATGGTGCCCCACAAACAGGCCAGCTCCCGAAGTAGTGGTTTTACCCGGATTTGCCTTGGCAAAATCCACAAGATCAGCCATTGAGTTGAATTGGGAATCTTTACCAACTATGACGACCGCCGGGTCAGCACCCCAGTTTGCGATTGGCTCGAACGAATCTGCATTATATTTAACACCGCCTTTTATACCCTGGGCAATAAAATGCGGAACGTTGTAGGCTGACATCGTATAACCATCAGCCTCTGCTTCGGTTGCAAACCAGTTCCATCCCTTGCGTCCGCCTGCACCAGGCTTGTTCAAAATATAGATTGGCTGTCCAAGCATGTCTGCGTTTCCCGCAACCATGGTCACGATACGGGCCTGAAAGTCAGTTGCACCCCCTGCCCCATACGATACCGCAACGCCAATCGGGCGCTCAGGATAGTCTCCAGCCAGTGAAGCTGAGACACCAAAAGCGGTAATTGCAACGCTCAACGCTGCTACGGTGACTAGTTTTCTCATAAATGTTTCTCCCATTTGGAATGCCTGAACATCAAAATTCAGAAAAATAAGCCCCTTGGCGTCCGTACCTGAAGCACCAGAGTGAAGAGACCATAGACAACGGCCATAAATGCCGCGGTGATCATGACCCGCTTGATCCAGGCTTTGGGGCTGGACCAGGGAGCGGGATCATAAAGCGAATAAATTGCAAGAAAAGAGAGTGATGAAGCCAGGTAAAAGCCCAGGCCTTTTGCAGCCCAGAATACGAACACAATCATCACCAGCAAGCCCGGGAAAACATTTTTCATCACGCTAGAAGACATGCCCTCACCGACTCTTGACAGGCCACTGGCGGCACGCACCAGATTCCACGCCGCCAATGCAATGAAAAAAACCGAGATTGCCCTTGGAAACAGAAACGATTCAGCCGGTTCCTCTGTGAAACTCAGCCAGGTGACAATGGCTGACAGAACAAAGATTATCCCGGCTGGTATGAGATGTTGAAAACGCGTCATATTCATTGGCCTGGCTCCTGACCTGCTTTTTCAGGCACGGGATCACGCTTTTGAAGCATATTGTTCCAGAACGAATAACCAATCGACAAAGAAACCAGCGATATCAACAAAATATTCAGGCCACCGGTAAAGAAATAAACCCACGGGCCGTTTTGTGCGGCGGCTATCATCGAGCCATTGGTAAAATAATCGCCTGCCAATGGGCCTAATATCAAGCCCAATACCAGTGGTGCGGCTGAGAAACCGAATTTCTCCAACAAAAACATTCCGATGCCCAACACCAGCATAATATGAACATCACCCATCGATTGCTGCACTGAATAGGAACCGAACACCGCCAGTACTAAAACCCCGGCCGCCATGATTGGTGCAGGTGCTTTTGCAATTCGCGCAGCCCAGGCTGCCGTATATATTCCAAATATCACCATCAATATTTGGCCGATAAGCATCGAATTGATAAAGGTCCAGACAACCTGCGGGTGTTTGTCAAAAATATCGGAGCCTGGAAAAATTCCATGAATAAGCAAACCACCAAGCAGCACTGCTGCAGTGGGACTGCCGGGAATGGAGAGAGTAAGCAAGGGAATAAGAGAAGGCCCCACCATCGCGTTATTTGCTGATTCTGCTGCGATAATTCCTTCCGCGTGTCCGGTTCCGAATTTTTCTCGCATCGGTGAAAATTTTCGTGCCTGATCATAGGCAACCAAACCGGATATCTGTCCTCCCACACCCGGAATAAGACCTATAACTGAGCCCACTACCGTTCCAATCGATAGTGAACGAATGGAATCCAATAGTTCTTTTATTGATTGGCTCAGCGAATATTTAGGAACGCTGATCGCATTCACATTTGCCGTTGATCGTCCCTTTGAGAACATTTCCATAACTTGTGGAATTGCGAACAAGCCGATCAAAGCAGGTATGATATGAATTCCTCCAGTCAGAGCGTCGGTGAAAATAAATCGCTCAGTACCCAGGATTTCATCATATCCAATCATTGACAGCCAAAGGCCGATACAACCTGACAACAATCCCTTGACAAACGATTTTGAATCCAGCGACCCGATCACCGTCACACCCAGAATAGCGATCCAGAACAGGTGTGAGGGTCCAAATTTCAAAGCCCATTGAGCAAGTACCGGCGTCAGGAATATCAGTAATAGTACTCCTATCACCCCGCCCACTCCTGACGCTAGAAAGGACAATTGCAAAGCTCTGGCGCCTTGCCCCTTGCGGGCCATCTCATTGCCATCCAAAGCGGTCGCAATATTAGCTGGGGCTCCGGGTATATTCAGTAATATCGCACTGACTGCTCCGCCGGCGACAGTGGAGGTATATGCCGCTCCCAACAATATCAGCCCCTGCGTTGCGGAAAGATGAAATGTGAACGGAATGAGTAAAGCCACGGCCATAGTTGGAGAGAGGCCTGGAGTTGCACCAAGAATAAGCCCACCGATTGTACCGCCCAGAAGCAGTAACAAAGCTACCGGCTCAAAAACACCGCCAAAATAGTGCAGAAACTCCATGCCTGCTTGCTCTCCACTAGGGTTCGCATCACCCAATTTTCACTCGAACAAAAATAGTAATTAATGAAAATAAAAATGCAAACGTTTTCATTTTGTGCCTTAATAGAAGGAATAGTTCAATTTTTACAACAAGATACCCCTATGAAGCGCACCAGATCAAGAAAAGGAGCACCCGGAATTGTTGAAGTGGCACGTCGTGCAGGCGTGGCACCGGCAACTGTTTCGCGTTACTTCAATTCTCCAAAGATGGTCAAAATAGCAACCAGAAACCGCATTGAAAAAGCTGCATCTGATCTGGGTTATATCCGTGACCGGATGGCAGGAACATTGCACAACCGGTTCTCTGGAACCATCGGCCTGGTCGTTCCGACAATTGATAACGCCATATTTGCGGAATTAATCGAAGCATTTGCCACCAAATTGCGTGAACATGATCGTACCTTGCTGATCGCTGCTCATGGATATGATTTATCCCTTGAAGTCGACATCATCCGTTCCCTGCTCGAACGTCGCATTGATGGCATCGCATTGATTGGTTTCGACCATGAAAAAGCACCCATTGAAATGTTGGCCATAAGAAATGTCCCAGCCGTTGCAATATGGAATTACCGGGATGACTGCTCATTGGACTGCATCGGCGCCAACAATTTTGATGCCGGATACCGGGTGACAAAATACCTGATTGAACGAGGTCACCGCGACATCGCTCTGCTGTTTCCGCCTACCAGTTCAAATGACCGCGCCCATGATCGCTTGCATGGTTCCCTAACGGCTCTGGAAAAATCAGGAACCGATATTTCAAAACACCGAATGCTGGAAGCACCATACGACATCGGGGCCGCAAAACAGGTAGTAAAAAACCTGCTTGAGACAAATCCGCCAAGTGCCCTGGTATGCGGCAATGATATTATTGCCCAAGGTGCAATTTATGCCTGTCAGAATGTAAACATCAAGGTTCCCGAAGATATTTCGATTATTGGAATTGGTGATTTTCGTGGATCAGCTTTTATGGAGCCTGCTTTGACAACTTTGCGAATGCCCGCCCGACGTATCGGAAATGAATCAGCTGAAGCACTATGTCTGGAATTGATAGGGAACAGGGGAAAGGAACGAAAACGCATACTGGTACCCACAAAAATAATGGAACGCGCATCGGTCAGGGACATTCGAAAATAAATATTCAGTCTGCATCTTTTGCCTGGGGTGTGTGTTTCTCGTTAATCTGGCCCTCTCAATTATCAAATAACAATTCAAATCAGGTCGCCAAATTTACCGGCTTTCAAAAGTAGGTTCCAACTGTCTGAAGGTCCTTTTAACCCGTCTGACTGAGATTCTCGGCTTCTTCACTTTTTTCGGTTGAACAGGCTTGGGTGCGATATCAAATTCATCCGGCTTTCCTAGATCCAGCTGCTTCTGAATTTTTCTCGCTTCTTCGCCCCGGCTGGCTTCATCCAACAAACGCAAAATTTCCGCTTCAATGGAGCTTTGCTTGGCTTCGGCCGCAATAGCTGCCGCTTCCTCCAGTCGCTTTTTCTCCGCATCAGCAGCGGCCCTTGCCTCCTCTTCCAGTCGTTGCTTTTCGGCTTTGATACGTGCTCCCTCTTCCAGACGCAAACGCTCTGCTTCTTCTTCCCTGCGTATTCTTTCTTCGCGTTCAATACGTTCCAGTACCAGCAGACGATAATGACGCTCGGCTGCCTGTTCGCGTAACATTGTTTCTTCACGTGCCAGAAATGCCTGCCGCTGACGCCGCAATTCCTCCTCCCGCAGTCGCTGACGGTAACGCACTCGTGCATTGGTGACGATAATGTCACGGCGCAAACGTTGCTTTTCGACGATCGATGCTTGCAACAAATCTACTCTTCGTTGTTCACGCTCAAAATTCCTGAGTGACAAAAACCCTGAAAGTGGTTGCACATCGATGCTGCGTTCAGGTGACTTGATGTCTCCATTCCACGACATGACAATCTGTGGATCAACACCATCAACCCATTCAATACCTGGATCAAATAATACAGAAAGCTCTGACTTTACGTTACTGTTCTTGATATCAAATTCGACTGCCGCAACCATATCAGTTTCTACCGCATCAATCGAAATATTTCGGGCACGCAATTTACCCACGGCCACAACATAAGGAATTGAAACAACTGGAATCTCAACCGATCCATCATCAATCACCTGGGTTAATACAGGTAGAACATTTTCATCCAGAATTTCAAATTCTTCCTGGTCTGCTGCCTCAAATACATGCTTCAAAGGTGAAGTATTGATACCCGATATCATGATATCTTCCAGCTCAATCGTACCGCTGCCCGTAAGAGAGGAAACAATTGCTGCGGGGCTACGCCCACTGCCTTCCAGATCACCCAAAATATCAACTTCGCCCGTAACAAATTCTGCAGTATTTAATGCCCTTGAAACTGAACTTGCATCAATGCCCTCAAACCTGAATTGAGTGCTCAGCGTACCAATTCCTTCTGCATTTGTTAGCGAAAGATTGGCATTAAATGCCCCGTTCAGCCATTTACCCTTAATACCGTTCAGGTTTATGGAACCATCAACCAGCGCCAATTTTCCTGTAATATTTTTTGCGGTATCACCCAGCCCAAAATCTGAACTGTCTACTTTCAAATCAATCTCACCATCCAGTCCCCGTAATACAGCCTGGCTGAAACTGGTTTCATTCCAACCGTTAACAGGCTCAATACCATCAGATCCGCGGCTGGTGAATGCAATACCGGCAAGCAAAGATAAATCGATACTTGTCGCCGTCACTTGCCCTGTGACATGATGATTAGAGGTAGCGTTTTTTGTGAACTCCAAATCTATTTCAAACTCCCGCCCATTAATCTGCCCGGCACCGTCACGCAGAAATATCTTGTTGTTTTTCAGCTCGATACTTCCGGTAAATGAAGTGGGAATTGCTTCACCACTAAATGTCAGCGACGGCAAACCAACTCCGGCAAGAACCAGCATTGGAACAATATCCTGACTACTTTGGGTAATCTTGAATCTGGCATTTCCGGCATTTTTGCCAGTCAGATATGCCATTCCTTCAGTTTTGATTTTGCTGTCAGACAATTGCGCTGACAAATAACCGTTAAAGCCTTTTCTGGGATCCCCTCCAAATGTTCCGGTAATTTTCAATGGCCCGGAAACATCAACAGGTAATACCGGCAGGTTGAGCTGCATCAGCAGCGTTGCCGGATCAGCATTTTCCAATGTCTGGATGACATCCATTTTGAGCGCACTCAGTTCACCGATTAGCCCCTGAAATTCAGTCTCTATTTCAATTTGGGTTCCGCCCATCTCTCCACGAATAAACACTTGCCCCTTTGAGCCATTAATCTGTTTATCACTCGAAGAGCGGGCATTTATTACAAATTCCAAATCAAGATTCTCAGCCAAAGCGGGGGATTGAGCCAGATTTCTGATATACTCGTTCTCTGGCAATTGCGACTGAATAAATGCTAACAAACGTGCCGGTTTTTCCGCTTTGATTGCCAGATTAAACTGACCGTTGGGCCGGTTTAACAAATTATCAATCCGCCCGGAACTGGCAAGGGAAGCGCCAAAGAAATTTGATGCATTTAGTTTTTCAACGGATACCGACCCTCCAAAAATTCGAAACCGCGCCTCGACATTTTCTGCTGTGATGTCAAAACCGTTCAATTTCCCTGCTTTCAGGCTAATATCAAGATCGTGATTGGCGATTGCGTTTGAGTCATCTTCGGCGATAAGTGAAAATATCGCCCTGAGATCATCGAGATTAATCTGTTCACCTTCCAGCCCGACAACCACCGCCGCTCTGCCGTTCTTGCTGGCCAGGCGTTGCAACTTTCCCCTCAATATAGCGGCATCCAATACCAGTTCCAGATTATCCAGACTGGTTTGGTTGTCTGAAATCACTACATCGGCAGCAAAACCAGCAGAATGCAATTTTCGAATAAAAGGATTATTGCGTTTACCGAGCCAGGTCGCCAATCCGGTTGGCTGATTGGATGCAACCAGCATATGACCGCTAAATCCAAAATCCTGACCGAGTCCAACCTTCCCATTAGCTTCAAATTTGGTATTGCCCGGAAGAGTTGCTCCAAGATGTTGAATATTCCAGCCATCAAAGTCAGGCGATACTTTGGCAGTCACATCGCGAATAAGTGTATCACCTGCTACAATTGCAGGTAATGCCAAATCAATTATCCCCTGCGCTGGTGGTACCGGAATCTTTTCAATAATCGAACGCATTACACCCAATCGCTGTTCGAGATCCAATCCTCCATTTCTACTTTCAGCCCCGTCGTTTTTGCCGATCCTGTCGAGATCAATCTGCCTGCCGTCGGCCTTGATATTGAATTTGATATCATCGCTAATGTTGACAACGCCGGTTCCATTTATCGTGTAAGGATCTTCCCGGTCCCCAACTTCCAGTCTGAACTGCGGTACATCGATACGGTGTGGGGTAAAATCAAAGTCCCCTTGTGAAAAAATAGGCAGGTGCCGGCTGGCATTACCTGCGTCATCATCGGGCACGTCTAGTTTATATGCACCATTCCAGCGCAAAAGCCCTTCGCTAAACTGCACAGGACCGTCTAATGAAAGTCTGTAAGGCAGATCGGCTCTATTCGCTAACAGTTTTATTCTTATCGAGCCATCATCTTGCAAGTGCCCGGTATCAATGTCCAACCGCACTCGCTTGTTTCCCACATAGCCACCAACATCGATGCGCCAGGGACCAAACAGGGATTTGGCACTGATGCGACCATCCAGTTGTTCCAGAGACAGTGTACGACCGCCAGTCAAACCATGAACGTTGATCTCACCGTTGGAAATAGTAAAATTTTCCAGTTTGATCTGTTCCGGGTCAACTAAAACTTTTTGCCTGTCAATCCATGCAATTGCACCAGATTCGTTGACATGCAAATTTAGTTTAGGGCGCACCAGTTTCAATTGCACAATTTTTGCCACACCCTTGAGCAAGGGCATCAACTCAATGTCCATAGCGAACTGATCGACGGTCATCATCGGCGTATTGTCAGGATTTTTTCCAATCGCAAGGCCACCAAATGTAATTGAAGGAATTGGTAGCAGGCGCACTTTCGTATCACCTGTTACTTCAACTTTCTGTCCAATAATGCGCGAAGTCTCACGCTCGAAATCCTCTTCATAAAACCCCCAGTCGATAAAATATGGTGCGATCAGAGCTGTATAAAGCCCAATCACAATCAAACCACCGATCGCTGCAAATAGCCGGTACAGAGTATTATCCTTTTCAAATCGCTGACAACAAAATTAACCCGCTTGCAATGGGCTATACAGCAAATAATTTTCCGGGATTCATTATGTTATCCGGATCCAGTGCCATTTTTATGGCATGCATAAAATCTATTCCATCCCCATGTTCAATTGCCGCAAAATTGATTTTCCCCTGGCCAATTCCATGCTCTCCGGTACAGGTTCCATCCATGGATAACGCTCGCATGACAATTTTCTCTGCAACTTCCTCGGCTTTTGCAATCTCTTCACGGTCATCAAGGTCTACCGCCAAGGCGGCATGAAAATTTCCATCCCCCACATGACCAATAATTGGGCCATAAAGTCCGGCGTCGCTGATATCCTTCTGAGTTTGTGTAACACATTCGGCAAGATGTGATATTGGCACGCAAACATCCGTGGTCAGGAATTCTTTCTCGCCAGCTTCAGCTTTTAATGCCCAGTAACAATTATGCCGAGCGGTCCAGAGCCGGGTACGTTCTTCGGTGCTTTCAGCCCACTGGAAATCTGATCCACCAAATTCCTCGGCAATTTCACCAAATGATTTTTGTTGTTCCCTCACGCCATCCTGACTACCGTGAAATTCCAGCAACAATAAAATTTGAAGCGGTAAATCTAGTTTCGAATATCTGTTCACACTGGCTACGGCATCCACATCCATCAACTCGATGCGAGCCATTCCGATACCCGATTGCATTGCTAAAATTGTCGTATTACAGGCATCTTCCACCGTCGGAAAAAAACACAATCCGGCTGCAATAGCTTCTGGAATTCCATGAAGACGTATGGTCAACTCGGTGATAATTCCCAGCGTACCTTCCGACCCCACCAAAACCCTTGTAAGATCGTAACCCGAAGATGATTTACGTGCCCGGTTTGCGGTCTTGATTATTCTGCCATCAGCCATCACAGCGGTCACGGCAATCACGTTTTCACGCATCGTTCCGTATCGAACAGCATTGGTTCCCGACGCCCGAGTTGAAGCCATGCCGCCCAGTGAGGCGTTAGCACCAGGATCAACTGGAAAAAACAGGCCCTTGTCACGCAGGTGTTGATTGAGGGATTCACGGGTTACACCCGCTTCAACACAGACATCCAGGTCTTCCGCATTCACTGAAATAATTGCATTCATTTCCTGCAAATCAATGGATATTCCCCCCGCAGGCGCATTCACGCCACCTTCAAGGGAAGTTCCGGTTCCAAACGGGATTACCGGAACTTTATGCTCAGCGCATATCTTCACGATATCGCTGACTTCTTGCGTAGTTTGAGGCCAAACCACGGCGTCGGGAAGTTGAGAGCGAAGATAGGTGGTGGTATGAGAATGCTGTTCGCGTAATGAAAGTGATGTTTTGAACTTCTCACCAAAGCGTTGCTTCAAAATGCCAACTGCAGCCGCAATACCGGCTTCGTTCCTTTTCAGGTCTTTGATATTTTTCCGCGCCATGGCTTTACTCCTTAAAATTTGTCCAATCCACGACAAATTTTCAACCGCAAACTGTTTTTACAAGGAATAGCCCTGAATACAAAAGAATGCATTCAAATTTCATCAATTCCCTGAATATTTTACTCGCCAAGCCAGATTTGTTGAAATAACCTGAAAAAAAACCACTCACAGTCTGGCCGACAATGTTGGACATCATAAAACGCCTACCCACCATCGTCGTCAAATGGATTGAACCTAATCTGCGGCAATATTGGGACACAAAACAACCCCAGTCCTGGCTGTTGGCACTGGTGATAGGTTTGACTGTTTCGGTGGCGGCAATCCTGTTTCGGATATTGATCGGTTATGTCCAGATATTATGGCTTGGTGACAAATCAGAAAATGTAGCTTCAGCTGCAAGCAGCCTGCCCTGGTACATCATATTCCTTGCCCCGGTGGCAGGTGGCGCAGTTGTCGGTTTGTGTCTGGTTTATCTGCTACCCCTCCGACGCACATTAGGCGTGGCCGATGTCATTGAGGCCCGCGCTTTTGGTGGCAGAAGTATCGATATCAGGTCTGCAATATATTCTGCCCTGGTAACCATTGTCTCTCTGGGTTCAGGTGCCAGCGCTGGTCGCGAAGGGCCAATGGTTCATCTTGGTGCAGCTATATCGACGGCCCTCTCCAATATTTTTCGTATGCCCAAATGGAGTGATCGCACCCTTCTGGCCTGCGGTGTGGCGAGCGCTGTATCAGCTTCATTCAACGCGCCAATAGCCGGAGTTTTGTTTGCCCACGAAGTTATCCTTGGTCATTATTCAATGCGAGCATTTGTACCGATTGTGATCTCATCGGTTTCGGGAACAGTGTTTTCGCGATTGTATTTTGGCAACGCTGCGGCGTTCAAATTACCGGAATATCAGATCACTTCTCTTTGGGAATTTCCGGCTTTTGTTATTTTGGGTGTTGTTTGCGCTCTGGTTGCCATTCTTTTTCAATTTTCCCTGATGTCAAGCGAGTTTGTAGCCCGAAATATCAACATGCCATTGTGGTTTCGGCCTATTATTGGCGGTGCGGTGATCGGCGCTATTGCAGTATTTCTTCCGGAGATTTTGGGAGTTGGCTATGAAGCGACTGATATGGCGTTGACCAATCAATTGCCACTGCTTTTGATGTTCACCCTTATCATCGCAAAAACCATCGCTACATCCATCACCATCGCATCACGTTTTGGCGGCGGGGTATTTTCACCTGCTTTATATCTGGGGGCAATGACAGGTGGCACCTTTGGGATAATCGCCGCTTCGATCTTTCCGCAACTTGCCTCAAGCGAGGGTCTTTATGCAATATTGGGAATGGGGGCAGTATCAGCGGCCGTTCTGGGGGCTCCAATTTCCACGACAATGATCGTGTTTGAACTCACAGGCGGTTACGGCATGACCATTGCCTTGTTGCTTGTCGTCTCAATATCCAACGGCATCAATAACGCCATTCACGGACGATCAATATTCCAGTGGCAACTGGAAATGCGAGGACTGTTTGTTCATGATGGCCCCCATCGCTATATGATGAAAATAAAAAAAGTGATGGATTTTATGGAACCCGCGGAAGACCACGAAGATCCTCACCAAATTATTGAGGATCAACAAAGCCTCAAGCCTACGGATACACTGGAATATGCACTTCGGGTATTTGATTCCGGCACGGATTCCAGATTACCCGTAGTTGACGAAATAGACGGCAAAACCATTATTGGCTGGGCCACCCAGGTCCAGGCGTTAAGTTACTGCAACGCAGCCCTGGTTGAAGCCATCGACGAAGAACACCACCACTAGTGCAGGGTCGAAATGGCGGTAAAACTGATTTGTAAATATATTCCGGTGCATTCATTAAACGAATCTCCCACAGTGGGCAAATCCAAATCAGGCATCTCTAATAACAGACTTGCCAGCAACATCCCATTTCTGAGCAACCCAATATTCACATCGCCCTTCTAATGCTCCGTTCATGGCGATGTAACATGCCATAATTGCTAACAAAACGATGATGGTCATGGTTAACAATCTGTTATAAACGAACCTGTTTTCAAAAGACTTTTGTACAATCAAAAATTCACGATATGTTCCCCTGCGATTCAAATGCTGTTATAGATAGGAAAATAGCGGGAATCATTATCATATTTCTGCAATTGACCTGCTGGCACAAACCAAACAAAGCGTGTCTGATTACCGATGCCTGAATCTATGCCAAATTCCATTGCCGCAAGAGCTTTGGCAGCAAGCCAGCCAAGCCGTCCGGACTATTTTGAGAATCTTAACCCGGAACAAACCGATGCGGTTGAAAGCCTGGAAGGTCCCCTGCTTGTATTGGCCGGAGCGGGTACCGGAAAAACCCGGGTTCTGACGACACGTATCGCCCACATTATGGCAACTGGCAAGGCTTGGCCAAGTCAGATACTCGCTGTTACCTTTACCAACAAGGCGGCGCGTGAAATGAAGCTTCGCATTGCCACTTTCGTCGGTGACAATGTCGAGGGCATGCCCTGGCTAGGCACTTTTCATTCAATCTGTGTAAAAATCCTGCGCCGCCATGTGGAGCTTGTCGGTCTGAAACCGAATTTCACCATTCTGGATACCGATGACCAGATCCGCCTGTTAAAGCAGTTGATCCGTGCCGAAGGGATTGACGACAAGCGATGGCCAGCCCGCCAGCTTGCCGGTCATATCGATAGTTGGAAAAACAAGGCATTGGGGCCTGATCAGATTACTGAAGGGGATGCGCAGGCATTTGGGGAAGGCAGAGGACGCAAATTATATCGCCAATACCAGGAACGGCTGAAAATACTCAATGCGGTGGATTTTGGTGACCTGCTAACCGAATGTATTCGCCTTTTCCGGGAAAATGATGACGTTCTGACGGATTATCGCACAAGATTCAGGTATATTCTGGTCGATGAGTATCAGGATACCAATGTCGCTCAATATTTGTGGTTGCGTTTGCTCGCGGGAGGAAAAACTCAAACTCTGCAAAATTCAAGGTCCGACGAAAATGCCGGGAAATTACCGGCGGAACATCAGTCTGATCTTCCTAATATTTGCTGTGTGGGAGATGATGACCAGTCAATCTATGGCTGGCGCGGAGCTGAAGTGGACAATATACTTCGTTTTGAGCGGGACTTTCCCGGAGCAAAGGTTATTCGGCTTGAACGAAATTATCGCTCAACTTCCCACATCCTTGCAGCCGCCTCTCACCTGATCGCCCATAATGAGGGACGGCTGGGTAAGACTCTGTTCACTGACAACACTAACCCGGATGAAACCAAAGTAAATGTAGCAGCCTGTTGGGATTCAGAAGAGGAGGCACGCACTATTGGCGAGGAGATAGAGCAATATCAGCGCAGCGGGAAAAACCTCAATGACATGGCAATTCTTGTGCGCGCGTCTTTCCAGATGCGAGAATTCGAAGACCGGTTTGTGACGCTGGGCTTGAACTACCGGGTAATCGGCGGTCCGCGTTTTTATGAGCGCAAGGAAATTCGCGATTGCCTGGCCTATTTCAGAACAATCTGCCAACCGGCAGATGACCTGGCTTTTGAGCGCATCATCAATACTCCCAAACGCGGTATCGGTGAGACCAGTGTACGCATAATCCATGATCATGCCCGCGCCAGATCAATTCCCTTGTTTGAGGCGGCTCGTGAACTGACGCAGACCGACGAGCTTAAGCCCAAAACAAGATCAACCTTAAATAAACTGATGGAAAATTTCGATCGCTGGGCGACCAACCTGGAAATCATGCCGCATCCCCGGTTGGCAGAAATGATTCTGGAAGAATCCGGTTATACCCAGATGTGGCAAAATGATCGCACCGCTAATGCACCCGGACGGTTGGAAAATCTCAAGGAACTCATTCGCTCAATGGAAGAATTTGATTCCATGCGCGGATTTCTTGAGCATATTTCCCTGGTCATGGATACAGACAGCAACGAAAACCTCGACGCGGTGTCATTGATGACATTGCATTCAGCCAAAGGCCTCGAATTCGATCATGTATTCCTGCCAGGCTGGGAAGAAGGGCTGTTTCCCCACCAGCGTTCACTCGATGAAAACGGCAAATCCGGCCTGGAAGAAGAACGCCGCCTCGCCTATGTCGGTATTACCCGGGCCAAACTCGACTGCCATTTGTACTTTGCATCAAACCGGCGCATTCACGGGCTATGGCAAAATTCTATTCCCTCCCGCTTTGTCGACGAACTTCCTGCTGCCCATGTGGAAATTGCAGAATCCGGCAATTCTTATGGCGGTTATGGTGCCCAGGGGACCGGTGGCAAATATGGTGCCAGCCGCTTTGATGATTCCGACCCATTTTCCAACACCTATACCACCCCTGGCTGGAAACGGGCCCAGGCCCGAAATCCCCAGGGAGCGCGCGCCAATGCAGCCAGACATAACTGGGGAACCCGCTCCGGCACCAACTCCTCTCCGCGAACCATCGATGGTGTTTTGGTTGCCTCATCAATCGAGGAACAGTCTTCCAGATTTACGGTGGGCGACCGTGTTTTCCACATGAAATTCGGTAACGGCAATGTCGCTCTGGTGGATGGCAACAAGCTGACAATAGATTTCGACAAGGCCGGACAAAAACGCGTTTTGGAGAGTTTTGTCGAGGCAACATAGAAAACAAACGTAAAATTGCTGCAGATCCGATTATTAGTCCCAGAAATTCTTGAACTCACGGCAACTCTAATCGACGATCAAGACAAAATGAAATCGTAAAGTATATTCATAAATTTCAATCCGTTACTGGATGTAGCTCAAATGTTAAGTTAACTCGAAACTCCATGACCAGTTCCCAATCAGGGCCCACAACCCAGCACCGCCATTACATAGAAACTGACATCAGGCTTGCTTATCAGATCAATGATATTCTTGATCTGGAATTCGAGGAAGACGGCATTGCCGTATCGCTATTTGAGGTAGACGAAAGTAAATCAATCTGGTGTGTCAGTATCTATGTAGCGTCTGAACGATCCGGCGAATTCAAAACACGCATGAAAACCGCATTGGCAAAAAGCGGCATCAGGGCGGATATTAAAAGCGAGGTAATTCTACCAACCGACTGGGTCGCCAAAACCCTTCGCCAGCTAAACCCGGTGCGGGCTGGACGGTTCCTTGTTCACGGTTCCCATGATGCGCAAGCGGCAAAATTCAATGATATCGCCATCAAGATTGATGCTGGCCTGGCATTCGGAACCGGTCATCACGGGACAACTGCCGGATGTCTGGAAATGTTGGAGCAGGAACTCAAATCTCGCCAATACTTCAATCCGCTGGATCTGGGAACCGGATCAGGTGTTCTTGCCATTGCTCTCGCCAAAGCCTGCAAAAAAGAAGTATTGGCCAGCGATATTGACCCGGTCGCGACCGAAGTTGCACGTCAAAACGCGCGACTAAACAGTGTCGGAAATCTGGTAACCTGTGTTACGGCGACCGGATTAAATCACCGGAAAATTACCTCCCGAACTCCATATGATCTGATCATTGCCAATATCCTGGCGCGGCCTTTGCAAGATATGGCCAAAGATTTTGCAACACATCTGGCTCCAGGTGGCACGGCCATTCTTTCAGGCCTTTTACCCCACCAAAAAGCGCGAATTGTTGCGGCTTTTCGAATTCAGGGATTGCGATTTGCCAAAGCTCATATACGTGATGGCTGGTTAACACTGGTGTTGTGCAGTTGAAATCTGTTTATTTGAAAAAGTACCAATAAAATCAGGCAACCTGTGAATGAACACTTGTCCAGTTGCAAAACTGCTCCTGCAGAATTTTCCAGGTATCACAGTAATCTTCAACTGCAAAAACCCGGTTGTCACCTGATCCATTTCTGATCGCATCTCCCAGGGGGCGATCATTTCCACCCAGATGCATATTATCCCCAAAAAAAGCGATTGCAAGTCCGGGATAGCGGGTAGACAACTCTCGAAATACCCGGGATTTATTCCATCCGCGCGGGGTTACATCGACTGAAATCTGGCCGCCGATATTGGCTTCATAATCCGGAAATTCCTGAACCAATGCCTCAATCAGCGCCTTGCGCTCACCATTCCTGTTATCATGTGCAAAATATTTCTTGCGTTGCCCGGGGTCGGCATTTCGTCCCACAACTGAAACATTCAAGGTACCGGTTCGGTTTTCAAGATGATTGCCGGTACGTACCGGATATTGACTGGCCTCGACAAAACTCTCCAGAAAAGTCACTACCGCACCTGGGAAATGATGCTCCATTCGAAACATGTGTTTGCCATCCATTAATAATTCATTGCCTGAACAGGCAAATATTCCGGTTACCAGCTTGATGACTTCGCCCGGTAACTGCTGTTCCAGTTTGATCATATCGCTGCCGGATACGAGAAACACCGGATAATTACGGCATATGGACTTGAAAAATCTGCAGAAATCTTCATGCATTCTGCGACGTGGGCCAGTCAATGTGCCATCCACATCAAAAACCAATAATGTATCCATTACGCAATACCTTTTGTCAGCCAGCATTGGCATTAACACCAGGGAGTTATACCAATGACTTTGGTGTTACCCCGATTTTCAGGGATCTACGCCATAACAATATGTTACAAATTCTAATCAAATTGCTATGGTCTTTTGATAATTGAAGAAAAGGCATCAAAATCAGTACTTATGGTTGATGAAAGTATAATATGACGCAGGACAAAATGCAGGCAAGGTTTCAAAACTTTAGCGATCCTTCCAGTGGCAGCCAAGGCGCTAAGCGCCTGTCTATTTTACGCCGGCGGATGCTGGAGGAAGATCTTGATGCCTGGCTTGTTCCTCACGGCGACGAACACCAGAACGAATACCCGCCTCCCCATGCCTGGCGCCTTGCATGGCTCACAGGTTTCACAGGTTCTGCCGGTTATGGTATTGTTACCGGTGATGAGGCCATTGTATTTGTCGACGGACGCTACACATCACAAGTCACCAGACAAATCGATACCAGCCAGTTTGGCACCAGTGATCTGGTGAAATATCCTCCACACAAGTGGCTGGAAAACTGGATTTCGGAGAAATCCGAGAAAGACAGGAGACAGGATCCTGAATTTCGTATTGGCTTTGATCCATGGCTGACAACCCTTTCAGCCAAAAAACATTTCAAAAAAATCACGAAAAACCATCAGGTTTCATTTGTCGCAACCGATAATCTGATTGATCGTATATGGCTCGACCAGCCTTCGCCTCCGGTTGGGCCGGTATCAATTCAAAATCAGAAATATTGCGGAGAACTTGCAATTGAAAAAATCAAATCAATAAAACATCAGCTGACGGAAAATGGCGGGGATTTTTGCCTGCTGTCGGATCCTGCATCTATTGCCTGGCTTTTCAATATTCGTGGACATGACACTCCACATACCCCTTTGGCACTTGGCTACGCAGTCATCCATGCAAAGGAATACCCGCAATTATTCATGGACAAACAAAAAATGTCTCGTGAAGTTGAAGCCTACCTGACCCAGCTTGCCGATTTACATCCATATTCAAAAATTGGTGGAAAGCTGGCGAAACTAGCAAACAACGTTAAAATCCACGCTGACTTCTCAAAAACATCCGTGGCTCTTGGTGATATCGTTAATAGTAATAACGGCAAACTGGTCAACAGCACTGACCCGGTTGTCCTTCCCCGAGCAATCAAAAACGCCAGTGAAATCAAAGGGTCTCGCAATGCTCATCTTCGTGACGGAGTAGCCGTTACAAAGTTCCTGTATTGGATTGATCAACAAAAACCGGGAAGCATTGATGAAATTACCGCCGTCAATCAACTGGAATTGCTTCGTTGCACGACCGCTGAAAAATTCCAAAGTGAATTAAAGGATATTTCCTTTAATACCATTTCAGGCGCAGGTGCCAATGGTGCTGTCATCCATTACCGGGTTACTCGCAAAACCAACACGCTCATCTCGAATAACTCACTATATCTGGTGGATTCCGGTGGCCAATATGAGGACGGCACCACTGATATTACCCGCACAATTGCTGTCGGCACCCCTCCCCCTCTTGCCGTCGAGGATTTCACCCTGGTTCTCAAAGGCCATATTGCCATCGCACTGGCCCGCTTCCCTGAAGGTACCAGAGGGGTAGATCTGGACAGTTTTGCCAGAGCTTCCTTGTGGCGACACGGGCGCGATTTTGCCCACGGCACCGGCCATGGAATTGGTTCATATCTCTCGGTCCATGAAGGCCCCCAATCAATTTCCAGACGAAGCCAGGTTGAAATAAAGCCGGGCATGATCATTTCCAATGAACCCGGTTTCTATCGCGAAGGCCAATGGGGCATTCGCATTGAAAACCTGATTCTGGTAAAAGAACCCAACGAAATTGATGGTGGCAACGTACCGGTGATGGGTTTCGAGACCCTGTCACTGGCACCAATTGACCTGAGACTGATCAACCCGGATTTAATGAACAAATCTGAACTTCATTGGTTGAATGCCTATCATGGCTGGGTCAAGCGCCAGTTAACGCCGCACCTTGAAGAAAACGAAGCAAAGTGGCTGGAAACCGCAACCACACCCCTCACCCACGAATTGCCTGCAGCCTCTGCCTGATAAAGGGACTTTCCTGATTATTTTGAACCCGTACTAATGCACTTCAATTACACAGGCCTGTATACGTTTCAGCGACCTATCAGGGTAAACCAGCCATCTTCGTCCAGCGTATCAATTCCCAGTTCAACCGCCTTTTTCATTTTTGATCCTGCTCCCGGACCTGCCACAACAAGATCGGTTTTTTTGGATACTGATCCGGCGACTTTGGCTCCCAACCGCTCTGCCATGGCTTTCGCCTCATCACGGGTCATTTGTTCCAGCGATCCGGTGAAAACAATAGTTTTTCCCGACACAGGCGATGTATTGGCAACTTGTTCAACCGGTTTTGGCGTGACTTCCTGACATAGTGCATCATAGACTTGCAAATTATGCGGTTCACTGAAGAAACTACGCAAAGCTTCAGCAACGGTTTCACCAATTCCATCAATCGCGGTTAATTCCTGCCATGCTTCTTCATCATCATCAGCAATCTTCGCCATGGCATTGCTGAAACCAGCAATATCTCCATAAGACCGCGCCAGATCCTTGGCCGTCTGCTCTCCCACATGGCGAATTCCCAGAGCGAATATTAACCGGTGAAAATCAATTGTCCGACGCTCATCAATAGCATCAAACAATTTCCTGGCACTGGTTTCACCCCAACCACCCCGATCTTTAATCTTTGTCGATGAAGCTTCATCCCTCTGGCGCAACACAAAAATGTCAACCGCATTGGCGATCAGACCCTGATTGTGAAAAGCCTCAACCTGTTTGGCGCCAAGCCCGTCGATATCAAACGCATTGCGCGAAACAAAATGCTTCAGCCTCTCAACCGCCTGTGCTGAGCAGATCAGCCCCCCGGTACATCTTGAGACGGAATCACGCTTGCCGGATTTCTCATTGACCTCACGAACAGCATTGCTTGAACAAACCGGACAGATTGATGGAAAATCAAAGGGAACGGAGGAACTGGACCGTTTTTCCAGATTTACATCCAGAATCTGCGGTATGACATCACCGGCACGTTGAATAAGAACATGATCACCTTCGCGCAAATCCCGGCCTTCGCGCAGCAGCTCTCCATTGTTGCCTATACCTGCGATATAGTCTTCATTGTGCAGTGTTGCGTTGGTAACGACCACTCCCCCGACCGTCACCGGTTGTAACCGCGCAACCGGTGTGAGAGCTCCGGTTCTGCCCACCTGAATTTCAATCGCTTCCAGTACGCTCCAGGCCTTTTCTGCCGGAAACTTGTGGGCAATGGCCCATCGCGGGGATCGCGAAACAAAACCAAGACGTTCCTGCAAAGCCAATTCATCAACTTTATACACGACCCCGTCAATGTCGTAACCAAGGAATGAACGTTCTTCCTCAATTGTGTGATAATGAGCAATCAGTACCTCAATATCATCAAACACACCCGTCAACGGGTTTACAGAAAAGCCCCACTGTTTGAATTTGTTGAGAACACCTGTCTGTGTGGGCGCCGGTAGATTACTCACTTCCCCCCAGGCATAGGCAAAAAACCGCAACGGTCTTTTTGCAGTGATTGAACTGTCCAATTGGCGTAGCGAGCCCGCAGCAGTATTGCGTGGATTAACATATTTGGGTTTGCCTTCTGCTTCCATACGGGCATTCAGTTGTGCAAAAGCCTCATGGGTCATATATACCTCGCCGCGCACTTCGAGAATTTCCGGCACATCCTCGCCGCTTAACACCGAAGGAATATCTGTAACCGTTCTGGCATTGGCAGTGACATTTTCACCAGTTGTTCCATCTCCCCTTGTCGCTGCACTCACCAGCCTGCCATTTTCATATCGCAACGATAATGACAGTCCGTCAATTTTTGGTTCACCGGTGAGATTCAGTTTTTCATCACCTCCAAGTTTCAAAAACCGCCTGATCCGTGCAGCAAAATCATAAACATCCTGATCTGTGAAAGCATTGTCCAGCGACAACATGGGAACAGCGTGCTGATGCTTTTCAAACTTGTCCAGTGCGACAAACCCCACCCGCCTGGACGGAGAATCTTCGCGTTGCAATTCTGGAAATGCCTGTTCAATTTCCAGATTTCGTCGTCGCAAGGCATCATATTGCGCATCACTGATCTCAGGTTGATCCCCGCCATGATAAGCTTCATCATGCCGCAACAATTCGGCGGCAAGAGATTCAAGTTCCGCCTGAGCTTGGGATTTGGATAATTCTGAAACAGGTTTTTTCATTCAACCGCACTCGGCTCTGATACTGCAATTTCTGTCTAATATCGAGGGTCATCATCAAGAGCCCTCAGTATAGCAGATCATCGCATTCACTTGGCTTTGAGAAAAGCTTTTTCCAACTTGCGTATCTTTGCTGATGGCTTTCCTTCACGGCGGTCAAAAGCATCGTGTCGCGCTTTACCCTTTTTATAGGTAGTTTCAAGTTTACGTAGGACAATTGCATTCATCTGACGGCAACTTTTGAAGGGTTTCCTCGAGATTCTAGCCAATTCTTTCTCAAACTGCCGCAAGGTTTCCTTAAAAAATTTGCCATGGGTTTTTTCATGGCGGACCAATTCTCGCAGAAAATTCCCCCATAATCTTTGGGTTTTTTTTGATGCGGAACTTTTGTTGATCCAATTGGGATAATAATAAGTCAGAGAAAGATAAATATCCATCTTGGCAAATATACATTTATTGCCGCGCTTAACAATCTTGATATTTTTGAAATCAAACTCTCTTAGGGTAGCGGCTATCGCGTGTTTGCGGCGCATTTTCCATGGACCACGTCGACCGAATTTTGCGTGAACCTGCCTACCTGACTTTCCTGACACATTATAGGTTTTCGTCTGTTCTTTAATGATCAGCCTTGCATTCGCTTCACCCATCAACACCGACAACATACAAATCGCAAAACAGAGAAATGCTGTTATCCTGTTTGCCACAGAAAATTTCGACATCTGCATTGCAGATATTGACAATTCTGGTTTTCCTGATGGACTATCTGCCGTCAAGGTTCCTGTTTCCATTCTGTAACTTCATGATTTCCTGTCAAAAAGAAACTCTATTACATCCGATATTAAGTATTCCAATATCCGGATATTTTCATTAGTGCCGGTGCATTGCTCGAATTTTCGTTCTGCAAAAACAACTAATCATTCTGCTGAACATTAATTTGATCAACAACACTTGGTTATTGCAAATGTCCGATTGATAATTTTCATTTCAAGATTAACAGATAGGAGCATTCCAATAACAAACAAGCATCCCCATAGAATTTGAAATTATCAAATTGGGTCATTTAGAAGTCTTCCTGCTGCTGCTCTGGCCTCATCGGTAATCGACGCACCAGCCAACATCCGAGCAATTTCATCGCGTCTTCTCTCACCATCAATTTGTACTACCCTGGTCGTCACCTGAGGGATATGATCTCCTCCGCCGGCCTTGGAAATCAATAGATGATGCTTTGCTTTGGCTGCCACCTGAGGAGCATGCGTCACAGATAATACCTGTACATTTTCAGCTAATCGGGCAAGCCTTCGCCCGATTGCATCTGCAACCGATCCGCCTGCTCCCGAATCAATCTCATCAAAAACCAGTGTGGGTGCCGATCCGTTGTCAGCAAGTACAACCTTGAGCGCCAGCAAAAATCGGGACAACTCTCCCCCTGAAGCAACTTTGAACATCGGACCGGCCTTGGTGCCCGGATTGGTTCGAACCCAGAATTCAATTTTGTCACGACCATATTCACCTGCCAGATGGGCTCCGCAATCATGTTCAATCAAAAATTTCGCCTGGTCCAGCTTCAGGCTTGGTAGTTCCTTTTGAACTTTTTCAACCAGTTCCCGTCCCGCAATAGCACGCTTTTTCGACAGATTTGTAGCGAGCCGGACATATTCCACTTCCAGTTCACCGCAATGTTTGTTTAATATTGCCAGTCTCTCTTCACCGTGATCAAGCGCACTTAACTGGTTGGCCATATCAATGGCAAGTTCCGGCAGGTTTTCAACCGCTACACTGTATTTGCGCGCTGCAGCTCTTAAAGCAAACAACCTTTCTTCGGCATTATCCAGCGCATGAGGATCATATTCACTTTTGCTGATCGCCCCGTCCAGTTCGTTTTGCGCGGAATATAAGTGCGTAATAGCTCCATCTATCTGCTCAATAACCGTTTCCAGAAGTCCGGGAGCCTTGGCAGTCTTTCGTTCCAGTTTTCTGACAAGGCTGGCCAATATTGGTACCGGAGAATTATGGCCGGACAATATTTCTTCAGCCTCGGAAAGTTCCCCGGCAATATTTTGCGCCTGGATCATTTGTTGTCGTTGGTCAGCCAACTCAACTTCCTCACCTGGTTCTGGTGCGAGCTTGTCCAGTTCATCAACAGAACTTCTGAGATAACCCGCTTCTCTGGCGGCTTCATCAACTTGTAATTTAAGACTTGAGAGTTGCTTTTTTGCTGTGCTCCAGTTTTTCCAGGCCCCCGCAACCGACTGCAAATCACTGCCCAGGCCTCCACAAGCATCAAGATACGCTCTGTGCAAATTCTCGTCGACCAAAGCCCGGTCGTCATGTTGCCCGTGAATTTCGACCAGCATCTGGCCAATTTCCCGCAGCTTGGCAACCGAAACGGGCACATCATTGATATAGGCCCGGGTGCGCCCATCACCTGATTGCACCCTACGCAAAATCACATCTGAAAATCCTCCATCCTCGGAAATATTCTCACAAGTCAAAGCATCAAAAGTAAGTAAACGAATCAGAACCTCATGGTCCGCGGGCAAACTGAACACCGCCCGCACCTGACCCGAATTGGCACCCTCCCGAACCAGGTCGCCATCTCCGCGGGCTCCAAGCGCCAATGACAACGCATCCAGCAGGATGGATTTACCTGCACCGGTTTCCCCGGTCAACACGGTAAGACTGGAATTGAATTCGATATCAAGCCGATCAATCAGGACGATATCTTGAATAAAAAGCTGAACCAGCATTAATGTAAAAGTCCCCGGCTCTGGAACAGAATATCCATCACGCTGTTTCTAGAATACTTTTTAAGATTATGAAACCACTTGACCCAATCTTCTTTACACGAAAGCATTTGAATATTGTATGGTCAAATCCAAAGCGATAAAGCGGCTAATGTGGACCGCTTACGTTGCAGATTGCTCTAGGTTTTATTATTGGATCCGGGTTGGAATATTTTTGAAATCCATGAGTTCTTGTTTTCATTTGGTGACAATCCACCAGAACTAAGCAGATTATAAGAGTCCTTGTACCACTGACTGTCAGGGAAATTATGTCCCAACACGGCAGTAGCCGTCTGAGCCTCGCTGATGAGACCCAGCGAATAATAGGATTCCGTCAACCGCGCCAGTGCTTCTTCCACATGTCTTGTCGTCTGAAAGCGTTCCACCACCCTGCGGAAACGATTGACAGCTGCCAAAAATTCGCGACGCTCCTGATAATAACGTCCAACCAACATTTCTTTTCCGGCAATCTGATCAAAAGCGACCCGCATTTTCAGTTTGGCATCCTCAACATATTCACTGTCAGGATATCGGTCGACAACCACTTTCATAGATGTATAGGCTTTCGCGGTCACATTTTGGTCCCGGGTAATATCGGGTATTTGACGAAAATAGGACATGCCGACAAGATACTGCGCATAGGCAGCTTCCTGGCTGCCCGGATATAGCGAAACATAACGTTTCCCGCTGGCAACCGAATCAGCATATTGCCCATCACGATAGGACATAAAAGTCAGCATCAGCAGTGATTTGCGTGATAATTCAGAATATGGATGCTGTTTGTCTACGGCCTCAAATTTGTCCCTTGCTTCCTTACGGTCGCCGGCATCCAGATTTGCCAGTCCCTGATTATACAATTCATCAGCAGGCTCAACATTATCAATAAATTCAGTTGAAGATTCAGCAGTTTTGGTGCAGGCGGCAATCAGTAGCAGGCAGGTAATACACAAGCCTTTAGCTGTCAGAGACATCCAGTTTTGATTTTTGGTCATTTCCAAGCCACTCAACCCAAACACGCTACAGGCCTCTCAATTGCTTTCACACCAAATTATCCCGATATGACAATATATCATTTTAGGCCGCATTTTCCAAATACCGCAAATCTTGATTATTCTACCTTCGCTATTTGCCCACAATCGTACTTTTTTGTGGCAATAGCCAATATTTAAAATAAATTTGCCCATTTTTGATCCGGATCAGAATATCTATAGGCAAAAGCACCCAACGGTTGGCAACCGGCAGTAATCACAACAACCAGATGTAAGAACTATACTAAATTGGCTGCATAAGCAGGAGCATTCATGGCGACCAGTTCACCATGATGGACACGCGCTTTCGAAATTGGTGAACCCACAAATTCAAAAGCGTCTCGATCGCTCATTAATTTCTGCAATACCAGCGAATTCATTTTATGACCGCCTCGATAAGAGCGAAAACAGCCGAGGAATTGAGCCCCTGAAAGGGCTAAATCACCAATGGCATCCAGTGTTTTGTGGCGGACAAATTCGTCTTTGTATCGCAATCCTTCAGGATTAATAATCTTGTTGTCATCACCAATGACCACCGAATTATCCAGTGAGGAACCCAGTGCAAATCCTGCTGCCCACAATCTCTCGACATCTTTCATGAAGCCAAATGTTCGTGCCCGACTGATTTCATTACGAAATACATCCGCTGTCATGTCACCAGCAAATTTCTGGCGACCAATTACAGGACTGTCAAAATCAATTTCAACTTCAAAACGCGTGCCCTCATAAGGAACAAATTCGCCCCATGATGCACCCAAATCAACGCGTACGACCTTTTTAACCCGAATATAGCAGCGAGTTGCAGCAAGAGAAGTCAATCCTACCGACTCGATTGCTTCAACAAAAACCCTGGAACTGCCATCCATTACCGGAACTTCACGCGCATCAAGTTCAACGATTACATTATCAACACCACAAGCATGCAATGCAGCCATCAAATGTTCAACAGTTGCGACAAAAATACCGGTCGGATTCCCCAAAACTGTACATAAATCTGTTGCACCCAGGGAAGAAACATTGCCTGGAATATCAAAACAATTTCCAATTTCAGGATCAGTGATGGAAAACACAATGCCCATATCGGCATCTGCGGGAAGAATAGTCATTGTCACCGGATTGCCAGAGTGAACTCCAACACCCCTGAATTCAATTCGGTCCCTTAAAGTTGTCTGGTGACCCAGCACATTCAGCCCCATTATGTTCGCCTTTATAGTTACAACTCAACTATGTATTTCAGGATATCGTCCCAGATGCCGTGTCGATGTTTGTAGAATCCCTCCACGACATCTGTTCACATATTATTGCCTTCATGCCTGAATACCAAATCACGCTTTCTTACGCTTTGTTACCAAATTAATTCAATATGTTTATTTATATTGTTATTTTTCAATAACTTTGCTCATTATCACTTTGAAACGAATGTAACAATACGTCCGTTTTTAACAGTTCCTTAATGCTAATTTTAAGTTATCAATTTGATTGGCGCCGCAAAAATGCCGGAATGTCCAATTGCTCATCATCGTCAACCGGATTTTGCGGCGTAAGGATTCTGCCGTTTTGATCAAGATTGCCGCGCTTGGGGGCATAAGGACTGACCGGCGGCTGATTGGCCATACCGCCTGAAAGGGCGGGTTGGGCAGGTTGGGCAGCTGCCGGCAGAGCAGGTGTAGCGAATGGAACGGTCTCCGCGGCGCCACTTTCCGGATATATCGTGGCGGATTCCGGTGCCTGAATTTCAGAGGGGCTTGGCTGGTCAGACTCATCATTTGACAACGCCTGTTTGGTTAATGGTGCTTTCACATTTTCTTCCTGGACACCAAATCCAGATTTGAGTTTTCTCAACAATCCCATTGGACCACGATCTTCGGCCGGGGCAGAGGGCTTGCTGCTTGCTTCAATCTCAGCTTGTGCAATTGGCGGAAAGTCACTGACTTCCGGAATTGCAGGTGTGGGAATGACCCTATCGACGATTTCAGCCGAAGGCGGAATAAAATCG
>JAAEMP010000236.1 GCA_024225445.1 Hyphomicrobiales bacterium | reverse complement strand
CACGGCCCAAAGTAATATCACCACTGCCACCGCCACTGCCGATATCACGGATAACGATACCCCCTTGGATGCGACCTTCAGTGTCAGTGGTGATGGCGATGAGGATGGGCCGGGGGCCATGACCTTTAGGGTCGACCTCTCTGCCACCAACAACACCGGCTCAACCCTGACCTATGATCTGGCGGATTTAGGCACGGGCTCTGCCACCAGTGTTGATGATTACGCCGCCTTTGCCGGGGCCCAGATCACCGTCGCTGATGGCGCGGCCTTCGGTACGGTCACTATCAACGTGGTGGATGATGATCTGGTTGAAGGCCTGGAAGATGTGGATGTGCAGATCACCTCTGCCGATGCCTTCACCACGGCCCAAAGTAATATCACCACTGCCACCGCCACTGCCGATATCACGGATAACGATACCCCTCTGGATGCGACCTTGAGTGTCAGTGTTGATGGCGATGAGGACGGTCCGGTGGCCATGACCTTTAGGGTCGACCTCTCGGCCACCAACAACACCGGCTCAACCCTGACCTATGATCT
>JAAEMP010000235.1 GCA_024225445.1 Hyphomicrobiales bacterium | reverse complement strand
GTGAATATCAACGATGCACCAGTGGGACTGCCAACTATCACAGGTACGGTAACCGAGGACCAGATCCTTACTGCTGATACCAGTGGTATCTCCGATGCAGACGGCCTTGGTGCATTCTCATATCAGTGGCTGCGTAATGGTGTGGCCATTGGCGGGGCAACTGCATCAACTCACACATTGGGTGATGCCGATGTGGGAACTTTGATCAGTGTGGAAGTAAGTTACACTGATGGCAATGGCACCTCGGAAGGTCCTTTGACCTCCGCCCAGACTGCTGCCGTCACCAATATCAATGATGCACCGGTTGGCATTCCAACCATCACCGGTACCGTTACCGAAGATCAAATCCTCACTGCTAATACCAGTGTTATATCCGATGCAGATGGCCTTGGTGCATTCTCATATCAGTGGTTGCGTAATGGTGTGGCGATTGGTGGAGCAACTGCGGGTACCTATACCCTGGGTGATGCCGATGTGGGCACCCTGATAAGTGTGGAAGTAAGTTACACTGATGGCAATGGCACCTCGGAAGGT
>JAAEMP010000234.1 GCA_024225445.1 Hyphomicrobiales bacterium | reverse complement strand
CCGTTATCCTCAGAAATTTTGGCTGCCAGAGCCATCCACTCGGCCTGCCGCCCGGCAATTTGCACAGCATGAACGGGTAATCCGCCACTTTGTGCCTTCAATTCCATTTCTGCTTCGCCAGTCACTAACGCCTCACTGGCTACCATTTCACTGAACACCAGCCCTGCCCCGAATTTCCAGGCAAGTTTTCTGAATGGGACATCGCTTATTCCGGACATTGGTGCCAGAAAAACCCGGTTACGGCAGCTTATCGAACCAATTTGCATCGCAGATGACAAATCAACTTTCGGACGGTTCTTTTTATCAGTCATGGTTCACCTGGTCACGTGGCGCATTCAGGCCACTATTGGAAACTCTTTCATTCGGCCCGCCTGAACGTGCTGGTTGGGTTTTCCTCGTCAAATATTCCAAAACTAAAATACTGCCTAAAATATAGCGCTGTATATTTCTATCTGATATTATTGCCTAAAATTTGTGCAAAAGAGATTTTCCAGTGGTTTAACCAATCCGCAGCACATAAACAAGGATTGATTTCTGTGACAAATCACCCAATTCTGCCTGCAGTTTGTTGCAGGCAACAACACCAGTTATAACAAGGACCCTTTGATATTACACCGGTCCAGTTTCGGAATTACCCATGAATGAGAAAACCCTTGCAATCATAGTAGCAGGTGGATGTGGTTCACGTTTGTCTGGCATGAAAAGATCGCACCCCACTGATAGTGCCCTGCCGAAACAATATATGTTGTTATCCGAAAAATGCATTCTGGATCACGCTGTTGAAAATTTCACCAGTCACAGCCAAATTGATCATGTAATGGTTGTCATTCATCGCAATGATGAAGAGGTCTACAACAATCTGGTATCCAGGCACAATAAGCTTTTACCCGTTGTTTTTGGCGGCAAAACGCGTCAGCAAAGTGTTCATTGCGGATTAATTGCCGCACAAAAACTGGGATTTGGCGGACCGGTATTAATTCACGATGGCGTCCGCCCTTTTGTCGAGGCAGAAACCATTTCTTCAATCCTGGATAGTATCTCACCGGGAAATTGTGCGATTCCCGCCCATCCGGTTATTGACACGCTCAAGAAGTGCGGTAAACAGCTCGAAGTTCTGGAAACCATTTCCCGCCAGGATATTTATTGCGCACAGACACCCCAGGGCTTTATGGCAGATGAAATTCTTGCGGTTCACAATAATGCGACCGAGAATGGGGATGACAACCACCCGGCTGATAATTTCACCGATGATGCCTCGATGTTCGAAATGGCAGGTCTGGGGGTTAAGCTTGTGATATCCTCTTCCCAGAATTTCAAAATCACCACGCCAGAAGACCTGCAAAGAGCCCGTGATATTGTCAGCGATAAAACCAGGGAAATTGCCAAATTGCACACTGATATTCGGACAGGCAACGGCTATGATGTTCATGCGTTGAGCCCCGGCGATGAAATCACATTATGTGGTCACAAAATCCCATTTGACAAATGTCTCAAGGGACACTCAGACGCCGATGCCGCCCTACATGCGCTTACCGATGCACTGCTGGGTACAATCGGCGCTGGAGACATCGGATCGCATTTTCCGCCTTCGGATCCGCAATGGAAAGGTGCCGCTTCAGATGTTTTTCTGAAATCCGCCCTGGCAATGGTCGATGCTGAGGGCGGCATCATCAACAATGTCGATTTGACTATAATTTGTGAAGCGCCAAAAATTGACCCCCATCGTAAAGCAATGCGCGAAAACCTCGCGAAATTGTGCAAACTGGAATTGAACCGGGTATCCGTAAAAGCCACCACCAATGAAAAGCTGGGTTTTCTTGGCCGGCAGGAAGGTATCGCTACCATCGCAACAACAACAATATCGTTTGGAACCAGAACATGATTATTGATCCTGAACTTCCGACTATGGCAGAAATGACAGTTGAACGATTTCGCGCTGCCGGATTTCGCTGTGCCACGGTTGAATCGTGTACCGGCGGCCTGATTTCGGCGTTAATAACCTCCGTTCCCGGTTCCTCGGACATCTATGACCGTGGATTTGTCACCTATTCAAACGACGCAAAATCCGAGATGCTGGGTGTCGATCGCCAATCGCTTGATGAATTTGGAGCAGTATCCATGCAAGTGGCGATAGAAATGGCAATTGGAGGTCTAAATAACAGTGAAGCCAATGCCTGTGTTGCGGTAACAGGCATCGCCGGACCCGGCGGCGGTGATGAGCAAAAACCGGTCGGACTGGTCTATATTGCCGTTGCCAATGATTTTGAGGAAGGTGCATTTGGTGAGGAATTTCATTTCGATGACCAGGGCCGGGATTCTATCAGAAACGAAGCGGTAAAAGCTGCTCTGGAGATGCTGATTGCCTATGGCATCGATGGAATGGAGAATTGAACCACGGAAACCAGATTTCAAAACCACAAATAGTGTTATGCAATACAACTGATCGGAAAATTGTATCATGAAATCTGGCAAATTATTCAAAATGCACCCAACAGAAAGCAATATTTGATTACCCTGCAACCGGACATGACCCGCCCTCGACCATAACTACTGGCATCCTCTATTATTTATTTTTCAAATCGCATCTAATATGCTTGACTTGCGCTATATATGTCCTTAATTCAACGCCACATTGGGGCGTTTGATTATGTCTTGATATAAGCGGGTGTAGCTCAGTTGGTTAGAGTGCCGGCCTGTCACGCCGGAGGTCGCGGGTTCGAGTCCCGTCACTCGCGCCACTTTCAAAAAAGTGGTATTGCAGGACATACGCATCATACAGGCTGTCTGACATCAGACGCCAAAGGGCGGTTAGCTCAGTTGGGAGAGCAACTGGTTTACACCCAGTAGGTCACAGGTTCGAGCCCTGTACCGCCCACCAGATAAATCATTAAATTCAATATGTTATTAATAGTGTATGTTTCGATTACAATGTGATTGTTGCTTTGCGATCACTCTGGGCATCCTGAAAACAAGATTGAATCTGCACTTAGCCAATTTGTTTTTCTATTTTTGTAAAAGATTTATGCGATCGAGACAACTAACGCCGCAATTCGCCCCCATCTAATCACGACGCAAACTGCGGAGTAAGCGGCATGACTACCTATGCAAATACCACAATTCCCTCAGAATACGCCCCAATTATTAGAAACCACTTGAACCGCGGCAGCGTTTCAAATGCCATCGAGGCCCTATTGGTCATCCTGGATGAGATCGAGAGAGATCCAAACCTGGAAGATAATGCCACAGCAAACCTCGGCTGGATGGCTTTAAGCATCAAGGCGATGACCGGGAATTGGATACCAGCGATGATGGGTGCCCCAGCAACAAACGCATCTATCTGTGAACCTTACCTGCTAAGCTTTCAACAATTGTACCGCAACAAAAACCTACATTTGCACATTTCTGATATTCCGCAATAATCTTGTGTTTGTTGATATGGAGCTGAATTTCTGCTTTTATGGCGACGATGCCATAGGTAATAACAGCTCTGCAATGGATGGCTGAGTGACACGAACACCTCACCCGATTGACCAGCATGTGGGAGCACGATTGCGTTTGTGTCGCGTCGAAAATGATTTAACCCAGACCCAATTAGGCGAGAAGCTGGATTTGTCTTTTCAACAGATTCAAAAATGTGAAAAAGGTGCAAATCGTATTAGTGCAAGTGTGCTATTCAGGATGACTGGCATTTTTGATGTTTCAGTCCTGCATTTTTTTGATGGGTTGACACCTGATTCTGATTCAGAGGTAAAAAAGAAGCACAATATCGAGTTTACCAATCTCCAATCAGCCCGTGAAGATTTGAGAATTCTCAAAGCGTATTCAAATATCACTGACAAAAATATCAGGAGAACAATACTGCATCTTGTCGAAGAAATATCCGACAACGATAGCCATTAGAGCCTGACAACAAATCTGCATACGTTACCGGGCGAACATGTTATTTGCTATATCTTGAAATTCTTCTCTAGACTCATAAAATGGAAAATGGCCCGTTGATTTGATAACATAATGGCTGGATGCAGCAAGTATCAATTCGTCGATCAGATCCAACGTTATGAAATCCTCTTCACCGGTCACGACACACAGATTTTTCATCTGTTTCAGCTGATCAGAATAATCAAATTCAGTCAGCTGTGCATTTACAGACAGATAGGTAGCCTTGTTGAAATTGAACGGACCGCCCGGTTTGTGATCAATATTGGAGTAGTAATAGGGCAAAATCAGTTCCATAATTTTTGCCCCGCTCTCTTCAGATTGAGTAGCTTTTTCCATCTGCGCCAATATGGATTCAGGCATACGCTTGATCAGATTGAGACTGGCTATTCCATAGTTGGTATTTGTCACAGAAACGGGATTTACAAACATTGTCCTGCCAAACTCAATTGTTGGCTGCGCCATGTTTGTGGTCTGGGCCAGGGCTCCCAATACAACGAGGGTTCCCCAGGAATGAGCCAGTAGATCTATCTTGGAATCGCCTGCAATCGATCGCATAAATGATGACAGATGCTTGTAAATCAATGACGGGGAAGATGTGCGATCCCCCAGAACAGTTTTACCGCAGCCAGGCTGGTCATAGAAAATCAGCATTCTGTTTTCAGTTAGGAAATTTAATGGATCAACGAGATATTCATGACTGAATCCAGGACCACCATGCACGACTAGAAGTGGCGTACCCTGCCCGACTACCTTTACAAAAGTTTTAATACCACCAACATCAATATTGTGCTCCCCCTGGCTAATCATTGATCCCCCCCTGTGAAAAACTGGATGCACATATTTTCAAATGTGACGGCATTAAACCATCACAGATTCGACAACAAATTAACCGAATTCGAGGGATTTTGTCGAATCCGGCATCAAACCATCAAATGTCAGGACGATTGGGACTTAGTCTGAATCAATATTTGAAATTAGACTGCTTTTGCCATTGGCCAGCTTCGAAGACGTCAAAACTCCATTTGTAGTTTTATGATGGTCAATGCTGTCCAATTCACACAAT
>JAAEMP010000233.1 GCA_024225445.1 Hyphomicrobiales bacterium | reverse complement strand
GATATCAAACATCGAGTGAAAACACTGACAGTCTACAATCAAGTCGTATTGCTCGCCCGACTCTATGAAGTCTTCCTGTGCATAATCGATAACATGGTCCGCACCGACAGCTCGAACAATATCCAGTTTGTGCGTTGCATCAACGCCCGTTACTTCAGTTCCCGAGAGCTTAGCCAACTGAATGGCGAATGTACCCACGCCTCCACCCGCTCCGTTGATCAGCACTTTCTGCCCGCGTTGCAAATGCCCGGCCTTATAAATTCCATGCAGAGCCAACACACCTGCCTGCGGTACGCTGGCGGCCTCCTTAAAGCTTAAATTTTCCGGCTTTGCTTCCACGGCGCTTTCCCGTGCGCAGGCATATTCGGCAAAGCCACCCCAATTATCCCAGAGATCGGTAAATACCTCATCGCCCGGCTGAAATCGCGTTACACGTTTACCGGTCGCTTCCACGATTCCGGCTATGTCTGCCCCAAGTCTTTGTTTCCCCGGCTTGGGTCTGAGAAGCCCGAACATAAGACGATTCACAAACGGAATGCCATTTAGATACTCCCAGTCCCACGAATTGATAGACGACGCGTAAACACGTATCAGCAATTCATCGTCCTTTGGCACCGGTTTTGGAACCTCTTTCAGTTCAAGACCATCCGGTGAGCCATATCTGGTAAACACAATAGTTTTCATGAATGCTCAATGGCTGCCCTAAACCTCTTTGATCAATTCGGCATAAGGTAACCTTATCCTCGAACTAAACAAACCCTCCGGCTTTCCGGTTCCTGCTCCTATCACCATAGTGACCTCTGCACTGGACGGCAATCCCAGAAGATTTCTGATGGCTTTTCTGTCTATTCCACCCATCGGACAGGATTCATATCCATGCGCAGTCAAAGATAACATGAGGGTTTGAGCTGCCAGAGTTGCCTGGATATTGCCATATACACGGTGGTCGGCCCTTTTTGCCGGCCCATTCACGGTGGGCTCACTCAGACTTTTGTACCAAAACAGAATTCGCCGCACGAAATTATTCAACCCGAAAGGGTCGGTCCGCATCAACATCGGGACAATTTTCTGATAATAATCACCGATCGCCCCTTCAAGCGGCTTTGCGCCATTGTGAGTCATGATGTCGGTAAGTTTACACAGATGGGATCTCCACAAATCGACACGGGAAACCACCACGATAAGATCACCTGCCGTTGTTGCCGCCGGTTGGCCAAGACAGAGTTTTGCCAACTTCTCCTTCTTGGCTTTGTTTTGAATCCAGTAAAACTCATATGATTGAAGATTCGAAGCACTGGGAGCAAGAATCGCATCGTGCAGACAGTCCCTCATGATTTTCCTGGGGATCGAAACCCCATCAAAAATTCGAATGGCGCGACGCGAATTCACAGTTTTCTTGAAGCCTGGCAAAGCACTTTTGGTGAAAGATGTATTCGGCCTTTCGTCGTCGGAAACTACGATACTTTTCAGATTTGCCATCTCGCTAAGAGGATTGGGTGTAGCTGGCATAATTCCATCTCAAGTTTGCCCCATGATCATCAAATAATGCATAATAACCAACCATTTGCGTTAGACCTTGATATGCATCAATGCGCTGAACAATTTGATCAGTACCTTATTTTCAACGAAAAACTTGGCTTGGCATATTATTCCCAACCAGCAAAATATCAATTGAAATGCATCAGTCAATAAGTCTGAAGCTTGTTGTCTCGCCAGATATCCGGTGGAATCTTGTTACTTGGAGCCACAAAATATTGGCGGCTCCCCGCCTAGAGGCTTGGAGCGTGTCGCGTTAAGATAAACGGAAAGCGAAGCTCATGGAAATATCAGTCTTTCTGGCACGGATAATTGGCCCCTTGTTTGTTCTGATTGGCGTCGGAGTTCTGTTGAATATCAAACATTACAAAGCCATGATCGGCACTTTTATCAACAACCCGGAACTATATTATTTTTCCGGAGCAATGGCATTCGTTGCCGGGATGGCCATTGTATTAAACCACAATCTTTGGACGACCGATTGGCGCATGGTAATCACTGTTCTAGGATGGATATCAATTGTCAAAGGGGTAATGCGCATACTTCTGCCTGAGATTGGTCAGCGCATGGCTCATAAATATGCGCAATCAAACTGGATCCTGAATGGAGGTAGCATCGTGTTGGTGACCGTTGGTACCTGGCTTGCATATGAAGGATTCCGTACCTGAACACAAATTGGATGAAACGCCGTTTCGCTCGCTGCATCAATTATAAAGCCGTATCCCCTTTAATAATGGCAGCGATCAATAATTCCATTCTATGCAAAACCCTGTTGTTGCAAGAATTGCTGGCCGGCAACTATCGAAGAAACGAGGATTGATCAGGAAACAAAACCAATGAAAGCAGTTATCTATACGTACTATGGGTCACCTGACGTTCTGCAGATCCGGCAAATGCCAAAGCCGGAACCGAAGGCGGGCGAAGTTTTAATCAGGATTCATGCAACGACGGTCAGCAGGACCGATTGCGGTCTGCTCAGGGCCAAGCCTTTTTTTATACGGTTTTTTACTGGCCTTCGCCGGCCGAAACACACGATACTCGGAATGGATTTCGCCGGAGTGATTGAGGCGGTAGGTGCAGGTGTGAAATCTTTCAAACCGGGTGAACGTGTTTTTGGCATGTCGCCAGACAAATGCGGCGCTCATGCCGAATATCTTTGTCTGTCCGAGAAAGGACCGATAGCGGTCATGCCGGCGAGCCTTAGCTTTAAAGAGGCGGTAGTTTGCGAAGGTGCCTGGTATGCAAACACCTATCTGAAAAAATTCCGGCTCAAACCCGGTCATAAAATCCTGATCTACGGAGCCTCCGGTGCCATCGGTACAGCGGCTGTTCAACTGGCAAAATCCTGCGGAGCAGAAGTCACGGCGGTTGCCGCGACCCAGCATCTGAACCTCGTTATATCCCTGGGTGCCGACCGTGTAGTAGACTACACTGCTGAGGACTTTACCCGGATTGATGAGGCTTTCGATTATGTGTTGGATGCAGTCGGGAAGACGACATATTTCCGTTGCCGCAGATTGCTGAAACCCGGCGGGGTTTTTGCGGCGACTGATCTCGGACCCTGGTGGCAAAACATCCTGCTCGAAATCTGGTTTTCGCTGATCCGGAGTAACCGCGTTGTTTTTCCATTTCCCGGAAACAGTACGGAATTTGTGTCCTTCCTGAAAACCCGCATTGAGGCAGGCGAATTTCGAGGGGTGATTGATCGACACTATCCCATGGAAGAAATCACTAACGCCTATCGTTATGTAGAAACAGGGCAAAAAACCGGAATTGTCGTCCTCGATATTACACCTGGTGATGAGGACGGGAATAAGTAACTGCTGCAGTGCCTTCTGCACCGGCCATCAACTGCGAAAAACCGTTTCCAACTGGTACACGCGTCTGGTCATTGAATGGAACCAATGCTCGCATAAAATACCTTTATCCAACGAAACACAAACAGGAAATACAAATGACTGGTTTAACATTTTGGTTCATTCAACTTCCGGGTTGGCTACTGTTTTTCTACCTGGCTATTGCACAATGTACCGCAGCGATCAACTATCAGCTAGGGGTCAGGATGGGTACGCAGGAACCGGCGGAGCAAATTACGGAAGTGGGAGTGGCAATCTTTCGGGGGCTGGCATTTGCTGATCTTGTATTTTATACGCCGCTGCTTGGTCTGGGATTGATTGGACACATGCTTGGTTCAGGCTGGACATTCCCAGCTATTGGTGCCGCGCTTGGAATAACTGCGTACTGGCCAATCGTCTCACTGGCGACAGTAAAGGCTGCACGCGGAAAACCCGGCTGGAATCTGCCAAAAGAAAGACAGTACTGGATCGTTCTTCCGATTATTGCGCTTTGGGGCTTCTTGGGTCTGGTCCTGCTGGGATTATCAGCATGATGCCGTAGATGCGGGATAAACATGTGATTGATCCCAACTGGGTAAAACTTGCCCTTCTGCAGGGGATTATTGCTCCCGTGCTGTTTACGCTTACCGCAATTCTCGGAGGACTGCTTCACCCAGGTTACAGTCACTATTCGCAGGCAATTAGCGAATTGACCGAAGCTGGTGCGACAAACAGATTCTACCTGAGCCTTTCCCTGCTCATGATGGAATTGCTCACGATCCTTTTCGCCGTTGGCTTCTTCTCCATCTGGCAAATTGCCACGGCAATCCACCTGTTGCGCATAAGAGCCGGAATCATACCCCGGTCAGCCTGATTCATTCCAACATATTCATTCCGCTGCCCTGCTGGTAATAACCTGGTATTTATAAACTACGCCCTGGCTTTTGCCTGCACCATTTCCCTGTGAAAAATATAGATGGATGAACCGATTATCACCGCCGCACCTGAAACGGCCCAGCCATCGGGAATTTCCGCAAACAGCAGATAACCCAAAAATGCCGCGTAAATCAGTTTGATGTATTCAACCGGGCCTACAACACTGAGCTCCGCCAGCCGTAATGCCCTGACGCCGATCCACTGGGCGATGGTTGCCAATATCCCCATACTTATCAGGAACAATAGATCCGGCAGGCTGGGTGTCACCCATAACCATATCATCGGGATTCCGGCGGCCAGTCCGACAAAAATCGCCTGATAGCTCAGCAATGTTGCGGTGGTCTCGGTTGCCGAGAGTTTCCGCACACAGGTGACCGCGACTGCCGCCCCCAGCGCTCCACCGACAGGAATAAGCACATTGAAATCAAAAAATCCGTCCAGGCCGGGGCGCATGACAATGATCACCCCGACAAAGCCGGCGATTATCGCTGATAACCGGTGGAATCCAACCGGTTCGCCGAGAAAATACAATGCCAGCAGGGCGGCAAAAAACACCTGGGAAAATGCCAGCGTTACCGCCGTGGTCAGCGGCAGAACCGCCACCGCCCAAATTCCCGATGACAGGGCAACAAATGCCCCGGTAATGCGGGCCATATGCAACAGCGGATGTCTGGTCTGGAGACAGCGCGGGAAGGCCCGGCTCAAATCGGGCATCACAGAGACAAATATGACCAGCTGACGAATGAAAAGAATTTGCAGGACATGATAATCAACCACGGCAATTTTGGCCATGGCCGCGACAACGGCAACGATTGCCGAGGCAACAAGCGCCCATAATATGCCCTGAATGTTTTCGGACATCGAATTGACTTTCTGATTGTTTGTATTTTTGTACCATGGTACATTCATACCCATAGGTAAAGAAATTTTTCATTTACAAGGTGAAAAGCATGAACAGCAAAACGGTTGGTATCACCCGGGTTCAGACTGGCATTCGCATTGAAAAACACATTCTCAAGGTGCTGAAAGCCCTGGCAGCAGAACTCGAAATCAGTTTGGGTGATTTAATCGAAGGTATTGTCCTGCACAGTTTTGAGGGCAAAAACCCGTTTAGCCAGCATACGCTGGCATTCATTGAGACCATACGGCAGGCCTATGGCCTGGAACTGACCGCTTCTGACAGTCACCGGATGCATGAAGAAAGCGAGACCGGCAAGATGGATTAGAAATCCAGCACCGGTTACCAGGGTCAGGACTCTAGTGCACTGTTACGCCGATCACTGATGATCTTGATCATCGGAACTGCCTGAACTATCTATTGTTGGCTCAAGTAAACGATGCAACCAACCGGAATATTTGGAATGAAACCCAATCTCGCTGTCGCTTTGACCTGGTTTGGCTTACCTGTCTATTTATGGCAGGGATTGGCGGTGCGACGCAAAGCGGTGCGTTCTTCCCCGCCCTCACCGCAAACCGTTGAACCGGTTGAAGGCACCGGCACCCCCTATCGCCTGCTGCTTTTGGGCGATTCATCTGCTGCCGGTGTCGGTGTTGATGATATCAACCTGTCACTTGGCGGGCAGATGTTGAAATTGCTGGCCGAACAAACCGGGCGGCCTGTCGAAATTGAAATTGTCGGCTGCAATTCAGCCACCGCCGGACAGATCAGGGATTTTGTCGTGCCCAATATTGAACGGCGGGACTTCACTCATATCATCATCAACATTGGTACTAATGACGCAAAGAACTTCCACACGATCAGACGATTTGGCAGGGAATTCGGCTCGCTGCTTTATGCAACAAAGGCTCGTTTCCCACGCTCAAGCGTGCTCTGGTCCGGCATCATGGATATGGAAAAAGTTCCTTCGCTGCCCTCTCCTCTCAACAAAATTCTTGGTGCCCGCTCGCGTGAAATGTTGCGCTGTGGCGAAAGCCTGTGCCGGGATCGTCTGGCAGAAGTTCCCCAGGGGTTCTGGGATCCATCCAGAGAGAATTTCGCCGCTGACGGATTTCATGCCAGTGCCAGGGGCTATCAGTTGTGGGCGAAAGGCCTCGTCACCCACATTGTCAGCAGCGATTCCCCATCAGAATAGCATTTTACCCGGCTTCACGGCATTTTCCTGTGCTCATTCCTCTTTTGTCTAATAGACCCGCTCTTTACCCCACCCTACAAGTCGGTGCACAATAGACTTTGAAAAATTTTGCATTCGGGCAATCGGGAGACAGTCATGACCAGCAGTTATCACGCCATATACAATGAATGGAAATCCGACCCCGGTAAATTCTGGGCGGATGCCGCCGGAGAAATCAGCTGGGACAAATCCTGGGACAAGGTCTTCGATGAAACCCGCAATGTTTATGGCGAGTGGTTTTCAGGAGCGCTCTGCAATACCTGTTACAACAGTATCGACCGCCACATAGAAAACGGCCGCCAGGATCAGCCTGCAATAATCTACGACAGCCCGATCACCGGTACGAAACGCACTTACACCTATGGACAATTGCTGGTGGAGGTGGAGGCACTGGCTTCAGTACTCACTCAACAAGGCATTACCAAAGGTGACCGGGTAATCATCTATCTGCCAATGGTGCCTGAGGCCGCTATTTCCATGCTGGCCTGCGCACGAATTGGTGCCATTCATTCCGTTGTATTTGGCGGTTTTGCCGCAGCCGAACTGGCAACCCGCATCAATGATGCTTCACCCAAACTGATCATTTCGGCCTCTTGCGGAATTGAGCCGGGCCGCATTGTCGAATACAAACCGCTGCTTGACGAGGCGATTGACCTGGCAAAATCCAAACCGTCCGCAACCATCATCCTGCAACGCGAACAATCTCCCTGCGGACTGATTGACGGGCGCGATTTTGATTATGGACAGCTGGTAGGTGAGGCAATATCCAGCGGCGCTAAACAGCCCTGTGTGCCGGTAAAGGCAACCGATCCGCTTTATATTCTTTATACTTCGGGAACCACTGGTGAACCCAAAGGCGTGGTGCGCGACAATGGCGGGCATATGGTGGCGCTTAAATGGTCGATGCCGGCCATCTACGGCATAAAACCCGGTGAAGTCTGGTGGGCGGCTTCAGATGTTGGCTGGGTCGTTGGTCATTCATACATCGTTTATGCTCCACTGTTACATGGTGCCACCACAATCCTGTTTGAGGGCAAGCCCGTCGGCACGCCTGATGCCGGCACTTTCTGGCGCATCATTGAGGAATATGATGTTGCCGCACTTTTCACCGCACCAACGGCTTTTCGGGCGATCAAGAAAGAAGACCCGAAAGGTGAATTGCTGAAGAAATATGATCTCAGTTGTTTGCGCACTCTGTTTCTCGCCGGAGAAAGAGCCGACCCGGATACCATCCAGTGGGCTGAAGAGCAGCTGAAAGTACCGGTGATTGACCACTGGTGGCAGACGGAAACCGGCTGGACAATCGCCGGTAACCCGGTCGGTCTTGGACAGTTACCGGTCAAATACGGTTCACCTACCGTTGCCATGCCCGGTTATGATGTGCAAATTCTCAATGATGAGGGTAATCAGGTGGCCACCGGTGAACTGGGCAATATCGTCGTCAAACTGCCGTTGCCACCCTCCTGCCTGCCAACCCTGTGGAATGCGGAGCAACGCTTCCGTGATGCCTATCTGACGGAGTTTCCCGGCTACTACCAGACCTCGGACGCCGGTTATGTCGATGAGGACGGATATCTTTATATCATGGCCCGCACCGATGATATCATCAACGTCGCCGGCCATCGCCTGTCAACCGGCGCCATGGAAGAAATAGTCGCCTCCCACCCGGATGTGGCCGAATGCGCCGTGATTGGCGTCAATGACAAGCTGAAAGGCCAGATGCCTTTGGGCTTTCTCGTGCTCAATGCCGGCGTCAACCGGGAACTCACCGAAATCGAGCAGGAGGTGATCAGACTGGTGCGCCAGAAAATCGGCCCCGTCGCCGCTTTCAAACAGGCCATTCCGGTGAAAAGACTGCCGAAAACCAGATCGGGAAAAATATTGCGCGCCACCATGCAGAAGATCGCCGATTGTGAAGACTGGAAAATGCCGGCAACCATCGATGATCCGGTGATCCTCGATGAGATTACCGAGGATTTACAGTCACGCGGCATGGCCGGGAGTTAGATTCCGTCCCAATAACCCTGATGACAATCACTTACGGCTGTGACCACACGGCCAGTTCATTGCCGTTTGGATCGCGGAAATGAAATCGCCTGCCTCCCGGAAATTCATAAATCGGTGCGACGATTTCCGCCCCTGCCGCTTTCACAGCTTTCAAGATTGCTTCAAGATCATCGGCATACAAAACCACCAGCACTCCGGGACTGGTGGATTTTACTTTGCTTTCGCCATTGAAACCGCCATCAATACCGGCTCCCGCAAAGCTGATATAATCAGGCCCCCAATCGGTAAATTCCCAGCCAAATACCCCATGGTAGAATGCCTTCGTTGCCGCATTATCTGTCATCGGGAATTCGATATAGTTGATGGTTCTGTCAATATTTGCCATTTTGCCAATCACCTTTAAAAAAACACCTGCACCCAATCAGGGATGCAGGTGCCAATATACTGAATATTCGCAAATTCGAAAATGAATATTTATCGCATCAAGACTATGCCGCTATCGGTTTCTTCTTGCCGCGCTTTTTACCGGCACGACCGCGAAATTTCGAATTTGCCTTCTTCGGCTTCGAGTTTTGCGAACGCTCTGCGGAACCGCGCCCCTGGTTAGGTCTGGAGCGTTGAGCACCATCAGCCGGTTTTCTTTTGCGACCGGGTCGCTGGTTTCTGGTCGAAACCTCGCCCTTTTCATCACCTTGGACCACAGCGTCAATCAGTTCAGTCACATTACTGGTGACCCGATCTTCAAATTTACGGTCCTCTGCCGGACGCCTGCGTCTGGTCTGGGATCCTCTTCGCTGACCTCGAGCTTCCGGTGCACGCGAGCGACCGCGACCATTGCCCCGGCCTTTGCCCGGCTTGGCAAATTCCGGCCGTTCACCGCTGGCGACATCGATATCGATGCCCATCAGCTTCTCGACATTACCCAATAAATGCAACTCGGCAGGAGAACAAAAAGCAACAGCCTCTCCCTCACGTCCGGCCCGCGCTGTGCGGCCAATGCGGTGCACATAGTTTTCCGGCACATCAGGCAGGTCAAAATTGTAGACATGGCTGACACCGGGAATGTCAATGCCGCGCGCGGCCACATCCGTTGCCACCAGCACCCGCGTCTCGCCGCTTTTAAAAGCCTTGATGGCGCGTTCACGTTGCCCCTGGCTTTTGTTGCCATGAATGGAATTGGCGCAAAATCCCCAGGCTACCAGGCGCTTCATCAGTTTTTCAGCACCGTGTTTGGTGCGCGAAAAAACCAGGGACAGATCATCATCACGTTCAGCCAGGCACTTGCGCAATAATTCTGCCTTGTCCCCCTGCCCGACAAAATGCACGCATTGGGTAACTTTGTCCGCTGCCTTGCCCGAGCGGGCAACCTCGATACGCACCGGATCATCCAGAAAGGCTTTCGCCAGTTCTGCAATCTGTTTGGGCATGGTGGCTGAAAACAGCAGGGTCTGGCGGGGTTTACCCACCATTTTTGCGATTTTGCGCAGCACATGGATAAAACCAAGGTCCAGCATCTGGTCAGCTTCATCAAGCACCAGATAGCGTGCGGTATCGATAAACACCGCCTTTCTCTCGATCAGGTCCATCAGCCGCCCCGGTGTTGCCACCAGGATGTCGGTACCTTTTTCCAGCTTTCTTTTCTGGATATGGATGGAAGCGCCACCGACCACCATATTGACCTTTATCGGCGTGCGCCGGGTGAATTCACGTAAATTCTCGCCGATCTGCTTCACCAGTTCGCGCGTTGGCGCTACAATCAGCGCGGCTACGGCTTTTGGTTGCGGGCGGCGATCATCTTTTAACAGATGATGCACCAGAGGCAGGCCGAAGGCGGCGGTTTTGCCGGTACCGGTCTGGGCAAGGCCCATGATGTCGTGTCCTTCAAGAACAACGGGAATTGCATCGCGCTGGATGGGAGTAGGCTCCTCATAACCGATAGCGCTGACTGCTCTTAGTATGGCATTGGATAAGCCAAATTCATTAAATTGTGTCAAATTATAAACCTTAAAACGGGTCGCTGCGGGATTTTTCAAATCCAGCACACAAACGACCATCACCACGCACTACCATTAGTGCATGGATAAATATTAATTGCGGAAACGTTCAATCCATTGCGTCATTCAAACATGGCAATGGTTGAGCGTCAGAACCCCGCGTGAAATGGGAACTAGGGTGAAAATGTCCTGACTGAATTGTCCTGGGACCTGACGTTCTGTAAAATAACTGAGAAATCCTGTTTCTCATCTGCGGGCTGCTCACGCGGCAACCTTTTGAACGTGCGCTGCGTATATCTGCGCTTTGACCCCAAATGTCAACCGTTAAACTCAATCCTGATTAAATATAGTTATTATTCAATTGACCGCACGACCAGTTTCATTGCATTTTTCATCCAGTTAACCGACCAACCAGAACGCGGGACATCACCATGAAACTGACAGACAAGATTGCCATCATCACCGGCGGCGCCCAGGGCATAGGACTGGCGACAGCCGAACGTTTTCTGGCTGAGGGCGCCAATGTGGTGATTGCCGATATTGACGACAAAACCGGCGAGGAGGTGGAAAAACGCCTCTCCAAAAACGGCACGGTCAAATATATCAACTGCAATGTCGGCCAGAAACTCGATATCCACAATCTGATTGCCAAGACGCTTGATGAATTCGACCGCATCGACATTCTGGTGAACAATGCCGGCACCATCATCAGCGCCGATTTTCTCGATATCAGCGAAGAGGATTTCGATCATGTGCTCAACATCAACCTGAAGGGAGCTTTCCTTTGCGCCCAGGCGGTGGCCAGGCAAATGGTCGAGCAGAT
>JAAEMP010000232.1 GCA_024225445.1 Hyphomicrobiales bacterium | reverse complement strand
TGACACGACTTTGCCGACCTCCATTCGGTAGATGATTGGCAACTATTGGCACAAAGTGTAGATGATAGGCGTGTCGCAATCTCAACATCAATCCAAATCGAAAATGGAACTTTATCCGCATACCTGACCTTGGCCATAAGATTGCTGCACTAATATCGAATGTCAGCTTCAGCGACGCTGTAATGTAGCATGATTTTGCAGCTTAAGGTCAACAATGGGCCGATTACGAATGACAGTTAATATTCCAATTGTGCGTTAATGGTGACCGGTATACTGACCGTTCAATATGGGTAATAATGGCTCTTCGCGATGGATTGATTACAGAATGATGACCAAGGAATTATTGTTAGAAAATTTAAACAACATGTTACGTCAGTGATGACCGAAGGCCGTATCTAGCTTTTAATCTATTAACATTATTTCCCGCCACAGCTTTGTTGAGCGGGTGTAGCCAAAGCCACAGGCTTTGAGCGCCTTGCCAACCGGTTCACTGTTGCAGTGTGAAAATTAGCTTGTTTTGTGAATGAAAAAATAATACCCTAAACAGATAAGTCTAGGAAATCACTAGGAAAATTGGAGCGGGCGATGGGATTCGAACCCACGACCCTAACCTTGGCAAGGTTATGCTCTACCCCTGAGCTACACCCGCTCAACAAAACTGTGGCGGGGTATGCCCACAGTCACTTAGTGCGGCGTTTATATGGCGTATGGGGATCAGGAATGCAACGAAAATTTTCAGAAATTTGAAAACAGCTTTTGTGGATGCGCTGAAGCGTTCGAACGGCTCGCTGCGCGGTTTTGCATCAGGGCTTGCCTTGCGGGGCTGAAACCAATAGAGAAACTGCCTGGGTTATATGGAGAGCTCGATGACTATTACGACGACACAATTATTGCAAATACTGGATGAAAAGGGCTTTGATACCACCACCGCCAGTCATCAGGCGGTTTTTACTGTCGATGAGTCGCGCCAGGTGCAACTCAATGTCTCCGGCGGTCACACTAAAAACCTATTTGTAAAAGACAAAAAAGATAACTATTTTCTACTTGTAATCGAACAAAGCGCAAAAGTTGATCTCAACCGGGTGCACCGCCTGATTGGCGCGAAAAGCCGATTGTCCTTTGGCAAGCCGGAAAAACTGATGGAATATCTTGGTGTTAGCCCGGGATCGGTTACCGTTTTTGGTGTGATTAACGATTGCAATGGAAAAGTTCGGCTGATCATTGACAAACCATTGCTTGCCCATGAAAAGATAAATTGCCATCCATTGACCAACGAGATGACAACCACCATCTCCCGGGAAGATTTACTGAAATTTCTGGCGGATGTGGATCACGAGCCGGAAATTATTCAGGTGTCGCAAATTGATGATGAAGAGTAGAACCATGCCGACCGCGCCTTCGGGCAAAACGAACCATTCCCAGCTCAATCAGGAGCAAAATGATGAATAATCAGGATAATCCTTATAATACCGCCGGAGCAGGCAATTATCAGGTGTCACAACAGGCCAGTGTATCGACATCGCAAGATGGTGAAAAGCCGGCACTTGATCTGGGCGTTAGCGTTCCTGCCAGCCAGGCAAAAAGCAATGGTGAAGTGGGAAGAGATATTTCCACCGGAGAATTTGTCAAAGAGGTAATTGAAGCCTCACAATCCCTGCCGGTGATCATAGATTTCTGGGCACCCTGGTGCGACCCCTGTAAACAGTTGACGCCTGTTCTGGAAAAAGTTGCCGGAGAATTTTCCGGTCAGGCCAGGCTGGTGAAGATGAATACCGAGCAATATCCTGAAGTTGCTGCTCAGATGAATATCCAGTCCATTCCCGCTGTCGTGGTGTTTGTCGGGGGAAAACCGGTTGATGCCTTTATGGGGGTGAAGCCGGAAAGTGAAATTCGGAAATTTTTTGAAAAACATGCCGGCCCGTCGCAGGGTATTGACAGTGAAAAAACCCTGGCAGATGTGCGTCAACTGATTTCGCAGGAGGATATACCCGGCGCCATGAACCTGCTCCAGGCATTTATGCAGAATGAACCGGAAAATCCGACCGCTCTGGCGTTGTTGGGCAGTGTTTTGTTGAAAAATGGTGATGTTGCACAGGCAAAAGAACTTTTCAGTTCGATCAGATCCGAAGATCATGGAATGCCCGATGTTGGCGCATTAAAGGCCGAGCTTGAACTGGTGGACCAGGCGAGTGATCTGGGTGAGGTGGATCAACTGGTGAAAGCGGTGGAGAAGGATCCGAAGGATCTGCAGGCGAAATTTGACTTGTCGCTGGCTTACAATATTTCGGGCAACCGGGAAGTGGCAGCGGAACTGTTGCTGGAGATCATCAAGGCCAGCCGCGAGTGGAATGAAGATGGTGCCCGAAAGCAGCTGATTAAGTATTTTGAAGCCTGGGGCGAGGGCGATGAGGCAACCAGATCAGGTCGCCGCAAATTATCCACTGTGTTATTTTCCTGATGATTAATGATCGGAGAAAATCAAGGTGAAGGCTGGAAATGTAACTTATAAGAGCGCCGCCGATTTACCCGGACTGGTGCCGGTGTTTCCACTGTCGCGGGCATTGCTGTTGCCCGGTGGCCAGTTACCACTGAACATTTTTGAACCCCGGTATCTGGAGATGTTTGAGGATGCGATCCTGGGTGACCGGTTGATTGCCATGATACAGCCACTGGGAGAACCCACTCCGCAGCAGGAAATCATCGCATCGGATCCGGAACTTTATGAAATCGGATGTGTGGGCAGAATTACTGCCTTTCAGGAATTAGGGGATGGCGGCTATTTGGCCAATCTTTCCGGAATCTGCCGGTTCAGAATTTCATTGAAAGTAGCGACGAGCAAAAATTATGCCGTTCACGAAGTGGAGTATTTTGAGGGCGATCTGGCGGAAACTGTCGAAAGTGAAAGCGTTGACCGTGATCGGTTGCTGGAGACTTTTCGCAATTATCTGGAAGCCAACCAGATGGATGCGGACTGGCAGAGTGTTGAAGAAACCGGTACCGATCAACTGGTCAATGCCCTGTGCATGATGAGTCCTTACGGACCGGCTGAAAAACAGGCGATGCTTGAAGCGGACGATATTGCCCATCGGGCGGAAACACTGATTGCGATTACAGAGTTTGAGCTGGCGAAAACCGAAGGCAATCCCGGAGGAAGTCTGCAATAGGCAAAAGGTGCTCTAGTGTCCTGGTTCAGTAATACGTGGTATTTAGGACGCATTTTTAGGTGCTCCGGTTAGGTGCGCAAACGCGGTGATTTTCATCATAAGGCTTGCGCAACGCAGTCCGGTGTGCCTAAAAATACGCCTGCGGTTGCCAGATTTTGCCTTTGGAGGGCGTCAGTGCTGCTTGATGATAAACAATATCACCTGCACAACACTTCCTACCCAAAGACAAAATCTGGCAATCCTAAATACCACGTATTACTGAACCAGGACACTAGAGGCTTTCATGTTTATATTGAACCGTTTGATGGAGCAAGATCAGCCCAGTATGCAGGGCGCGGTGCGCAGCGCGATCTGGTTGATCGGGCAAGTGCCGCAACGTCGCAGATGGGCCGATCTGGCCCACCTGAAAGGCCGGTTTTTGGCGCTCGCTGGACTGCGTTATGTTTCGCTTGTGGTCATCCAGACCACGGCGCAAAACCTGCCTTGCCAGCAAACGCCAAAAATCGGTCAAACGATTCAATATAAACAAGAAAGCCTCTAGCATATGGATAGCCCAAAAAACAAAGACCGGACCGAAATTGATCCAAAATTTCTGGAGATGCTGGTTTGCCCGCTTACCCACACAAACCTGGAATTTGATCCGGATAATCATGAACTGGTCAGCAATGCGGCTAAACTTGCCTACCCCATTCGTGACGGCATTCCGATTTTACTGCCTTCGGAAGCACGACCGCTTGAAGACTGAAGAGTTCTGATCCTGCCGGATACTCTAGATCGCTTTACCCTGCAGCAGATTGGGAGTGGATTGTGACAAGCCGGCGGCCTGGGTGATCATCCGGGTTTTTAGACCGGGTAATCGGTCAACCACGGACAATCCAAAATCTCTTGCAGCGCGAATAATGGGATTGTCATTGGCAAACAACCGGTTGAGTACATCGGTGACCACGCCCATGCGTACCGTATCGAAGCGTCGCCACATCTGGTAGTTTTCCAACACCGTCAGTGTGCCGATATCAAGGCCCAGCCGGTCTGCTTCAACGATGGTCTGGGAAAGGGCGGCGGCATCCATGAATCCGAGATTCAGCCCCTGACCGGATATCGGATGAATTCCATGGGCCGCGTCACCGGCCAGAGCAAAGCGGTGGCGAACAAACTCCCTTGCCAGGGTCAGGCCGAGTGGAAATCCTTTTCGTGCCCCTTCAACTTTTATCTTGCCCAGCTTATGGCCAAAACGTTGTTCCAACTCCAGCTCGAAATCGAAATCCTCCATGGCAAGAATGCGTTCGGCGTTGCGTGTTGGCTCGGTCCATACCAGGGATGAGCGGTTGCCTTTCAACGGCAGGATGGCAAATGGCCCTGCCGGCAGGAAGTGCTCCTGGGCACAACCGTTGTGAGGACGCTCATGGGCGAGGGTTGTGACAATGCCGGTCTGGTCGTAGGACCAGTGCATGGTCTTGATGCCCACCGCCTGGCGCAGCCGCGAACGAACGCCGTCCGCAGCGATTAACAATTTTGCCTTATATTGTATCCCCGATGCGGTGGTGACGCTGGCGGAATTTGAATCAATTTGCTGGCTGGTAACGATGGTGTCCTGATGCAGTTCGACGTTGTTTTCTGCAGCTTTCATCCGCAGTGCCGTAATCAGGCTGCGGTTGGGAATCATGTGGGCGAATGGTTCATTTTCATCGGTTGCCGGGAATGTCAGGAAAACCGGGCGCACAACATCACTCAATCTGGAATCGGTAACGATCATTTCGTTGATGGGCTGGGCGTCACCCGACAGTTCCTGCCAGACATCCAGTTGATCAAGCATCCGGCAGGCAGCGGCAGCGATTGCCGATGCACGGGTCTCATGTTCTATCGCTGAGGCCGGTGCGCCATCCAGCACGCAGATTGACAAATGGGGTGCGGCTGTTTTGGTCGCCAGGGCAATTGACAGGCCGACATAGCCGCCACCGACTATCAAGATATCAGAATCAAATTGTTCTTTTGTCATGTCTTTGCTACTCGAACTTTAGGATCAGAACCCGTTAATAAACGCCATTCTGCGGCACTGATTTTGTTTTAAGGAAAGGCGTAAACCCGCAGGAAGTTGTCTGACTTTCAAGGGCTTGCAACGTATCCAGAGGCAAAGTCAGTACCGCCCGCAGGGTTTGACAAGGAGGGCACGCCTCCTGATAACAAATGCTCGAAAAGGCGCCCGGATATATTTGGGCCTGTTCTTGCGCTTTCTTATCTGTATTCGTACCCTCCTTGTC
>JAAEMP010000231.1 GCA_024225445.1 Hyphomicrobiales bacterium | reverse complement strand
CCGGATCATCGCGCAATTTGCCCTTTCCAAAGCACCGCAAAAACCGGCTGCCACCAGCAAGACTGCAAAGGCATAATCCCCATTCAATCGCAACGCTGCGCATTATCATCGCCCAGACCCTCGTCAACACCCTTGAATTCTGCCCCTGTTGTCGCAGACAAGTGGAGTAGAATAAATGCAATTCCAGAAAACTGACACAGTAGGATTAGATGTAATCTCGCTGGATTTAGTTCAATCACGAAGACGTTTTAGCGAATAGCATCGAGTGGTCTGCCGCTACTAGTGCAGGAGAGCATAACACTTAAAGTATTCCTCAGGCGTGATTGGTCGCATCGCTCTCGGCATTGGATTCACCTGTTCCGATAACGGCACGATGGAATTCCAACACTCCAGTTTGCACCAATTCACTCAGTCAAAGTCTAATAATTTACCATATTCTTTTAGGTTATTTTTACAGTGCCCAATTAATGTGGGGGTCGAAAAATGCATATTATCGTTTAATCCCAGATAAAAAACTGCACGAACTTACGCTTACACGATATCGGGTTCCGGAGGAATATTATTATGGGTAACCATTCATATCTAGATCAACATTCCAACGACAACTATATTGGAGAATATGAGGGATATGACTTTTCATACTACAGCGATATCGAGAGCATCGAAACACACTGGGAATACCTGCAGCAAAATAAGTTAGTTTCGCCGTTTCAGAAATTATCGTGGGCTAAGGGTATTATTGCGGGTGAACATCAATTTGCGGAATTGAATGCGCAACAGCAAACCAGCTATTTATTTGTGGTTGGATTTACTGAAGGAACACCTGCACTGTTACTTCCGTTTGTCGTGCAGAATGGTTTGCTGGGGTGCCGCCTCAAATGGCTTGGAGAAAAAATATCTGACTACAACAGCATGGTTTTTGATCACGAAAAGCATGCTGCAATGTCAACCGAATTTTTCAGTAAAATTCTTGAAATGATTCATGAAAAATTTCCGTCTATTCATGCAGCTCATCTTATCCGTAATCCTGCCAGTATATTGATGAAATCCGAAAAAACTGACATGTATTCACAGCGATTGACTGCAGAATATAGTTCGCACGCCCTAACCTTACAAAAAGACTGGAAGGAGCAATTCGCTCGGCTACGTTCTTCCAAATCTCGACAACGGTTGCGTAGCAAACTACGCTCACTAAAAAAAGCCGGTGATGTAAAATTTGGCCGGACACGCAGAACCAAACAACGTGTACGAGATGCTATGCGAATTCTTGATTGGAAATCCGATCAACTCGACAACTATGGTAGCCGCAATCCGTTTAATGTCAATTCTCAACCCAGCCCTCTTCGCATCACCATAGAGAACGCGCTCAACAACAATGATCAATCATTGCAGGTTTTCGGCCTTTATCTGAATGGGGAAATGATTGCCGGAATGTTGGCATTTGTGTCAAACGAGACTTTCTATTATTTTGTTACTGCGTTTTCAGATGATGTTGGAAAAAAGTACTCAGCCGGAACATTATTACTTGTCAAAACGCTGGAACTGGCATCGCGCTCCGGCCTCAAAAGTTACGATTTTCTGATTGGTGACGAAACCTATAAATCAGACTGGTGCGATACCCGAATACCGCTTGTCCATTATACTCGCGCGTTCAGCATGCAAGGCCTGCTAATCTGCTTGTTAATTCGGGTTCGCCTGGTAATCAAAAAATATTTGCTGCATTTTCCCAAGTTACTATCTTCTGTCCAGCATCGCCTGAATCATATTCATTCTCAAAAGACAAATACTATTTCGGTTTTACCTTCAGCAACAGAGAGTCCCAAACCGACAACTACCAAGAACAAATTTAAAGGGCTAGCGTAATCATGGCATATACCTTACAACACTTCTCCGGTGGTATTTCTGAACGGGTTTTAGAAGCACTCACACGCAAATCAGACCCGGTAGAATGGACAATCAGGATTGTCACGGTGCTAATACCAATAGTATTTTTGGCAATTATAATTTTACAGCCATGGGTGGAACCAAAATGGATGTTTCTTGATCCGTTAACGGCAGCCCAGCTATCCGGAGATTGTTGCCATTCCCACTATGGTTTTGTATCCACTTTAGGAGTTATGCTGTGGGTTACCACTTCAGCAATTTGTATTTTTTCTGCACTGCTTCTATTAGCCATGAAAATAAGCGATACCCTGCTGAAATTTTCGCTATCCGCTGGAATCTTAACCGGATGGCTGGCCCTTGATGACGCATTCCTTCTTCATGAAACCGTATTGCCTTCATTTGGTATTACCCAAAATGCTGTGCTGGCTGTATATGTAATACTCGCTCTGAGTTATCTGATCACCAGTTGGCGTGTTATTCTTGCCAGCGACTTCTGGTTATTGTTTGTTGGAGGAGGCGCATTGGTTGTAAGCCTTGCAGTCGACACAATTTTTCACAGTTTGAACCCAATGCTGGTTCTGCTGGAAGATAGCGCAAAATTTTTTGGAATATTTTGCTGGGCGTCATTTCATATCACCACACTTGCAAGAATTCTGGTGTATCCAAACCAGACCAATTTGGAACTGAGGCGATAAATTAAATGACAAATAACCCAGATACGGTTTTGTTGCTTGGCAATTATCGGCCATCCCTAACATTAGCCAGAACTCTGCGAGATCGTGGACTTAAAGTAGTCGTTGGTACCCATGGTTGTGACAAAAGCTGCAACCATTCCAACGCAGTCTCAGATATTTGGGATCATTCGCCATTAACATCTTCGCCAGACAATTTCATCAAGGAACTTCACAGATTTGTTGAATCTAACATCGGTCCAGTGGCCATTTTTCCGATAGCAGAGGAATATGTGAGGCTGATTGCTCAACATGAAAAGTTATTCAGCGCATTTCCAAATATCATCTCAATGTCCGCAGACACGGTCAATAATTGCCTGAACAAGAATTACATGATGCTACTGGCATTGAAAAATGGCGTGCCTACAGCCGAATATGCCTCTACCAGTGATGAAATAGAATTTTCCAGCGCGATCAGGGAATTGGGTTATCCGGTTATTATAAGACCAAAAGATTCGACCAGGCGCCTGGCTGGGAAAAAAGCGGTTTTTCTGGAAAATGAGCAATCACTCGCCGCAATCACTGTTGACATCAAACGGGAACAGTACGATCTGTTGGTTCAGCAGAAATTCACAGGTGCCAGGCATAATATTTATTTTGCTGCCAATAACGGCAGGCTCATCAGATGTCTGCACGCGGTTATCAACCGTACCGACAGTATTGATGATACCGGGCTCGCAGTCAAAGGCATTACTTTGCGACCTGAAGGTGAACTAGTTGAACAGACCAGTCGCCTTCTCGCAGCACTTGATTATTCCGGAATTGGTTGCGCCCAATTCCTGGTTAATTCTGATAATGGCCGCACATCTTTTCTGGAGATCAACCCGCGTATTGCGGGCAATCATGCATTACCCGAACATGCCGGCCTTGATCTGGGAAATTATCTTTTCGATTGGGCCTCGGGCAATGAACCGGATCAACATCCATTCATGGGTAAAGCTGGCATACGTTATTGCTGGACAAGCGGCGACCTGATGGGCATCAAAGCTTCATTTCTGCGCGGTGAAATTAGCGCCGTTACAGCCGCCAAATGGTGTTTGAGAGCCGTGATCGACGGCATCCGATCAGACGTGCACATGGTATTTTGCATGTCTGACCCGGTACCTGCAATCAACGCTCTGTGGAATATTGCACCACGTATCGCCCGATGGAGGCCGCCACCAGAAATTATCGACAAAAGCACAATTTACCAGGATTCAACGGAGAAATTAAAATGAACCGCAACACTGCCAGTTATCGCATGCCGATTGCCAACCCACCGGAACAAAACACTTTTGGGCAAACAATACACTCATCTTCGCATTTGAGTAACGAAATTGAACTTGAGATAATCTCGGCAAATGAGTGGGACAAAATTGCCGTCAAATTTGGCGATATTATTCCCGAACAGACCGGTGTTTTCAATGTCTCCCGCTGGGGCCACGACAATATTGAGTGTGTCAAAATCCTGCACCAAAGTAAAATTATAGCTGGAGCGGTGTTAATCGTTCGCAAGATACCATTCAGCACCACCGGGCTGGCAGTATTGAAATGGGGGCCGATATGGCATTTCGAAAATTCAGATCACAACTTTTCAAGTTACAGATTAGCGGTAAAGGCTATCGTTTCGGAATATTGCGGGAAACGTAATTTTCATCTGACTATCATGCCATTGGCAGTTCCCCAAATCGCCGACAAAACCTGTGAAGAATTGCTTTCACTTGGCTTCAAGCTTGGCGACTCGCTGGCAGCCCCGGAACGATATATTGTCAATACCGGTCAAAACCCCGAATGTCTGATGACCAGCCTGAATCAGAAATGGCGTTATAACCTGCGCAAGGCACATAAAAACGAATTCGATATTCAATTTGCTGACGATCAACATGGATTGGAAGTATTCCAGGGCCTTTACACGGATATGATGAATAGAAAGCAATTTTTGGATGCTTCAGCAATCGACTCCCTTAGCAACATAATGCAAAGTGAGGTCAAAGATATCAGACCTAAAATTGTCCTTGTTTACCACAAGGGAAAAGTAACCGCTGGCGGAGTTTTCTCAACAATTGGCAATATGGCGGTCTATATGTTTGGCGCCACTGATGACCGTGCACTGGCATTAAAAGCCGGATACGCAATGCACTGGTGGGTGGCCGAACATTTATGTAATCAGGAAAATATCAATTGGTATGACCTGGGCGGAAATGATCTCGATGCGGGGCTCCATCAGTTCAAGAAAGGTTTTGTTGGCAAGACCGGCGATATTTTGCAGGCCCCTGCCCGTTATCACTTTACCAGTTCTATGGCAGCAAACCTTGTTGGAAGTACAATTTTCAAGTTACGCACTTACAGGGCGACGGTTCTAAGAATAGTCCACGAATTGAAGCAAAAGGCAGCAAAGTGACTCTACGGAGTTTTTGGAACTACCTGTGCCGTTTCCTGCTACTCCTGACAGGGCGCCTGGGTGGTGGGCTTGCGATTTTTCTGGTCAACATGTTGATCGCCAGAAATCTCGGCGTTGACGCATTGGGTACATTTGCGATATTTGTGTCCATGGTAGCGATACTGACCGTATGCCTCCCAATTGGCTTCAATTCTGTAGCGTCAATTTTTGCGGCAGAATATCGGGTGACAGAGCGCTCAGGATTATTGAAGGGCTTCATCACTGCGGCACTAAAATATATCCTGGTGAGCGCTGGTTGTTTGATGATCGTGCTGACAATCGGCTATTATTTCCCGCTTCAGATGTTGCCACAGGACAATTTTATATTCGCATTATTGGTCGTAATAACCGCAATCGGCACATCGCTGCTGAATTTGAACAGTGCCATATTGATCGGTCTGAATCGCCAGTTGACAGGTTCGTTGCCGGAAACATTGTTTCGTCCGCTGTTGGTGCTAATCGGCGTTAGTACAATATTCGCTGCCAATACATCAAACGATGTGTATTCAGTTATGATCATCAGTGCCATTGCCAGCTGGACTGCTGTGATAATTGTGATTGCAAGAGCGCTGGAGTTGAAAAACATATTTCAAAATAACGTAGTTGAAAACGATCATCCCCGTTGGAAGAAAGCCTCCTATCCCTGGTTGGCAACTTCACTCTTATGGGACTATATGATCGACCTGATTTTGTTACTAACCAGTATATTGTCCAATGTCGCAGAGATCGCAGTACTCCATATTTGTTTCCGATATCGGGTTCTCGCCGGATTTGGAATGCGCACTATTTATATGTTGCTAATGCCTGATATCACCGAGCATACGATTAGGAAAAATTTCAACGAAATGAATGAAAAAATTACCCAGGCAAACATGGCATCTCTTGTCTACTCAATCGGAATAATTACGGTTTTTATTTTCTTGGGAAACTGGTTGCTCGGATTATTCTCTGAAAATATCACGTACGGTCAACCCGTCCTGATCATCGTCTCTTTTACAATGATTATCCGCGCCTTATTCGGTCCCGCGACATTGATTCTCGCCGTCCACAATCTTCATATTGCAACCGCAGTGATAAGCAGTATTGGTTTATTATTGGCGGCCGGAATAATCCTGCTATTTTTTGCTGAATACCAATTATTGGCAGTTGCCGTCGCTTATACCTTCGCCAATTTCTTCATCTCAGCAACAATTTGGCAATATGGGAAGAAACAAACAGGAATTGACAGTTCAATTTTCGCAAATATTCGCCTGTTTTCAAACAAACCAGCATGAAATGGTAACTACGCACCCTCATGGATTTTCATCTGTAGTGCAATTCCAGAGTAACAGCTCCGCAATCCGGTTAATACCAAAAAGGAAATAAACTCGAAACCCTTCAAAGAAGCCAGTACGGTAATTACTCAGCCCCAAGAATTGGGGCATGTTACACACTGATTTCAAGATATTGTAGTCAAAAGCGTCTGAAACGGGGATTTGCCGGAGAGTTTGCCGGTGTCAACCACGGTTCTGACCGCGCAATCGCCTTCAGCTGCCACATTGAACGGAACCCGTTAGTGACCTTGCGCTGGATGACTGCCGGTCGCAGTGCCCGTTCGCATGCATTGTTCGTTACCTCGACTTCACCTGGATAATCAATAAAGGTCAACAATCTCGGGCTGGCTCTTGCCAGTTTGGCACGGATGGTTTCGGCGATT
>JAAEMP010000230.1 GCA_024225445.1 Hyphomicrobiales bacterium | reverse complement strand
GCCGGATTCTTCATTGCGCAGTTGCATTGGGTAATCGATTGTGCAGACTGCAGATAAATCGCAATTTTGTATTTCAAGAATGGTCATATGAGCAAACTGTCTTCAAAAATTATCACTTCAAGCGACAGCTTCAAGGCCAATCATGCGGCAAACCTTGAAAAACTGGAGGTAATCCGCCTGGCAGGTGAAAAAGCGCGTGAGGGTGGTGGTGAAAAATCGCGCGAACGCCATATATCACGCGGCAAAATTCTGCCACGCGAGCGCGTTGAGCGCCTGCTGGATGCCGGTTCACCTTTTCTGGAGGTAGGAATGCTTGCCGCCAATGGTTTATATGACGGTGCTGCACCTTCTGCCGGCGTGGTTACAGGGATCGGGCGGGTTGAGGGGCAGGATGTGATGATCGTCTGCAATGACGCGACGGTGAAAGGCGGCACTTATCTTCCAATGACGGTGAAAAAACACCTGCGTGCCCAGGAAATTGCTGAACAAAACAACCTGCCATGCATTTATCTGGTTGATTCAGGCGGTGCCAATCTGCCCAATCAGGATGAAGTTTTCCCCGATCGCGAACATTTCGGGCGCATATTTTTCAATCAGGCGAATATGTCGGCCAAAGGCATTGCCCAGATTGCCGTGGTCATGGGATCGTGCACTGCGGGTGGCGCCTATGTACCAGCGATGAGCGATGAGACAATCATTGTGAAAGAGCAGGGAACGATATTTCTGGCAGGACCGCCGTTGCTTAAAATGGCGACCGGCGAGATTGTCAGTGCCGAAGATCTGGGTGGCGGTGATGTACATACCCGCCTGTCCGGCGTTGCTGATCATCTGGCACAGGATGACAAACATGCACTTGCACTGGCGCGGCGGGCGGTGGCCCATATCAATCGAACCAAGCCCCGGCAACTGCAGATGCAAACACCCCAAATGCCGGCCTATGATCCTGAAGAGATGCTGGGCATAATCCCTGATGACCAGCGCACCCCTTATGATGTGCGCGAGGTGATTACCCGTGTGGTGGATGGTTCCCGGTTTGATGAGTTCAAATCGCGATATGGTACGACTCTGGTTTGCGGATTTGCCCATGTTGAAGGCATGCCGGTGGGAATCATTGCCAATAATGGCGTGATATTTTCTGAAAGTGCCGTGAAAGGGGCGCATTTCGTTGAATTGTGCTCGCTACGCAAAATTCCACTGGTGTTTTTGCAGAACATTACCGGTTTTATTGTCGGTCAGAAATATGAGGTCGGCGGCATTGCCAAGGATGGGGCTAAACTGGTGACGGCGGTGGCGACGACGAAAGTCCCGAAAATCACGATGATTATCGGCGGGTCGTTCGGTGCGGGAAATTACGGCATGTGCGGGCGGGCCTATTCCCCGCGTTTCTTGTGGACGTGGCCAAATTCCTGCGTTTCGGTGATGGGTGGAGAACAGGCCGCCGGTGTTTTGGCAACCGTCAAGCGTGACGCGATCGAGCGTGGTGGCGGTGAATGGAGCAGCGAGGAAGAAGCGCAGTTTAAACAGCCGACCATTGACATGTTCCAGGAACAGTCCCATCCGCTTTATGGATCGGCAAGGTTGTGGGATGACGGCGTCATTGATCCCAGAAAAACAAGGGATGTGCTGGCATTGAGTCTCTCGGCAGCTTTGAATGCACCAATTGAAGAAACCCGGTTCGGGTTGTTCAGGATGTGAATTGGGATGAATTTAGCCGATCTCTAGGTCATAGACTCATAAACAGGATCGAAATGGTATGAATCAATTTGCTCAGATACAAGGCGTAAGTTCGCGGGAAACCTTTTGGTTTTCAAGAACTTGCAACGCTGTTGCTGGACAAATTGGTGATATCCGAAGGACGGTAATACTGCTTCAATCTGCTGCGTCAAAGCGCTTGAATGGGCAAAAAGCCCATCCTGCACACTTTTCCTTGCATATTTTTGCAGTTTTACCGCCATTACGACCCTGTTTCTGGGTCTATGACCTAGACCAAAATCAGGGATGATGAAGGAGAAATACTACAAGTGTTCAAAAAAATCCTGATAGCCAACAGAGGCGAAATTGCCTGTCGTGTTATGCGCACAGCCAAAGATATGGGTATCAAGAGCGTAGCGGTTTTTTCTGATGCGGATAGTGATGCGTTGCATGTGCGGATGGCCGATGAAGCGGTGAATATCGGACCGGCCGCAGCGCTTGAGAGTTACCTGAAAACTGAAAATATCATTGATGCGGCAAAGCATTCAGGCGCGCAGGCTATTCATCCGGGCTACGGGTTCTTGTCTGAAAACCCTCAATTCGTGGAAGCGGTAAATGCTGCCGGACTGGTTTTCATTGGGCCTTCTGCTGATGCAATCCGGGCGATGGGCCTGAAAGACGCGGCAAAATTGCTGATGGAGCAATCCGGTGTGCCGGTCGTACCGGGTTATCATGGGGATAACCAGAATAGCGAATTTCTGGCAGGGGAAGCTGAGAAGATCGGTTATCCCGTGCTGATCAAGGCGCGTGCCGGGGGTGGAGGCAAGGGGATGCGACTGGTTGGCCAACCATCCGGGTTTAATGCCGCACTTGAAGGCGCGGTCAGTGAAGGCAAAGCCAGTTTCGGTGACGGGCAGGTATTGATTGAAAAATTCATTTCCTCGCCACGCCATGTTGAAATCCAGGTTTTTGGCGATAATCACGGCAATGTTGTGCATATGTTCGAGCGTGATTGTTCTCTGCAACGCCGCCATCAAAAGGTGATTGAGGAAGCCCCGGCACCCGGTATGAATGCAGAGATGCGCGCCGCCATGGGGGATGCTGCGGTCAAAGCGGCAAAGGCAGTCAATTATAGCGGGGCAGGCACTGTTGAATTTATTGTCGATGGCAGTGATGGGCTTCAACCTGATCGTTTCTGGTTTATGGAAATGAATACCAGGTTGCAGGTTGAACACCCGGTGAGCGAAATGATAACAGGCCTTGATCTGGTCAGGTTGCAACTGAGCGTCGCCAATGGTGAACCTTTGCCGTTTGTCCAGGAGGATTTGTCGATCAGCGGCTGGGCATTTGAAACCCGGATTTATGCTGAAGACCCAGCCAACGAATTTCTGCCCTGCACCGGAGAATTGACACGTTTTATCCTGCCGGAGGGAATTGCGCGTATTGACAGCGGGGTTAGCGAAAGCGGAGTGATCAGCCCGCATTATGATCCAATGATCGGGAAAATCATCACCCATGGCGATGATCGTGACGAAGCGCTGGAAAAAATGCGTAAGGCGCTTGATGAAACCTATATCGGCGGTGTGACCACCAATGTGGCTTTCCTGTCGGCCCTTTGCCACAATCAGGGATTTGGTCAGGGCCAGGTTGATACCGGGCTGATTGAGCGTGAAATTGACGGGTTGATTTCAGATGGTGAAGCTGAGCCGGTCGATATCGCGATTGGCGCCGTGATGTTGTTTCAGCAGCAATTGTTTGCAGGTTGGCGCAGCATTGAAGAACGATTTCATAACTGGCGCGGGTGGGGAACTGGCTGGACCCATATTGATTTCATACATCAGCAGAGAACCTATTGCTGTGCAATAGAACATAAAGGTGAAAACGGTTATCTGGTTGAATTTGACGGTCAAAAAATTCAGCTTCAGATCGCGAACACATCTTCAGAAAATTTGCACAAGCCAAAAATCTCGATCAGCTGGGAAGGCGGGACTATCGATGTCGTATCCATGGATATGGATAATGGGGTAACGGTGATCGGGAGAGCCCGAGCGTTTGTTTTTCATCTTATAGATCCATTGGAAATTGACGATGCCGGTGGTGCCGGTGCCAGTTCGATCATTGCGCCGATGCCCGGGCTGGTAAAATCGGTAAAGGTCAGTATTGGGGAAAGTGTTACTGAGGGTCAGGTACTGACGATTCTTGAAGCGATGAAAATGGAACATTCCCTGACTGCACCGCGTGATGGTGAAATCGAACTTGTCCATGTTGTTGAAGGTGAGCAGGTGGATGATGCTACGTTGCTGATATCACTGGCAGAAATACAGGCGGAGTAGTTTATGCAGAGATTTTTACTCTGGTCGGCACCGGGTATTTTTGTACTTTTGTGGTCGACGGGATTTATCGGCGCACGGCTGGGTTTGCCCTATGCGGAACCGTTTACTTTTTTGTTTATACGCTTTGCCCTGGTGCTGGTTTTGCTGATTCCTGTCGCCTGGTTTACCGTAAAAAAATGGCCAAACATAAAATTGCTGGCCCACAGTGCCCTGGTTGGAATATTGCTGCATGGTGGCTATCTGGGCGGTGTATTTTTTGCGATTGACCGTGGGATGCCTGCCGGGGTTTCTGCCCTGATTGTCAGTCTGCAGCCGATCCTCACCTTATTGCTGGCCAGAATCTTTATTAACGAGAAAATTTCTGTGCGGACTGTTGGGTTGTTTCTGGTAGGATTACTTGGTGTTGGGATGGTGCTGGTACCCGGTATCAACGGTGAAGCCATGACATTCCCGGTGTCCAGTCTGATTGCCAGCGCGGTTGCTGTTTTTGGTATTTCACTGGGAACCATCTATCAAAAACATTATGCCGGTGGGACGGATTTACTAGCCGGATTGAGTGCCCAGTATTTTGGCGCGACTGTCCTGACCGGGGTGTTGGCTTTTTCGACCGAGACAATGAAGATAGAACCCACCGGCGAATTCCTGTTTGCCATGTTCTGGCTGATTTTCGTTATGTCGTTTGGAGCTGTAGGATTGTTGATGTTTTTGATAAGCAGAGACAGTGTGGCCAGAACTTCGGTACTGTTTTTTCTGGTACCCGGATTTACCTTGTTGATCGCCAATATCATGTTTGGAGAAACGATGACATATGTCCAGTTGGCTGGATTGGTCGTTGCCAGTGCCGCAGTAGCATTTGTCACCACCCGTAAACAGTGAACAAGAAAATCTGTGCACTGGTGTTGATCGACAGACTGTTCGAACTCAGCGAATTTTGCTAATGAGTTGAAATCTGGATTCGAAATTTTGGAGGGCATTGGTCAAATGGAATCGATATTGTCACTGGATAACATGTTCACCCTGTTGATGCTGATATTGCTGCAGGCAGTGCTGGGTTTTGATAATCTCTTGTATATTTCCATTGAATCGAAACGGGCACCGGCAGCCAAGCAGAAAATCGTGCGCCAGATGGGAATTGGTCTGGCGATATTTCTTCGCATCGGTCTTTTGTTTGTCCTGATCAATGCCATCCAGTATTTCCAGGATTCCCTGTTTGCTGTCCATTTTCCGGGAATTGCCGAGGGTGATTTTAACGGTCATTCTCTGATTGTGCTGTTTGGCGGGATATTCATTATTTATACGGCGATGAAAGAAATCATGCATATGCTGGCAGTTCAGCATGTGGAGGACAGTGAAGGCAGCGGCAAAAAATCAATCACCAGTATCATCATGTGGATCGTGATCATGAACCTGGTGTTTTCTTTTGATTCAATCCTGTCGGCAATGGCACTTACCGATGTGTTTTTCGTTATGGCAACCGCAATCATCATTTCGGGCATATTGATGATTGTGCTGGCAGAACGGGTGGCGGAGTTTCTGAAACAAAACCGGATGTATGAAGTGCTGGGTCTTTTTGTGCTGTTTATTGTCGGAATCATGCTGGTGTCCGAAGGCGGACATCTTGCCCATATCAAACTGGCGGGCTTTCCGGTCGAGCCGATGTCAAAAACCACATTCTATTTTGTGCTGATCATTCTGCTGGCGGTCGATGTTGTACAAAGCCAGTATCGTAAACGCCTGATGGAACAAAAAGCGCATGAAATCAGCACTGGCAAGGTCAGTGTGGGTTGAAATATTTCTTCATGCAAAATTGCTGTGACATCGATATACTCAAGCTATGTATGAACCTGTTGTTCTGATCATAATCATTTGCACATTTTTTCTCGCAGGGACGGTCAAGGGCGTCATTGGGCTTGGCCTGCCGACGGTAAGTCTGGGTCTGTTGACCGTCGCTCTTGATTTGCCCACTGCCATGGCACTGTTGCTCTTGCCTTCTTTTGTTACCAACTTCTGGCAGGCAATGGCCGGGAGTAACGGGACTGAGATCCTGCGCCGTATCTGGCCGTTCCTGTTATTGGCAACGGCGACAGTCTGGATTGGGGCCACTGCTCTCACCAGAATTGATTTGTGGCTGTTATCCGCTTTGCTGGGTGGGTTGCTGATAACCTATGCCGTGACAAGCCTTAGGGGGATTGGGCTTATAATAAACAGGCAACAGGAAGTTTGGGCAGGTCCGTTGATTGGAACCGTAAATGGCGTGCTGACAGGTATGACGGGCTCATTTGCGGTACCCGGTGTGATGTTTCTTCAGGCAATCGGTCTTCCGCGAGACAAGCTCATTCAAGCTATGGGGATGCTCTTCACCGTTTCGACATTGGCTCTTGCCGCAGCACTAAAATCCAACGACCTTTTAACCGTTGAACAAGGTATTTTATCTGCGGCCGCGCTGGTTCCCGCTGTGATTGGCATGGCTCTGGGGCAGGTTATCCGGAAGCGATTGCCGGAGCGGATATTTCGAAAAACCTTCTTCGTTGCTTTGCTGCTATTGGGTGCATATATCATCGCCAATGCATCACTTTTTTGAGATAAATCGCGCTGTGTTATGGTTGCCGTGAAAGCCTCTAGAAGTCCTTCAAGCGTGCGGTAGTTTCAGGGTCGAGGAATCCGGCAACGGTTGCTTCTGTTTCAAGTTGCAGTGCTCGATGCAGGTCACTGGCGGAACTCTGGTTGAGCACCCGTTTCATCGCCCTGACAGACAGGGGTGGCAATGCGCTGAGTTTTTCCGCAACTTTCTGTGCCTCATTGCGCAGATCCGCATCGGCGACAACGCGCCAGGCCACACCCATCTGTTCAAGTTCAGCGGCGCTGTGGCGCTCGCCAAAGAACAGCAGTTCGCGGGCCTTGTTCAGGCCAACCAGGGCGGGCAGCAGAGATGTCACCGCACCGGTAACAAACAGGTTGAGTGATACTTCCGGGAAGAAACCTTTGGCGCTGTCAGCCCAGATCGGAAAGTCGCAGTTGATTGCCCATTCGAAACCACCACCGACAGCCCAGCCATTTATTGCACCGACGACCGGTTTTGCGCCAAAGACAATCGCCCGGGTTGCCCGCTGGATAGCATCCACCATGGCGCGGGCCTCTTCTTCACATTCCGGGTGAACATGGGCGTTACGGTCATCACCGGCGCAAAATGCCCGACCTTCACCGGTGAAAATAATTGCACGTGTTTGGCGATCTGCATTGGCATCGTCGAAAGCCTGTGTGACATCGCGAATTAGCTTCATGTTCATGGCGTTCAGACTATCGGGCCGGTTGAGTGAAATCGTGCGCACGCCCTTGTCGTCAACCGTGCTCAAAATGGTCTCATATTCAAATATGTTCATTGGTGTGTCCTCACAACGCGTCGTGTTTTTCCCTCGGTGAGCGGGAAAGTTCCCGCCGCCACTACGCGAACACTGGCGGTTGCACCGAGGCTGGATTTAAATGCCCGGGTAACACGTTCAGCAAGATTATCGCGCTCTATTCTCCCTTTGGCCAACTCTACCTGCAGCGGCAGCAAATCAAAAGGCGGTTTTGTCTCAAGCACGATGCGGTAATCACCGGATAATTCCTCAAAACCGTTAAGCACCTTTGCCACCATGGTAGGAAACAGGTTCAACCCGCGAACAACGACCATGTCATCACTTCGGCCGACAACGCGAAAACGCATGCCTGTGCGTCCGCACGCGCATGGCTCGGTGGCATCGATTGCTATGATATCACCGGTGCGAAACCGGACAAGTGGCTGGCAGTCGCGAAGCAGATGGGTGAGAACAAGTTCTCCCTGCTGTCCTGCTTCCAGTGCCAGCGGTTGTTGCGTATCGGGATCGATCAACTCGGGATAAAGCACGTCGGATGCAAGAAAATGCAGACGTGTGTCGTGTTCGCATTGCGCGGCAAAATTCGAAAAGACATCCGATACGCCATAATTGGCGTTACGGGGCTCCATTCCCCATATCTGCCGGATGCGATCGCGCAATGCAGGATCATCAAGCCCTGGTTCACCACCAAACAATCCAAGTGTGATGCCGAGGTCGGCGGGTGATAAATCCGGAAATTTTTCACTTAATACGCGTTCCAGAACCGCTGGATAAGACGGGGTGCACGAGATTGCGGTGATACCAATCTCGCCGATCGTGCGGATCAGGAGTTCCGTATTGCCGACACCGAAGGGCACAACTGTCGCCCCGGTGCGTTCCAGTGTCATGTGATCTGTAATACCTCCCATCCACATCTGGTAATTGAGGCAATGCACAACGGTGTGATTCTCGTTTAATCCGGCGGCGCTCTGGCTGCGGGCACCGACGGTTTCCGTGATATCGCAATCCCGCGCCGACATGGCGAGATTCATTGCCTGGCCGGATGTGCCGGATGTCCGGTGAAGACGGTTTACCTTTGACAGAGGAGAGGCCAGATAGTTGCCGAATGGCGGTTGCCCGGCTTGCGACAGCCTCAGTTGCGCCTTGTCTGAAAGTGGAAGATCGGGAAGGTCACGCAGATCGGCCGGAGGTGAAACGCCGTTCCAGAGCTGTTGATAGAAGGTTGAGTTTTCAGCGACATAGACCCTTTGGGTTTGCCATGCGACTTGCTGATAGCGCTGAAGTTCGCCTGTCTCTGCAGTTTCCGCATCAGATCGCAAGATTGTTCGTTTCCTGTTTTTGGCTCAATTCAATCTGATATCAATGGCAGTTCATTACTTGTGTGGCAACAAGGAATCTTTGCCGATCCATGCAGGAATGATATGGCTTGAGGAATTACTTTCATTTACACCCATTGTGCTTTTTCCACATTGCCGGGTTGTGCCCTTGCGGAATGTTGGCGCAAGGGTCATCTGAATTATATCCGCGAAGCTGGTTATAGGATGCGACTTGCTCGTCGCTCAGGATGTCCGGTGTCTTCAGATGCGTGGCGAGATGGACAAATCGTAGTTGCGAGCGGGTAGCTCCCAGTGCGCTCAGCATGGATTTCAATTCTTTAGCGCTTGGGATATCGCTCTGGAAGCGTTTTTCCAGTTCGAGTTCCTGGGCAATCAGCCGGTTGCCCAACACGATTGCATCAGTTTTCATCTGATTATAAATAACCTGAATCTTTTCAACCTGTTCCGGTGTCAAGCCAATCTCATGCTTGAGCTCCAGCAGATGGGCGGGACCGGGTACGCCATTCAGTTCAGCTGCTTTTGCCAGACCCCATCCGGCACCCCTTTGCAGTTCCGCGATATCGTCTGCCGAGAGGCTCTTGATTGTACGTTTCTCCTGGCCTGCATATTTTGAAACATGATCGCCGGAAGTTTGTGCGAGTGCTATCTGGCTCGACATTGCCAGAGCCAGGCCAACTGCTGTTATCAGGTTGCGCATAGAGGTCTCCTTGTTTTCGGTAGCGATATATTACCGGTGGGCCAAAACATCTGATATGATAATAATCATGTTGACCGGGTTTTTTAATATGCTGCGCGACAAAGGCGAAGCACAGGAGCGCTATGATGCCGGTGCTTTGCTTTTTGCCCGCGGTGATGAAGTTGAATCGCTTTATGTTCTGGAACACGGCGAAATAATGCTTTCGCGGTCGTTGGTGAGTGGCAGGGAGCTGGTACTGCACCGCTCCAGGGCTCCCGGCATCGTGGCAGAGGCGTCGGTTTATTCGCCAATCTATCGTTGTGATGCAGTTTGCCTGTCGCAATGCACCGTTAGAAGAATGCCGATTTCCCGGTTCTTGAGTCTGATAGAAGAAGACATAAAATTGTCTTCGATCTGGTCGGCATATCTGGCCCACAGCCTTCAATCGGCTCGATATCGAAGCGAGATACTGACCATGAAAAAAGTCAGTGAACGCCTTGATGCATGGCTCGACTGGCGCAGTGGTGATTTTCCCGCCAGGGGAGAATGGAAGGAAATTGCCGCAGAAATTGGCGTATCGCCAGAGGCGCTATATAGGGAACTGGCTACACGCAAAACTTGAACCTTCACCTGGAATGGTGGATTTGTTGGCAATTGTTGCTGTTCCGAAGCGATGTCAGCATGGGCGGTTCCGAGGTGGTATTTGGCATTCCTGTAGTGGTTGATGGCAGTTTAGTATGTGGTGATTATTGCCTCGCTCTGTTTTAAACCTAACGGCAGTTGTGCGGACAAAGTATCGATTGTCGACTTT
>JAAEMP010000229.1 GCA_024225445.1 Hyphomicrobiales bacterium | reverse complement strand
TGGTGCCCAGAAGAGGACTCGAACCTCCACGGCCTTGCGGCCACTGCGACCTGAACGCAGCGCGTCTACCAATTCCGCCATCTGGGCATTGCCATTTTGCAATGGGTGTGAGGTTTAAGCCGGGCGGGGTTGTCTGTCAACGCGAAAAAAACGAATTTTTGCGAGGCAATTGGCACGGAATTGCAATATCTCCAATTAGTGGCTTTTCACCGGCGTTAATAAGGTTTATCACAGTGTCTGAAACGATTATTGCGACCTGAATATTGACCAGTTGAGAATGCGGACCGGAATTCTGGCATTTTGTTAGCGAACCGGCAATTGCGGGTTGCAAAACCAGGGCCAAAGCGGATATGCCAGACGGTAACTAGATTGGTATCCCAGGCAGAAAACAGGGTTTTTCATGGAAAACAACAAACAGGGCCGGAACAACACAGTGAAAATCGCCACCGTCTTTGGCGGTTCGGGATTTGTCGGCCGCCATGTGGTCGGCGCGCTGGCGAAAGCAGGTTACCAGATTCGCGTGGCGGTTCGCCGGCCTGATCTGGCTTTTCACCTGCAGCCTTTGGGAACGGTCGGCCAGATCCAGACGGTACAGGCGAATCTGCGTTTCCCCTGGTCGGTGGAACGGGCGATCGAGGGATCGGATGTGGTTATCAATCTGGTCGGTATTTTAGGCGAAACCGGAAAACAAAAATTCCACAATGTCCATTGCGATGGAGCACGGGTGATTGCCGAGAACTGCAAAAAAAGTAATGCGTCATTGGTACACGTCAGTGCAATCGGCGCTGATGCGGATAGTCATTCAGTCTATTGCAGCTCGAAAGGCGAGGGTGAAAAGCAGGTTCGCAAAGCACTTAAATCAGCGGTTATTCTTCGCCCTTCGATTGTCTTTGGCAGCGATGACAATTTCTTCAACAAATTTGGCGAAATTGCCACTTTCTCACCATTGCTACCGCTGATCGGCGGTGGTAAAACCCGATTTCAACCGATCTATGTGGGCGATGTGGCCAAGGCAGTGGCGCTGGCGGCACAGGGTAAACTTGAGGGCGGCAAAACCTATGAAATTGGCGGCAGTGAAATCCTGACCTTCCGCCAGTGCATGGAAACGCTGCTCGATCATACCGGGCGCAATAACGCTTTCATCACAATCCCCTTCCCCGTTGCAGGACTGGTAGCCAGATTAACCGACTGGTTTCCCGGCGCTCCGATTACCCGCGACCAGGTGAAAATGCTGAAAACCGACAATGTTGTCAGCCAGAAAGCCAACCGGCAAAACCTCACCCTTGCCAGCATGGGAATCAAAGCCAAAACACTGACATCCGTGTTGCCCACCTATCTGGCCCGCTTCCGTGTGCATGGCCAGTTCAACAAGTTATTACTTCCGGAAGTTGAAGATACCAATCCTACCTGATCAACTGATCTTAAGGCGCGGCTGCATTTTATGTTGGGCGCCTGGGATTGAGGTGATTTTCTGCCGGAAGTTTGTGGAGTGGTTTTTGGCGATGAAACAGCACTAATAATTGCCAAGATATATCCCATATAATATCAGGGTAAAGGGAGTTATTATTAAGGGAACCCGGTGTCCAGGACGCAAGAATCCGGGAAAAACAGATTTGATATTGCAGGGTGAACGAAATTGAAGCGGAAACTGACAACGATATTCTGTGCCGATGTCCAGAACTACAGCGCCATGATGGCGACCGATGAAGCGGCAACGATGAACAAGCTGGAACGCTATCGCAAAATCATGGATGACCTGTTCGTTGATCATGAAGGACGCATGGTGAACACCTGGGGTGATGCGGTGATTGGCGAATTTGGCAGCGTTGTCGAAGCGGTGCGTTGCGCGGTGGAAATCCAGGACGCGATTGGCGCGGAAAATCTCGATCTGCCGAAAAAATCCCGGATGCAGTTCAGGATCGGTATCAATCTGGGCGATGTAATGGACAAGGAAGGCGATCTTTATGGCGATGGCGTCAATATCGCTGCACGTCTTGAAGCGCTTTGTGACCCCGGCGGTATCATGGTGTCGGAAAATGTCTACAGACTGTCACACAAACAACTGGCCGTTGGCTATGATTTTGCCGGTAAACACCGGGTAAAGGAGGGCGAGGATCCGATTGCCGGTTACCGGGTACGGATTGGCGGGAAAAATCAACCGGAAACACCCAATAACGACCAGCCTGAAGAAATCAAGGGAATTCCATTTTCCTCCGGCAAACCGGGGTACAGCACGGATAATCGCCTGCGCGGCATTTTCAACAAGGCTGGCTCAGTTTTCGACCAGTTCCTGCAATGGTATCCCGGGCAATCCAAAAGGGTCAAACTATCGGTATTCATGATCGGGTTTTTTGCAGCGATCAATATTCTGTTCACCGGCATAGCCACACCCTGGTTCATTTTTCCCTCGGCACCTTTCGCACTTCATATTCTGATAAAATTGCGCAGCAAAAAATAATTTCCAGCAAACCTGAAAAAATCTGGAAACCCCGTCTGATCAGGCAAATAATTGCCAAATGTTGCATATGCGTCTTTTTGCCTGCACAACATATCCCTGTCCATTATAGCAGAACACCTTTATTTTAATTCAGTTTGAATTTTTTTGCTCACGGCTATTCGGGCTAACGCCCGGCCTCCACAGGGGCGGCGCACCGGCGCCGGTCGCTTTTCGCTCCTGATTGCATGATCATTATAAAGGTGTTCTGCTATATCAAAATTTACCAACGTGAGAGCTTCAAGATGTTTGCTAAAGACTATATCAAATACAAATCGCTGAAGCTGCCAGATCGCCAGGATTTCAGCGATGAGAAAATGTTCGATGAGGCAACGGCATATTATGAAAGAATGCGCACGCGCCATACGGTCAGGGATTTTTCTGAGCGACCAGTAGAGCGTGAAGTTATAGAACAATGTATTCGCACAGCCGGCACTGCGCCCAGTGGTGCAAATCACCAGCCCTGGCATTTTGTTGCTATATCCGAGGCTGGATTCAAAAACCGGATACGTAAAGCGGCTGAAAATGAGGAGCGCAAGTTTTATGATGGCGGTGCAGGCGAGGAATGGCTGAAAGCACTGGAACCGATGGGCACAAGTTTTGACAAGCCCCACCTCGATATTGCTCCCTGGTTGATCATCATATTCGGGCAGCGCTGGGGCCATTTTGACGACGGAACACGATTCAAAAATTATTACGTGCCCGAAAGCGTCAGCATAGCTACCGGCTTTTTGATCAGTGCCCTGCACCATGCGGGGTTATCCACTCTCACCCATACGCCCAATCCGATGAAATTCCTGAACAGCATGCTGGAGCGTCCGTCATCGGAAAAACCGGTAATGATACTGGCCGTCGGCCACCCGGCAGAGAATGCAACCGTACCGGCGGTTGCCAAGATAAAGAAACCGCTGGATGAGATATTGACGGTTTGCGAATGAGCGCCAAATCAACACAAAACATGTTGATCATTTGAAGCGATGTTTAGCCCGGTAATCTGAAAACAGGTAAAATCAGCACTAAAATCCAATTAGTGCTTCACATCAAAAAATATTCTGAGCATAGTCAATCCAGCCCTGTCGAATTGCTCGAAAACAGGTTACCGGACTGATTGGGAAATATGTTGTCAGAAGCAGAAAAACCAACCGCAGAATTTCTTGATGTTGCCATCTGGCGAGGAAATGCCAAACGGGGTGTATTTCACAGCTACAAAGTTCCGCAGCTGGAAAACCAGACGATACTGGATGTGGTCAGCTATGTGCAACGCCATATTGAGCCAAAACTGACTTACCGTTTTGCCTGCCGGGTCGGCATGTGCGGTTCCTGCGCGATGATGGTCAACGGCAGACCGATGTGGACCTGTCGTACCCATGTGGACAGGGCAATGCGGGGTATAATGCGCGGAAATCCGCTCACAATTGAACCGCTTCGCAACCTGCCGGTGATCAAGGATCTGGCGTGCGACATGAGCGGGTTTTTTGAAAAATGGACAAGGGCAGAAGGCCGGTTTCACCCGACGCGGACCCGTAGTGAAGCAATCGAGGCGATTTCGCCGGACAGTGATGCGCGCAAAGCAGCCAATGAAGCCATTGAATGCATCAATTGCGCCGTATGCTATGCCGCCTGCGATGCGGTGACCGGCAATAAGCATTATCTGGGCCCGGCAGCGCTTAACCGGGCATGGACATTGATCAATGACCAGCGTGATGGTGGTCGCAATTTGAGGTTGTCGGCGGTAAGTGGCAAAGGCGGTTGTCACAATTGTCACTCGCAGCAGAGTTGTTCAAATTATTGTCCCAATGAACTCAATCCGACAATGTCGATCACCGGCCTTAAACGTGAAACAACGAAAGCCGCATTGAAAAGGGAGATTTAGCGCAATGATTGGTGTTCGTCTTTATCTGGCCCAACGCTTATCCGCAATGGTGATGGTGCCGCTGGTGTTTGGCCATCTGGCCATCATGATTTACGCAATAAGAGACGGATTGAGTGCTGCAGAAATCTTGTCCCGCACCCAGGGCAGCATATTCTGGGGGTTGTTTTACGGATTGTTTGTCATCGCCGCCGCTATTCACGCATCGATTGGACTGCGCGTTCTGGCCCATGAATATCTGAAAATCGGCAATACAAATCTGAATCTGCTCACCGGGTTAATTGGCTCAGGATTTCTGATATTGGGAGCGCGTGCGGTAATAGCGGTGACATTATAATGGGCAAATTATTAATCAAACCTCATCGCCAACATCCGCTTTGGCTGGCATTCATCCTTCATCGTCTTTCGGGGCTGGGACTAGCGATCTTTCTTCCCGTGCATTTTTATGTTCTGGGGCTGGCGCTGAATGATCAGGCTGGTCTCGACCGGTTCCTGCACTGGTCCGACAATCCGTTGGTCAGATTTGCTGAATTCGGTCTGGTTTTTCTTCTTGCAGTACACTTTTTTGGCGGTCTCAGACTGCTGGCGCTGGAATTTCTGCCCTGGTCTCCTCGTCAGAAAACTTACGCCGCACTTGCGGTTGCGACATCGTTTTTTGTTACCTGCGCCTTTTGGTTAAATGCGGTTTGATAGAATGATTGAACGTCATGACACTGACATATTGATAATCGGATCAGGCGGTGCGGGCCTGTTTGCAGCCCTGCATGCGCAGAAAGCCAACCCGGATTTGAAAATCACCATTGCCGTCAAAGGTCTGCTTGGTAAATGCGGATGTACGCGCATGGTGCAGGGCGGCTACAATGTTGCGCTTTCTCCCGGTGACAGCGTGGAACGCCATTTTATGGATACGATTATCGGTGGAAAATGGCTACCGAACCAGGACATGGCCTGGCGGCTCTGCGAAACTGCGGTTACCCGGATCCGTGAACTGGAAAACGAAATCGGCTGTTTTTTTGACCGCCAACCTGATGGTTCTCTGCATCACAAGGCCTTTGCTGGACAGACCTTTGACCGTACCGTTCACAAGGGTGATCTGACCGGCATTGAAATCATCAGCCGGTTGATGGAGCAGGTATTGGCGCGACCGATCGAACGCATGGAAGAACACCGGGCGCTGGGGTTTATCCCGAGCAGGGATGGCGAAGGCATTGCTGGTGTGCTGATGGTCGATATGCGAAAAGGCAGTTTTCGTTTTGTTCGTGCCAAAGCGGTGCTGATGGCAACAGGTGGCGGCCCGACCATGTATCGCTACCATACCCCTTCGGGTGATAAAACCATGGATGGTCTGGCGATGGCACTGAGGATCGGTCTGCCGTTACGCGATATGGAAATGGTGCAGTTTCATCCCACCGGATTGCTGGCGGGTGAAGATACAAGAATGACCGGAACCGTGCTTGAAGAGGGCCTTCGCGGTGCGGGAGGGTACCTGCTTGACGGCAACGGCAGGCGTTTCATGTTTGACTATGATGAACACGGAGAACGAGCTACCCGGGATGTGGTTTCACGCGGTATTTTTAGTGAAATGCGCAAGGGAAATACGACGCCCAACGGTGGCGTTTATATTTCCATGGCCCATCTTGGCCCGGCCAGCGTTGCCGAGAAATTCAGCGGAATGGTCAAGCGATGTGGCGATTGTGGCTTCGACCTGGCCGGTGGCCTGGTGGAAATCGTACCAACAGCCCATTATCTGATGGGCGGCGTTGAATGTGATAGTGATACACGCACGGAACTGGCCGGATTATATGTGGCTGGCGAAGATGCCGGCGGCGCCCACGGCTCCAACCGCCTGGGCGGAAATGGCGTTGCCAATTCCACCGTATTTGGCGGTATTGCCGGCGAGGTGATGGCAATGGATATCGATAGCCAGAAAACCTTTCGTGATCCTGATGGGGAATTGCTGCAAGCAGAAATTGACCGCGCGTTGCAACCATTTACTATCCATAAGCGAACAAAAATTTCCGGCAACATCCACGCCATCCGCGACCAGTTGGAAAAAACCATGTGGGACCAGGTCGGAATCATGAGAAATGCGGAAGGGCTGCAAAAAGGCCTTGACCAAATTTCCGAAATCAATGGGCGGATGATGGATTGCGGTCTGGAAGATGACGAGAAGGTTTTTAACCTGACCTGGCACGACTGGCTAAATACCCAAAGCCTGGTTGAAATAAGCGGTGTGATTGCCAATGCAGCCCTGTCACGGGAAAACTCACGTGGCGCTCATTTCCGAGAGGATTTTCAGGATGAAGGCAATCTTGAACAATCTTATTTTACCCGTAGCCGTCAATCGCTGGATAAGGACGGTCGACCCCGTTTGAAGGTAGAACAAAAAAATGTCGATTTTTCAATTATCAAACCGGGAGAATCGCTGGTTGAAGAGATGTAGAGAGACCTTGATGGTGATCAAAATGGACAAACTGCCATCCAGGTATGCGAAGGAGTATTTTGATGATTGACCCTGGAATAATCGAAACCACGGCAAACAGTCTGATGGAAAAGGCTGCTATCGAAATTCCCGATGACTATCTGCAGGGCCTGAAAGCAACGGCCGAGGTCGAGGACGGTGATCTTTCATCTTTTGTACTGCAGGCAATGCTGGAAAATTACGAGGTTGCCAAACAGGATCGCCGCGCCATGTGCGGGGATACCGGTTGCCCGCGCTGGTATGTGAAAATGGGCAATGAGGCGGCTATCGAGGGAGGGCCAGTGGCACTGGAAACCTCGCTGCGCCGCGCAACAGCGGAAGCGACAAATGGCGTCCCTTTGCGGCCCAACCGGGTGCATCCGCTGTGGCGAACCGACCACGACAATAATGTTGGCATCAATGCACCCGAAATTGAATATTCCTTTGAGCCGGATGGTGACTGGATTGATCTGACGACAGTCCACAAAGGGGGATTGTTTGGTACAGATTACCGCATGTTGTTTCCAAGTGACGGAATTGAGGGGATCAAGCGGTTTTATCTCGATAGCCTGGTGGCTTTTGGAAAACGCGGTCTTGCCTGCCAACCGGCAATCATCGGCATTGGCCTTGGCGGTTCGAAAGACACCTGCATGGTATTGGGTAAACAGGCAGCCTGTCTTCGTGTTGTCGGAGATCGCAATCCGGATCCAAAAATTGCCGAACTGGAATTGGAATTCAAACAACTGGGCAATTCTATCGGTATGGGGGCGATGGGATTTGTTGGCAAATCCATGGTGATCGATACCCATATTGAAGTCGGGTATTGCCATACCGGCGGCATGCAGATGAGTGTTCACGCGTTCTGCCTGGCATCAAGACGGGCCACCGCGCGCATCCATGGTGATGGAACGATTGAATACCGGACAGATCCAAACTGGTTTACGCCCTATCAAAGAAGGGAGAGTGTAGAATGGCCGATCACAAAAAAAGCAGCAACTTTGAAAAAATCCGCCTGAACACCAATCCGTCCAAGGAAGCACTGGAGGCACTGGAAATCGGAAATATTGTCTATCTGGACGGCGTTGTCTATACGGCGAGAGAAGGCGTTTATATGAAAGTGCTGGAGGGAGGGGCAGAATTGCCGCTCAATCTGCCGCTTGAAAGTGCAACCAATTTTCATTGTTCACCAGCGGCGGCACCAATCAGCGATCCAAAATCAAACCAGGGATACAAGGTCAGCGCGGTAACCGCCACAGCATCCTTCAGATTTTCCAAATGGATCGAAAAATGGCTGAAAATATCCGGGGCAAAACTGATTATCGGCAAGGGTGGCATGAACCCGAATGATTACAGGCGCTGTTTTGTGCCCAATGGCGCTATCTATCTGACAACGGTTGGTTATGGAACCGGAGCTCTGCTTGGCCGTGGTGTAAAACGGGTGCGCGAAGTCCACTGGCTGAAAGAACTGGGAATTGCCCAGGCAATGTGGGTTATGGAAGTTAAGAATTTTGGCCCATTCATTGTTGAAAGCGATATTAAAGGGAACAGCCTGTTTGAACGGGAAAACAATGTCATCGCCAAAGGTCTGGCGAAGGTCTACGAGGGCACCAAACCGGCGACATTGAAACGATTTGGTGAAACTGACGATCGAAAAGATGAACTGATCTGACAATTTCTATTTTTCCGCTGCCAAAACGCCAAAAGTCCCGAACCATATATACTGGTTCGAGACTTTCGGAGAGGGTGGTTCAGGTCAACCCCTTTGCAACGTGGGGCGCGTTAGATTTGCAAAACGATCAAACCTGAACCGGTTGGTGAAACTGGTTTA
>JAAEMP010000228.1 GCA_024225445.1 Hyphomicrobiales bacterium | reverse complement strand
GATCCGGTGTGATTGTCGATGCTGGCGGTATTGTTATCACTAATCAACATGTCATCAAGAATGCTGATAAAGTTAAAGTGGTTTTGGCCGATGGCCGCGAATTTGATGCCGACATTATTCTGAAAGATGATAAGGCTGATCTTGCCGTATTACGGATCAAATCTGATGAGGTCTTTCCTACAATTCCAATCGCCGATAGTGAAGATTTGGAAGTCGGTGATTTGATTTTGGCTGTTGGCAATCCATTTGGAGTGGGGCAAACCGTGACCAGTGGAATAATTTCCGCCCTGGCCCGTTCACAGATTGGCATTAGCGATTTTGGATTTTTTATTCAAACAGATGCGGCGATAAATCCGGGTAACTCCGGCGGAGCGCTTGTCGACATGCGTGGTCGGTTGATCGGTATCAACACAGCGATATTTTCCAAGTCCGGAGGTTCACACGGGATCGGATTCGCAATTCCATCCAACATGGTGAAAGTCGTACTTCGATCAATACAATCGGGAGGAGATCACGTAACCCGTCCATGGATTGGTGCTACATTTCAAAATGTCACTTCTGATATAGCTGAAAATCTGGGACTGAACCGACCGCGCGGTGCAATCGTTGTTGGAATTGTGAAGGGCGGACCAGCTGAAGACTCCGGATTGAAACTTGGCGACGTGATATTGGCGGTCAATGACCAGCCTGTTGATCATCCAAATGCACTGGGGTATCGCCTGGCGACAATAGGGATAGGTAATGATGCGAAAATCACCGTATTGTCGCGTCAAACCCGTAAAATGCTGGATATCAGCCTACTGGCTGCCCCTGAAACCGTTCCGCGACGCAAATATGAAATTGGTGGACGCAATCCATTTTCCGGAGCAATTGTTTATAACCTGTCTCCGGCAGTAGCCGAAGAACTGGGCATGGATGGTAATAAATCAGGGGTAGTTGTCGGAAAAATCAAATCAAGGTCGTTTGCCCAGCAATACCGTCTCAGGAAACGGGATATTATCCGTAGTATCAATGAGCAGGATATTACCGGTACCCGGCAGTTGAAAAGGTTTCTGCAGAGACGCAGGCAAATCTGGGAATTTGTTATTGAGCGCAAGGGGCGTCTGCTGCGCCGTGTTGTTCGCTGAACAAAAGGAAAGTGGCCGTGGGCGATCTGTTCGCTTCTCCAGTACAGAATGATAAGCCGTCAGCCCATCAACCACTGGCCGACCAGCTTCGACCAGCTACTCTTCTGGATGTTGTCGGTCAGGACCATTTGTGTGGCAAGGAGGGGATATTAACCCGTATGCTGGGTTCAGGTTCTCTTGGTAGTTTGATTTTCTGGGGGCCGCCTGGCACGGGCAAAACCACAGTGGCAAGGTTGCTGGCTGTTGAGACCGATTTGGTTTTTCAGCAAATTTCAGCAATATTTTCCGGTGTCACTGATTTGAAGAAGATATTTGAAGCGGCACGTCAATACAAACGGACGGGTAAAACAACCCTGCTTTTTGTAGATGAAATTCATCGTTTCAATCGTGCGCAACTGGATTCATTTCTACCGGTAATGGAAGACGGCACGATTGTACTTGTTGGGGCAACAACTGAAAATCCCTCATTTGAACTTAATGCGGCTTTGCTGTCACGTTCCCGCGTACTGGTATTTCATTCTCTTGAATCACAGAGTCTCGCCAGTCTTTTGAAGCGGGCGGAGGAATTAGCGGGAGTTTCATTGCCTCTGGACAAAGATGCTCGTGCCAGCCTGATCAGAATGGCTGACGGAGACGGGCGTGCCTTGTTAAATCTTGCAGAGGAAGTATGGCGCACTGCGAGAGAAAATGAAGTTTTTGACAGTGAAGTACTTCAGGCAGTGCTGCAGCGCCGGGCTCCGGTATACGACAAGGGGCAGGATGGCCACTATAACCTTGTCAGCGCTTTGCATAAAGCGGTGAGGGGGTCAGACCCTGATGCATCATTGTATTATCTGGCTCGCATGCTGGATGCTGGTGAGGACAGACGTTTTATCGCTCGCAGACTGGTACGTATGGCTAGCGAGGATATCGGTAATGGGGATCCTCAGGCATTGGTTGTGGCAATGGCGGCAAAAGACAGTTTTGATTTTTTGGGAATTCCCGAAGGAGATCTGGCGTTGGCGCAGGCGTGTGTCTATCTGGCCTGCGCACCCAAATCAAATGCAGTGTATACGGCTTACAAATCGGCAATGAAAGCCGCCCGGGAGCATGGCTCATTATTGCCTCCAAAACATATCCTAAATGCCCCAACCAGATTAATGAAAGATCAGGATTATTCCAAAGGTTACCGTTACGACCATGATGAGGAAGATGCATTTTCAGGGCAAAATTATTTTCCCGAAGAAATGGTGCGTCAACAGTTTTATACGCCTCCTCAGCGCGGGTTTGAACGGGAAATCAATAAACGGCTTGAATACTGGAACAGATTGAGGCGTGAGCGTGGCGGATAATACCAAAAACATAAAGCGAGTCCAAAACTGCCGGTTGATCAGTACGGACATTGTGGTTGTGTGGAGGCATTACGGTTGCACCAGGGTGATCCCGTTGTGTTGAGTGATCATCGCATCCTCTATAGAAGACTCGACTTGAAATGACATAATCGGCTCAAATGCGAGCCCTGTTCTGCATTTCAATAGCCTGGATACCAATTTGGCTGTAGGTGCTGGCATTCTTTGACCATTTGTCCAGTTCCTGGCGGGTTTTGGAAAATGGAAATCGTATTACACTGGAGCGTTCAATGATGTCGATCCAGAGAATATACATTTCAAGGAATTTTGTATTATTTAGTGGACCTGTTTGAGGCACTGCCATGATAGTTTGGTTGGTGATTTCCCAATCGAGGATGCCTTCGATCGATTGATTTATGTTTGAAAGAATGGCCCGGTTTCTCTGAGTCTTTTCTGTAAAGATTCCATATTCCCTTAACAGGCTCGAGAACATCGGAGTTGCCGGAATATTGATGAACCCATCCAGGTCGGGCTCAATGATAATGAGTCTTCCATTTGCATTCAGCAGGCTGGAAGCCTGCCGCAGCAGTTGCGGGAAATCGCTCATATGCTGCACAATCAGGCGCATAATGATAATATCAAATTTGTTTTCTGGCCGGTAATTCAGAAAATCAGCCTGTTCAAACAAGATGTCTTTGTTTGTGTAACGGGTTAGGGCGATATCAGATAATTCGGGAGAAATATCGATGCCGGTATAATGTTTGTCATTGAAGAAATTCTGGAGACGGGAGAGATAGTAACCATTACCGCATCCAACATCGAGTATTGAAGTTGCCTTTTCCCAACCAGTATTTGACAGAAAAAAATTGAGTTCAAAAGGGAGAAACAACTCAACTTGTATCTCCAGCAATTTATCCCAGCTCGATACCGCTGCTTTGCTTGATGTCCCCAGGATATTTTCAACTTTAATGTCCCGATTTGCCATAACAATCCTCTCACTCATATGATGTTTTCGACATTGTTGATCAGAGGGAATTACCGATTAAATTTCTTTGGCTCAAAGGCTGGTCGGATTGACAGAATAATATCCCTCATCAATATTCGCTGATGCGTCACCGGGTAAATTTTTAACCAGCAAATTCGGGTGAATAAATTCATCTCGAAACCAGGGATAGATGGTTGGATTAAAAATTCCTCTGAGCCAGGCAATTACAGCGGCTTTTCGGGGGATTTTTTTCACGTCAGAATGATAAGTAAGCCATACATCCAGAAAATGGGGACGGGCGATATCCAGTGGAACAACCGGAGCATTGAGTGCAGTAGCAAATGTGGGCAATACTCCAATACCGGCACCTTTTTCGATGGCGTAAAAATGTGCTGTGCTGGTATTTGTGCGAATACCGATCATATTGGTGATAGATTCAAGATTAAATAGCCGGGCCAAAATGCTGTCATCGAGTTGAGGGGCTACTTGCTGGACAAATTTGTGGTTTACCAGCTCTGCTGATGATTGTGGTACCCCGTAAGTGTCCAAATACCCCTGAGAGGCAAATGCGTGAACATGAAGCCGCCCCAGCTTCACAACCATCAGGTTTGGACTGGTTGGGCGAGTGAACTGGATTGCAATATCTGCTTCCAGCCGCAAAACATCTGCACTTTCCATCGCGCAGCACAAGTTAACAGCTGTCAAAGGTTGATGGCGTTGAAATTTTACCAGATGTGGCAACACCCAATAGGTTCCAATTCCCTCTGTAACGGAAATCGTCACATTTCCTCTGGTTAGGAGAGCGCCTTCGACATGATTTCGGGTGAAATCATTGACTGCACTTTCCATATTTCTGGCGGCTTCCAGAACATTTTCACCCTCAACAGTAAGTACTACACCATCGGGCAGACGGTTAAAAAGCCTCATTCCCAAAGCTCTTTCAAGCCGTTCAATTCGGCGAACAACCGTTGAAGAACTCAAATGAAGTTCTTTTGCGGCTTTTCTGAAACTGGTAAGTCTGGTGCATGCCAAAAATATGCGCAAATCATCCCAGGACAGTTGTTCAAGTTTTGCCACGAACGTCTGGTGCTCGATTTTTGCATCAGGCCTTTGCAGTATTTGTTGCATTGCCCCTCCCTGAAATCCACTATTGTGTCCTTATTGCATTCATTTGAACAGAAATTAACGCGATGAGCAATACCCTGAGATTCGATAGCGCTCAATACAGCCGACATGAGTTTGACTTGATGGAGTCATCGAAATCCAGTCAAATATCAATTGTCTACGTTGACAAGAACAACATAAATACTGGCTGGGAGCTTGCAAATCGGGAAATTCCCGGTGAAATTGCCAGTATATCCGCGATTCAGAGGGTTTTGGAATATAATCCCAACAGTGTCTTGTTGATTTGCCGCAACAACGAAATTGTCGGGATTTGGGCGATGTTGATGCTTTCAACTATTGGTCTGGAAGAATTACTGACAGGAAAACTTAAAGCAATCAATCCAGACCTGCATTCTCTAACGCCAAAAGACACTGCCCCAGAGGCGATCTATTTTTGGGCCGCCGTTGCGCCGGGATTATCCGCCGGTGGAGTTCTGCACATAAGCCAATTTCTTAGAAAATCGCTATATTGTCAGGCAAATTGTTATTCTCGTCCCAATACCCCGGCTGGAAAGAATTTCAATATTGGCATGGGATTTGCTCCTATCAACTGTGGCACACCTGGACTTTATAGGTATGTGCGTCTTGCAAATCGGCAAGAAAATACCATCAACACCGGAACAGTTGAAATGAGGCAGAATAATGCGTGATCAGTCTCCACTTTACGACAGTTATGATCCAAATACACGATCGTCTCCTAACAAAGAAAAATGCCAATATGGAATAAAGGTTGCCCGTTCCCTGGACGATATTATGCAGGTTACGGCCATTCGCTCTGCGGTATTCATGAGCGAACAACAATGCCCTTATGAGGAAGAATTTGATGGAAACGATTTTTGTGGAACTCATTTGATCGGCTATTTGTCGAATGAACCCATAGCGTGTTTACGGGCACGTTTTTTTGCAAACTTTGCAAAACTTGAACGTCTGGCGATTCGGCGTGAATTCAGAAACAGCCGTATGTCATTCGATATTGTCTGGGCTGGAATCGAATTGGCGCGAAAAAAGGGGTACCGGAAAATTTATGGCCATGCCCAGGACCGCCTGGTGAATTTCTGGTCCCGTTTTGGAGCAAAGCCAATAAAGAAAAACAGACCGCTTGTTTTTTCAAATTTTTCTTATACCGAAATGTTGCTTGACGCGGCACCTCATCCAGATCCCATTTCAGAAAATACGGATCCGTATGTGATCATACGGCCAGAAGGTGCCTGGCATTATTCCGGGGTGCTGGAACGATCTTCAGACAGGCCGATCACTTCACCAGTGCATGCAGTTTCTGTTCCCTAGACAAAAAGAACCACGATGAACGTTATCCCGATAAAATTTTCCTCTGAGTTTACCAGTGCACCATTCATTGCATTTGTTGATCTGCAAGTTGAACACATAGCCAAGGAAAGGGCTTATTCAATACAGAATCTAGATCCATGGATAAGCAATTGTAAGCGTCTATTGGATGGCGTTCGGCAATTGCGCCTTCCCCTTGCACATTTTCGCCAACTCCGCTCAAGTGCATTTTTCAACAAAAATTCCGACTTTTCCCAGTGGATTGAAGATTTCAGACCAACAGCCAATGAAGCAATTTATGAGCGTCAGCTGCCTTCTTGTTACAGTAATAGTTCGTTTTCAGATTATATGAATCAAATAAGCCAGCCCGTAATGATTTTGGCGGGACTGACTGCAGACCAATCCTGCCTGTCTACTGTTGTAGAAGCCTATCACCGCGGTCACAAGATTATCTATGTAAGTGATGCGTCTTCCAATCCAGGAGTCGGATCTCTTTCAGAAGAAAAAAGCCACAACATTGTAAGTCATATCATCTCACTTTATGCGAAAGTTGTGACAACCGATGAAATTTTGATGAAGTTACAATCTATGGATCTAATGACACTGCGGAGGTACCAATGAAAGAAAATGATAATCAATCAATACGTCGCCTGATTCAATATGCGAAACAGGAATCCGATAAACTTGGCAAACCGTTTGTCAGTTACATGTTGAGTATCGTATTGTGTGAATTGGACAGCATTGACCATCATAAAACTACAAATGGAGTTTTGACGTCTTCGAAGCTGGCCAATGGCAAAAGCAGTCTAATTTCAAATATTGATTCAGACTAAGTCCCAATCGTCCTGACATTTGATGGTTT
>JAAEMP010000227.1 GCA_024225445.1 Hyphomicrobiales bacterium | reverse complement strand
GTTTAATGATGATGTGGCTTTTGGCGATGTTGAATTCACCCGGGTGCCGGATTCAAATGATCTGCTGATCCGTCTGGATGATGGCAGTGAACTCAATATTGTGAGCCAGTTTGATGCCTATCATGCCGGGCCGTTTGGCATCATTACTTTTGATCAGGTTGAATTCTTTGATTTTGAAAATGTTGATGGCAGTACCACCACTTATTCCTCGCTCGATATCCAGGAAATCATTCTTGATAATGCTTCGACCGATGGCAATGACACCATTGTCGGCTTTTATACCGATGATACGCTGGAAGGCGGTCTGGGTGATGATTTCCTCACCGGTGGTGATGGCGATGATGTCTATCGCTACAATCTGGGCGATGGCAATGACACCATCCATGAGCAAAATCCAAGCATATTGATTGGCGGCAATGATGCGATTGAATTCGGGCCGGGAATTGCCTTTGACGATCTGAGCCTTTCACGCGGCACCGGTGAAAATATCAATGACCTGATCATCACTGTCAATCAGACTGGTGAAACGATTACCGTAGAGAATCAATTCTGGTATGGCACGATCAATTATCGCCCGGACCGGATAGAGGAATTGCAGTTTGATGGCGGGCAGGTGGTCAGTGCGCTGGAGATTGAGGCGGCTTATCTGGCGGCGGCAAAAACCGCCGGTAATGACGTGATAACCGGCTTTAACTCATCCGATCTGCTCGATGGCGGGGCAGGCGATGATATTCTCGCCGGGGATGCCGGGGATGACACTTATATTTTTGATTACGGTTATGGTCACGACATTATCCGCGAAGATATCGGCTATGTCACCTATGGTGATTTTGATGTGGTGAAGTTTGGCGATACGGTAACTTTTTCCGATGTGAAATTTGAGCTGGGTAACAGCACTGCTGATCTGCGCGTCACCCTGATTTCCACCGGCGACACGCTGGAGATTGAAGGCCAGAACCTGAAAGTCGGCTATTTCGGCTTCACCTGGTATGACATTGAACAGTTTGAATTTGCCGATGGCAGGATACTTTCCAAGGAAGAAGTATTTACCTCAATGGTGGCCAGTCAGGCGACTGAATTTGACGACACAATTTATGGTTTCTACACCGATGATATCCTCGATGGGCTGGGTGGTAACGACAGGATCGAAGGTGGTAGCGGCGCCGATACTTATCTGTTTGGCTATGGCTCGGGCAATGATACGGTCAGTGACATAAGTGAGACTTTCAGCGATGCCATTGACCGGGTGCAATTTGGCGCAGGCATTGCCCAGGGTGATGTGTCGTTCTCCAACATTGGCGAAGATCTGGTTGTTACCCTGATTTCCAGTGGCGAGACCCTGACGCTGGAACGCTATCTGGGTGGCAATCAATATCATCACATCGAGGAACTGGTGTTTGAAAATGACATCGTTCTGTCCCGCGCTGACGTGCAGCAGATTCTGGTTGGTGGTCAAGGCACCACCGGTGATGATATTATCACCGGCACCAATGGTGATGACCTGATCCTTGGTGGTGAGGGTAATGATGAACTGCATGGCGATGATGGTGATGACACCTATCTGTTCCGCGCCGGTGACGGGCAGGATATTATTCAGGACGGTGGTTATGCTGATTTTGACCGCATTTCCATCGAAGGTTACGAGGCAGGCGAAATTATTTTTGGTCGCGAAGCGCCCGAGAGCAATAACCTGATCATCTCGTTTACTGGCAGTACTGACCAGATCACGGTTATCGACGGTCTGGACGGTGATTATTTTGATACGGTGGAAGAGGTTACCTTTTCCGATGGCACGACGATCACTATTGCAGAAATCCGCCAGCGCATTCTCGATAATAATTCAACCAGTGGCGATGATTATCTGGCCGGGTTCAATTCCTATTCGAATTCCAATCTGGTTGAAGTGCTGGCCGGCGGTCTTGGTGATGATTATGTCACCGGTCTTGAGGGTGATGATATTTATCAGTTCACC
>JAAEMP010000226.1 GCA_024225445.1 Hyphomicrobiales bacterium | reverse complement strand
TGCGCAAGCGTTGCACCTTGTCAATCCACTTGCCGGAAAGACCGGCCAAGGCAGAAAGGTTGTTGAAGGCAGTAAGAGTATGTGTTTCAAACCGTCCCATCTGGCTTTCGGATGCTGCAAACCGTTCAAAGTTTCGCCCACCGGCAATCAACCGCATCACAGGGTCACGCGAAAGCCGTCTGGCATCATTGACATCTTCATAACCCGCAACCCGGCCAAACAGTGATTGGCGAAACATGGCCAGTATCCCGTGGCAGGAGTTCTTGCCGGTGCGGTTATCGCGCAATTCCCATGTAGCCATCTTGCTCAGGCCAAGGGCATCATCCAGTTCCCGATACAACAGCAAGCCACCATCTGAACTGAGCTTTGCACCGTGGAATTGAAGCTTCACACGCCGGTCAAATCCAACCGCTAAAAGCGCGGAAATCGGTTCACCCTTTGCATCACCCACATAAACCGCCATATCCGTTGCCTAATCTATTGATTTCAATAAATAAACCAGAATCCATCAAGACCAATTTGTCAAGTCATCTGGGATATGCGGGTTTATCAAATCATAATAGATGTTTAACATTGTAATATGTCGGTCACCCTCTCCGCCAGACCTGCGTTGGGTCCGACCCGGAGACACGGGTAACAGTTTGTACCTAAGACATGGGTAACACATTTTAATCGAACGGGTCAGGGATCCGTCAGGTTTTTGGTTTCATGATCAAAGAAGGCCAGATGGTATTTCATGAAGCCGGCGTTCCAGATGTTTTCCTTTGGCATTGAACGTTTGCGACAGCGTCGTTTGACCAGGCCATGGCGATCAAACACCGCCTGCACGCTCGAGATCGCAGGCAGGGGAATATCGGGCGTAACTTGCGCACGCGCTCGCGTATCTTGGGGGAGCCCCAGTTTCCCGGCAAAGCGGTGTCATCTTCTCCCATCCAGCAGACAGACCACAAATCGAAGACGCTCGTCTATAACGTTACACTCTCTCCAAGCCACCTTGCATCTCCATGCAAAGCACTAATTGTGTAGCCGATGTCTCTGGTTTATAGTGTCACCTGTCTCTCGGGCAGGTCAAATGGTCGAAAATCCTTCCGGCGAGTGCCTCACCTTTTTCCAGTCCAAGCAGTTTTGAAGCCACGAACAGCATAGCCTGATTGGAGGAGATAACGGGTTTTGCCAATGCAGTTTCGATACGGGGAATGGCTTCAACCACCCGCAAATCCGTACAAGCCAGGACGATCGCCTCAGCCTCTGGATGATCCGCTTCCAAAGCCAAATCGAAGATGTCATCCGGTGTCAATTCTCCCTGCTCATGACTACTCAGTTCGCGTCCGATATCCGTGTGGTTGACCACCTGGAACTTCGCGTGTTGGAGGAATGAAATCGCCTTATCGTTGACCCTGCCAACATAGGGGGATGCGAACCCTACATTCCTGGCATTGATTAGCTGGAGTGCTGAGACAATTGATCCTGCCGCAGTAATAGTTGCGACACCTGCTATCTTCCTGATTTGAGCAGCAAGTGATCGGTCAAACGCGACACCGTGGGTTAAAGTGGCTGAAGTACAACCATAAAGTATGACATCAGGGCGCACGGCTGTGATCAGTTTGATTGCGTCGGTTATATCGGCCTCACCCATCGCTGCCATTTCGTCTTGATCCGGTGTATTTTCAATACTGTAACCGCCAATTCGGGTGAAATGAACCGACGTGTCAGGCGGGCGCATCATTTCCAGGTCCGGTTCCAGATTAGTGTTGGTAAACGGGACGAGAACGCCGATACGGAAACGGGATCGACGTGTCATTCTTTTCTCCGGCGTTCGTGGTGGCTTTACTGGAATCCAATAGACCCCTTTCATGGCTACATTGAACCGTTTGATGGAGTCAAATCAGTTCATTCGGCAGTGTTTCAACCTTGCCCGATGTTCTGGTTTTCATGAACTAGCAACGCTGTTGTTGGACTAATTGGTCGATGGTAAAACTGCTTCAATCTGCTGCGTCAAAGCGTTTGGACGGGCAAAAGCCCATCATGCAAACTTTTCCTTGCATATTTTTGCGGTTTAAACGCCATTTCGACTCTATTTATGGAGCTATGATCTAGACAATTTGCGCCTGAGAGAGCCAAATGGAGTAAAAGATGAATTCCACCTCGCACCAGTAACCCAAAACCCCAGAAAACTTGCAAAATTAATCCCGACTCCCGCGTGATCAGTACAACCAAAGATGCTCAACCAAATTTCAAAGGCAAAACAAAACCGCCTTTTTCAACAAAATCAGCTCGAAGCAGACATGGGCCAATACAAAATTACTGTCTGCTTCACTCCCAGGGGACATGAGATTTGCGCGGTGACAGATGAATTTTGTAAGTACACGCCATAAAACCAAACTGGTGGTATTCAGGTGGACAGGATATTCGCGCTGAATTCTACCTGCAATGGCTGCTGCGCCGAAAAAAAAATTCCTGCGAGATCTGGATACTCACAAGCAAAGTTGCCGGAGCGTGATCCGGCAACCAAGTAATATTAATGCTGTTTACAATCTGATGGCGCTATTTTGACATTACCAGTTTTTCACCTATTTTGGCACCGATATCGCCGAATGCTTCAATCAACTGACTGGTGTTTTCGGGCTCGAAATAGTGATTTGAATCTGTGGCACAATTGCTCAGCAACTGCTGACCTTTTGTTGGCGCCTGAAATGCAACCGTATAGATTTCTATTCCATAACCCTTGGCATTATTGCAGGTATTGATAGTTGCCGTATCAGCACTGGAATGATTGTTGTCACCATCTGTCATGAAAATCATTACCAGATCAGGCACGCTGCCATTTCTGTTAAAATGTTCACTCAACTCTATCGGTTTTTTCAGCTTTCTGTATGCTTTGTTGACAGCGTCGGAAGAATCTGTGCCGCCATTGGCATACATATTTTGAGTATAGGTGTTGGAATAATCAAGGCTCCAGTTGATTGATTGAGGTGTCCACATATTGGAATTATAGGCGACTGCACCCATTCTGACATACTTGTTATCCGGATCGGAATCCTTGAGTTTGGTGATCATGTCATCGACCGCAACCTGCAGTGAGTCCATTTTTGTACCACCGTCATTGTTTGACCATGCCATGGAACCGGAACGGTCAAGAACCAGGAATATTGACACCGGCGTTTTACCGACATTGTAAACCACTTCACTGGATGCGGTAATCGTCACTTCGTCGAAGTGAAATGCCTTAAGAAATGCCGGAACATATTCTGTTTCCAGATGTACTGACAGGGTGTCAGCATTAACATTCAGATCAATTTGTACATCGCTTGGATGGATATTATAGTTTGAGGTGACCATATCATGCGCAATTTCAACAATTTCGTTTTCGTTGTATTGGCCTTCAACGTGTCCTTTGATAGCGTGAAATGCGGCGGTATCTGCGGTTTCTTGCAGACGTGATTTTATTCTGCTGATTTTACTGTAATCGACACTGACACCAACAGAAAACATTATAGGAACTATTGCTAGCGAGAAGATTATCGCAACATTACCAGATTTTTCGCGTTTGAAATTTTGAAGTTTCTTTAAAAACATAATTACCTCTTGACCCCGTCGAGTCCATCTAGGTAACTATTTGTTAAGAAACACGCTTCATTAACCCTAGCTATTTATCAAATTTTAAGTTGAAATTTTGTTTTATGAGATATTAATTTATGTAAAAATTTGACAAAATTTTCGTTATTTCAAAAATTTTTCAATATAACTATACATTTACCATGGTATCTCAGGCATTATCCTGTCTGATCTTTCGGCAAGATTTCATGAAAATTACGGGTTCGCTGGCGATTTCGCAAATTAACCATGTCAAAAACTTTTAGGGTTTTAGCACTACGCGCCCAACAATTTTGCCATTTCGCAAATCATCAAGTGTTTTGTTGGCTGCTTGCAAATCCCTCTCTTCTACCGGTATGGAGCTCACTTTCCCACCCTGAACCAGGTCCATCATCTCTTTTGCTTCCCGCAGATTTCCGACAAATGAACCTCTGATTGTAATACTTCTCATCGGGATTAGCGGCAACGGCATGGATAATGCACCTCCAAACATTCCCACAATGATAATTGTTCCACCCTTGCGTGTAGCGGCATTGGCAAATTTGAACGACGATTCTGATCCAACAAAATCCACGACTGCAACAACCCCGCCACCGGTATCTGCCTTCAATTTTCGCAAAGCATCACCATTTTCAGGATTGTAAACGCCGCTGGAGCCGCCTCTTTTTGCAGCTTGCAGTTTTTCATCATCTACATCGGCTCCCAGTGGGTATTGGCCGAACAGTGCCTTGGCAAACTGCATTCCCATCATGCCGACACCTCCAAGCCCAACGACCAGGATCTTGTCTCCCTTTGCGGGCTGTTTAACTTTCTTCAGCGCACTATAAGCGGTCAGACCCGAACACATGTAAGTGGCAGCAAGGCTTGCGGGAATCCCATCATAGTTCAACAGATATTTGGAATGTGGTACCATTACATAATCGGCAAAACCACCTTGTGCATTAACTCCCAATACCATTCCGGAATTGTTGTTGCACAAATTCTCATCACCTTGTTCACATGTCGAACATTGACCACAACCAATCCAGGGATAGGCGACAACTTTTTCCCCGATCTTGATCCCGGTTGCCTGATTTCCAACGCCAACAACTTCTCCGCAGATTTCGTGACCGAGGGTGAATGGAAGGTCCCGGCCTTCGCGAATATCAAGTTTTTTCCCGCCACCAAAATCAAAAAAACCATCATGCAAATGAACATCGCTGTGGCACACCCCACAATGTGAGATCTTGACCAGTATTTGGGTACCCGCAGGTATCGGAGTATCAGTATTGGTTTGCTGGAGCGGTTGAGCATATTCAATAATGCTTTGGCTTATCATTTTCTTGTTCAATCCTTCTGATGGTAGTTTTTGCTGGCTTATTTCAAAACAATCTGGCGCCTGATGCAAATCAGAATGCATCTAATTAATCGCGAATATCTGGCGCCGGCTAGTCGTCATCAACGTTACGGATTGATATACTAAATACAAGAACAATACGTATCCCACAAAATATGGCAGGTCACCTGCAATAATGTCAAACTAGTGTAAATCACCCCATAATTGCCTCTGGACATTCACCAGGCATCAAGCCATAAGTTGGTTCAGTAATTCGTGCTGGCGGCAAATAATACCGGCTATATTCAAAACTGGATATCTCTATGAAAAATTTCTTCGTGCAATTGTTTACCTGGTGGAATGGCTCGACACCGGGCACCCGATTTTATACCTGGCGCAAAGGCTCTCGTATTGGTGAAGATTCCACGGGAAACATTTATTATGAAGGTGATGGAGGAAAACGCTGGGTACAATACAACGGCGTTGTTGATGCCAGCTCCATTCCTCCCGGTTGGCATGGCTGGATGCACTACAGAAGCAATGTTGTGCCTGATGATGAAAATTACAAAAACCGCGATTGGCAAAAACCGCACAAGACAAACCAGACTGGAACGCCTGGTGCGTATTTACCAAAAGGTTCTTTTGCCAATTCTCAAACACGCCCCAGGGTAACCGGCGATTATGACGCCTGGAAACCCTGATTAACCTAATCGACGCAGGTATAAGACAGCATTCCCTCTCAGGAAATTACCGAATTCGTTTTGTGCAGGAGAGGGGGATCGCAACTGTTACAACCAATTGCTGATAAAACCCGGATCATAATAGGTAAATTCGAACTTGAATCGGTAAAGAGGCATTAATCCTGCCTTTGAATCGTACCAATCACATGCTACAGCGTGCTGAATGAATGGTGCCGGGTTTAGTAACTTGGATTGCTGTAAATTACCTGTTGAGAATTATTATGCGAACGACAATCCAGTTTCCCTCAGAACTGAAAAGAGCAGGCTTGGGCATTTGCGTGTTTTTGCTTGCTGTCACCATTTCTATCAATGCTCAGGCTGAGAAAATTTCAAATACGGTTGCGGTATTTTCAGGCATAGATAAAATTACCGGACGCATTATTTCATTTGATGTTTATGTTGATGAAACTGTTCAATTTGGCGCCCTGCAGGTGACTCCAAGGATCTGTTATTCCAGACCAATAACCGAAAAACCCAAAACAACCAGTTTTCTGGAAGTTGATGAAATTACTCTTGACCGCAATATCCGTCGTATTTTTACCGGCTGGATGTTTGCCGACAGTCCTGGTCTAAATGCTGTAGAACACCCGGTATATGATATTTGGCTGATCGACTGCAAAATGAATTCAGAAGTGGCTCCACCCGAGAGCGGATAAATTCAGGATAGAAATTCTAATTGTTAAATAGATTGACCTTATTCGCGCAAAGTGATTCTATTATTCGACCGTGAATTAATCCGATCAACCTGCGAGTAGATTTTCATTGGATCGTATTGACAAGAATATTTTACAATTGCTGCAAAGCGATTCAACGCTTCCTGTAGCTGATATTGCTAAAAAAGTTGGGCTCTCCACAACACCCTGTTGGCGACGTATCCAGAAAATGGAGGAGGATAAAGTCATTCAGCGCCGAGTGGCAGTCCTTGACAACAAAAAAGTAAATGTCGGAGTAACGGTTTTTGTTTCCATAAAAACCGATCAGCATAATACAGAGTGGCTAACCCGTTTTGCAGAAATCATTACAGCATATGATGAGGTTGTTGAATTTTTCCGTATGAGCGGTCAGGTGGATTATCTGTTGAAAGTCGTTGTACCTGACATTGATGCTTATGACGTCTTTTATAAAAAGCTGGTTGCAAATATTGAGATAGAAGATGTGTCTTCAACATTCGCAATGGAGCGTATCAAGGACACAACTATCCTTCCACTCTCCTATGTTCCGTTGGATAAACTGGCCAAATCAAAATGAAATTTTGATATGTTTGTCTCGGTATTTTGTCGATCAAATTACAGTAGATCGGGTTTCTTTCCCTCAGCTTTGAGTTTATTTAGCTTGTCCTGTAGGAAATTCGGGAACATCTTTTCTTCATAATGTTTTCCGGCGACGAATTCAAACATTGAAAGAAAGTGGAACGGCTTCAGGTATCCCGGCATTCTGGTAGCCTGTGCCAAAGACATTGGAATGCCGTTAATGTCTCCCTGGCGGAGAAAAATAATTGTTGGAGTAAAATTGACCCGCCATTTGCGAGCGAACTCCTTTTCCTCAATTTCGCTACCGTCAATGTCGGTCACCTGTTTAGAACCCCACATATTGATCTGCAGGATCCCAAAATGCTGTTTGATGTATTCAACGATTTTGGGATTTGCCAGATTTACCCGATGCAATTCGCGGCAATAGGGACAACCGCGCTGCTCAAACAATATTGCCAGATGTTTATTCTGTCCTGTCAATTCTTTTTGATCTTCGCCAATTTCCAAAAAAGACTCAAGAAACCAGTCTTGAACATGAAGTCCGTTCTCATCAATTTCTTCAGCATAGGCAACAGGCACGATTGGGGATGCAAGTGTAGCCGTAGCTATAGCAAGTGCGCTTCCAGCGGCAAATTTTCTCCGACTGATCATCGTTTGTTCCTCCATGGTCTTTATCGGTTATCAGGAATTTCGACATGACCAGATTAGGACACCAATAAGGTAGAGCGTCAAGCGCACCGGTTATCAATTCAATGTGGGTGTTTAAACGACAATCGGCAAATTTCAGAAATTCTGTTAATGTTTCCGCTGAAATCAAATGTATTTTACCGACAGATGTTCAGATTTTGGCCGTTCCATATTGTCTTGCGGCGAGGCGGGAAATCGAATAGCTGAACACAAATTCGACATTACAAGTTTAATCTTTTACGCAGTTTCGCACTATCCAGTTCTTTTGCCGCATCCTTGCCGATCCAGCGTCTGGTTGAATTATCGGAACTGGCTAGTTTTTTGGCGACTGCCAGAGCTGGAGCATGCAATTCTTGTGATCGCTTGCCAATCTGGCGCAACGCCCAGTTGACGGCTTTTTTGACAAAATTTCTTGGATCATCGGATGCTTTCTCAATCAGGGGAAAATATGCGAGGAATACCTCATCTTTCTCTTGTTTGTCATGGACCGCCCGCCACGCTATCAAAGCAAATGCCGCCCGCTTGACAAATTCCTCTCTAAGGTCCGCCCATGCCCGTATTTTTTCATCGGCATGAATGCTTTTGTCAAAAAGATTGCCGCAGACCTGATCACACAAATCCCAGGAATAGAAATCCAGCGCCCATTCATCCATCTGTTGACGTGTAACCCACTTGTGATCATCAACGATGGAAGCGAGAATCCTGGCCTCGTGAATGCCGCTATCCCAGAGGTTTTGGGCCAGTTCATGATTCTTGGTAATTTCTTTGCCAACATTGCGAATATTGGGCATTGAAACACCCAGAGCATTGTCAGTTTCAATACCAAAACGTGACATGCCGGCCAGATTTTCAGCCTTCGCTAGCTGGCGTAACTTTTCAAGTGCCTGATCTAAAGTATGGTGTATTCTGGCCATGGAATTTGCTCAACTAAAAAACAGTGTCCAAATTTCAGTATATTGGGCAAGCGAATTTTATTTTCGATAGATTATCTGGCGAACATCAATTTGTTCTGACTTGAACCCGGCTTCACAATAATGAAGGTAAAATTCCCACATGCGTTTGAACCGCTCATCAAATCCCAGAGGTCGGATTTCATGCCATTTCGTTGAGAAACGCCGGCGCCATTCCGCAAGGGTTTTTGCATAGTCCTGGGCAAAGACCTTTTCTCCCAGCAATGTCATTCCGGAACGTGTACGAAGTTTTTCCAGTATTTGAGGAGAGGGGAGCATTCCGCCGGGGAAAATATAGCGTTGAATAAAATCAGGACGCCGTGAATATTTCGGGAATAACTTGTCATCGATAGTTATGATCTGCAGACCGGCAGTGCCTTTCGCTCGCAGGCACTCACGCAATGTGGCAAAGTACATATCCCAGTATTTTTCTCCGACCGCTTCAAACATCTCGATTGAAGCGATTCGATCATATTTTCCGCGTTCATGGCGATAGTCCTGCAGTTTGATGTCAACTTTTTCTGAAAGTCCTGCTTTGTGCACTCGTTCGCGGGCGAAATCAAATTGCTCTTGAGAAATGGTCAGTCCAGTAACATTGCAACCGATTTCCTTTGCGGCAAATTGTGCAAATCCACCCCAACCGCAGCCGATTTCCAATACGCGGTCATCCGGTTTAATGCCCATGGTTTTGGCAAGTGTGCGATATTTGTTTTTTTGTGAAGCTGAAAGACTTAGCGCATGGTTGTCAAAAATACCCGACGAATAGGTCATGCTGTCATCCAGCCATTTGGAATAAAACTCATTGCCCAGATCATAGTGACGGGCGATATTTTTTCGAGATCCATGAAGGCTGTTTTCATTGTACCAATGCGTGATGCGCGCCAGCATTCCCATGAACCAGTTTGGGGACGACAGATCATTGCCCAAATTGCCATTTAAGGTAATAAGTTGAAATAATGCCGTAATATCTGGGCTGTCCCAGTCACCGCTCATATAGCTTTCACCCGCACCAATCGACCCGCCTGCCAAAATCTTGACTGGCAATCGCCAGTTGTTCAGAACCAGGGTGGCATTTGGACCGGGGTTTTTTCCGGCTATTTCAAAACATCG
>JAAEMP010000225.1 GCA_024225445.1 Hyphomicrobiales bacterium | reverse complement strand
TGGGCTGTCCCAGTCACCGCTCATATAGCTTTCACCCGCACCAATCGACCCGCCTGCCAAAATCTTGACTGGCAATCGCCAGTTGTTCAGAACCAGGGTGGCATTTGGACCGGGGTTTTTTCCGGCTATTTCAAAACATCGCTTGTCAGGCTGAATCAACCACAATTTTCCGAAGTCAAGCTGAGCCAGTCTGCGTAAAAACATGGCATTTTTGAGAGGCATGCTTTTGGTAGTTTCTTCGATATTTTCAATAGAAACCGGGACTACTTCACCATCCGCGGACAACTTATGCCGTATCGGTTTGCCACCGCGATTATTTGAAGATTGCCACGCTGCTTCATGTTCTGAATGTTCAAATTCGAAATCATCCATCATAGCTGCCCTTTGTCCTACCTGTCATACCGGAAGATTGATCCGGGATCAAAACTTCGCCAGCAAGCATTTAGGAAACATTGCCAATTCCGCGACAACAGTTTCACCTGAGTCTTCACGATAACACAGAATTTTGTACAAATTAAGCACCTGTACGATTACGAAATTCGCAAATCTTGATTTACCCGATACTTAAAGTGTGATGCGACAGAAGTGCCATTATGATTTCCACGAATTTAATACTATTGTATCACGGCAAAATCAGCTCTATAATTTGTTCCTATGAGTTGTCGCAGTCCTGCGATAACAAGCGTTTTAGGGAGAACTTTATATGGAACGCCGTAAATTTCTAAAAGGTACAGCTTTAGCAAGTGTAGGCACCGCCACCGCACTGGCTACTCCGGCACTTTCACAGGGTAAAACCCAATGGACCGCTGTTTCAGCATTCGGAAAAGCTGGATTGCTCGGCCAAGCACTAAATGAATTCGCAAAATTCGTTGATACTGCATCAGGGGGCAAATTATCATTCAAAGTTTACCATGCTGGCGAACTGGTTAAGCCGTTTGAAGCAATGGATGCAGTTCAAAGCGGAACAGCGCAAATGGGATATGGGGCACCTTATTATTGGGCTGGTAAATCGGATTCGATATCATTTGTTGCAGCCATGCCGTTCGGCCTTACCGCTCAGGAGCAGAATGCCTGGCTCTATTACGGCGGGGGAATTGATATGGCTGACAAAACAGCCTACAGACCACTTGGACTTAAATTTCTGCCATTAGGCAATACCGGCAACCAGATGGGTGGTTGGTATGCCAAAGAAATCAATACCGTTGCTGATCTCAACGGTTTGAAATTTCGCATGCCCGGACTTGGTGGCGAAGTATTAAGTACATTTGGTACCAATGTGATATTGCTACCAGGATCAGAAGTGTTGCCGGCGTTGTCCTCTGGTGCAATTGATGGAACCGAATGGATTGGTCCGGCAGCAGATATGGGCAAAGGACTATTCAAGGTGGTGAAGAATTATTACTATCCCGGTTGGCATGAACCAGCGACCATTCTTGATGGATTTATTGATGCTAAAGCCTGGGATGCTCTAGATGAAGATTTGAAGGCAATAGTCGAACGTGGAGCGGCTGCGACCAATCTTTTCATTCTTTCCAAGTTCCAGGCAATCAATAATACCGCATTGAAGAAACTCACCACTGAACATGATGTGAAACTAAGAAAATATAGCGATGAATTGGTTTCCGCAATCGGCGAGAGAGCGGCTGAAGTAATTCCGAACCTTGCTGGAAAGACTGCGGACGGAAAAGAATTGTATAATCATATCATTGGTTTCCGCCAGGGTATGACCGAATGGTCCAATTATTCTGAAGCCACATTCCTTAACGCTCGTACAGCAGCAAATTTCAAGCAGATTTGATTGCTGACGCGCAGGATTAATTACCTAAATCCTGTCACCAGGGACATTTCAACAGAATGTCTCTGGTGTCCGCTCACTACCAGGTTATCATGCAAATTATTAGGTTATTAATACAAGGCATTGATTGGGTTAACGAAAAGGTTGGCCGTCTAACAGCATGGTTGACAGTAATCATGGTGTTAAACGTCTTTTTTGTTGTACTGTTGCGTTATGTTTTTGGCGTTGGTTGGGTCTGGATGCAGGAGCTTTACGTTTGGAGCCACGCGACTGCTTTTATGGCCGGAGCAGGTTATACCTTTTTACATAATGGACATGTCAGGATTGACCTGATTTATCGAGCGGCAAGTCCTCGCTACAAAGCAATTGTTGATATTCTTGGTGGTATTTTTCTCGCGCTGCCTTTGCTCATAATTTTATACTTACGCGGCCTGCCAATATTTATACGTTCATGGGAAGTTAGCGAAAAGTCGGCAGAAGCGGGAGGACTTCCGGCGCTTTATTTGTTGAAGCTTCTTATCTTGGTGTTCTGTATTTTGTTGGGAATACAAGTGCTGGCTCAAGTTTTGCGAAACATCCTTTTGTTGCTCGGAATGAAAACACCACCCACGCCGGAAGATAGAGAAACAGGGTCGGTAGTTGATGGGGTTTGAACTTACACCCGAGACGCTTGCATTTATTATGTTTGGATCAACTCTGCTGCTGCTGTTGCTGGGATATCCAGTTGCATTGACTTTGGGTGGAACTTCACTTCTCTTCGCGTTTATCGGTGAATATTTCGGGTTATTTCACACCGCAATACTTGGAGTTTATCCATTGCGGATATTTGGGGTGATGCGCAATGAACCACTGGTTGCCGTCCCACTTTTCATTTTCATGGGAGTTATGCTGGAACATTCCAACCTGGCGGGACGGTTGCTTGAGACGATGGGACGGTTGTTTGGGCGCGCACGGGGTGGGTTAGGGATTTCGGTTATTATTGTTGGAACGCTTTTGGCGGCTTCTACAGGGATCGCTGGAGCCACTGTTGTAACAATGGGGCTAATTAGCCTGCCGGTAATGTTACGATCGAATTATGATCCACGTTTAGCCTCAGGTCTGATTTGTGCGACAGGTACATTGGGTCAAATCATTCCCCCATCGATTGTACTTGTCCTGCTGGCTGATATTTTGCAGGGAGCCAATGAACAGGCTTCAGAATTGAAGGGGGAACTGGTTCCGGAACCGGTTACTGCGATTGATTTGTTTGCCGGTGCACTGTTGCCTGGATTACTGCTTGTGGGTCTTTACATCGGCTGGCAAATTTTATTGGCATTCACTCGGCCAAAGTCGTGCCCCGCTCTAATCTTGGGTGATGATGTCGAGGACCCCGGGGTAATCGAGGCGCTGAAAGTGGTTTTCCCGCCGCTGTTGCTGATTTTCCTGGTTCTTGGCTCGATTCTTACGGGAATTGCCACACCAACAGAATCTGCAGCAGTTGGTGCAATTGGTGCAAGTTTACTAGCCTTTCAGGCCGGTGAATTGCGATTTAAAATTATTGAAAAAGTTGGTCAGGAAACGGTAAAAATTAGTTGCATGGTATTTGTGATCCTAATTGGCGCTTCAATGTTTTCTTTGGTGTTCAGGGGTTTTGGTGGAGACACCGTGGTAGAGGAGTTTTTGGCAAATCTACCCGGCGGGCCAATTGCTGCGATGATTTTTGTTATGGCAGTAATGTTTTTTCTCGGATTTTTCCTTGACTTCATCGAGATAATTTTCGTCATCGTACCAATTGTTGGACCTATTCTGATAGCTCTGGGTTATGATCCACTTTGGCTCGGAGTAATGATTGGGATCAATTTGCAGACCAGTTTCTTGACGCCACCTTTTGGCTTTGCACTGTTTTATTTGCGGGGAGTAGCTCCTGCAGGTATGAAAACCAGTGACATATATGCAGGTGTCATGCCTTTCATAGTAATTCAAATAATATCTCTTGCTATCATTTGGATATTTCCGGAAATAGTAGTCTGGCTACCTAATTTCATGTTTGATTAAGCGATCAAAAATACTTTCAATCGAGTCACAATTGGTAAGATATACTGGGATTACGAGTTATCAATCAGTCGACCATTGCTGCAGGGCTGTTCAATGCTGATTACTTGATGGCGTAAACCGGTCCGTGTTGTCCAATTTTTCTCTTCTTTCGTCATACTTGGACTTCATCTGGGTATCCAATTGGGCCTTTCCGTATGGCTTGGACAGCATGTTATCGCAAATGCTCTATTGAATTGCCGTGTCAAGCACGGCAATGATGAGCGTTGAACAGCCCAGACCATTGCTGTGATGGTACGCTATAATTTGCATGATCGTGTTAAGGCATGTCGCTTTTGATGTGAACGTCCGGGCAACTGTTTTTATCTGGAGTCAGATATTTGCACGATGCGCCAGTCAGGTCGATGACGCAATCCAGGGCTATGGAATTGGTTTATCCAACCCAAGAGCCATGTACTGATGCAAAGCCATGATGTAGCTCGGGCTGAAACCGATCATATCATTTTTTCGTTGGACTGATCACAAACTTGACTGTAAGGTCGCCCGATAAAAACTGATTAGTTCTGGGAGGAATAGAAATGAAGAAGCTTCTGATTTACGGATTGATTGCCGCAGCGATGGCAAGCACCAGCGTGACGAACGCATATGCGGATAAGGTGCGATTGAAGATGGGTGCGACCTTCCCGTCGAAACTTATCCAGCTTGGCAGTCTCGGCAAAACGCTGGAAGCCAATGTAGCAGCGATGTCCGACGGCGACATCCAGTTGAAGTATTTCGAACCCGGCGCGTTGGTGCCGGCGCTTGAGCTATTCGATGCCGTCAAATCCGGCGCGGTCGATGCCGCTTGGTCGACGCCGGGATATTGGCAAGGTAAAGAACCCGCACTGGCGCTGTTTGCCGCCGTGCCGTTCGGACCAAGCTCCGGTGAATATGCCGCATGGATATACAATGGCGGCGGCGAGGCGATGATGCAGAAGATCTACGCCAAGCACAATATCCACTCGATGATTTGCGGCGTGATTGCGCCTGAGTCTTCCGGCTGGTTCCGCGAAAAGCTGAATTCGGTTGATGATCTCAAAGGCAAGAAGATGCGTTTCTTCGGGCTCGGCGCAAAAGTCATGCAAAAACTCGGCGTTGACACTCAGCTACTCGCGGCTGCCGATATTTATCCCGCACTTGAGCGCGGTACGATTGATGCGACCGAGTTTTCCATGCCCGCAATCGATCTCAAACTCGGTTTCTACCAGATTGCCAAGCACTACTATTTCCCCGGTTGGCATCAGCAGTCGACTTTGTTTGAGTTGATGATCAACAAGGCGAAATGGGATGCGATGTCGAAAGCTCAGCAAGCGATCCTGACGGTTGCCTGTAAGGCCAATTTCACCATTGGTCTCGCCGAAGGTGAAGCGATCCAGGGCAAGGCGCTTACCGAATTGAAGTCGAAAGGCGTTACAATTCATCGCTGGTCTGATGAAGACCTCGGCAAGCTGAAAGCTGCCTGGGACGAAGTGGCGGCTGAAATTGCCGGTAATGATGAATCATTCAAAGAGACATGGGATAACCTTCAGGCATTCCGGAAGGAGTATTCCGTGTGGGCCGAACTCGGTTATCTGAAATAGCCTGATCCGATAAAACGACCGGTGACGGCTATCCAGTTGTCACCGGCCCCACCGCCAGCGTTGGCCAGGAATTGAGGCGACGGGAATCCTATTATGCACGCATTTCTTGCTCTCAGCGATTACATCGACCGCTTATTGACCGTTGTCGCGAAGTTTGGGTCATGGCTGATATTAATGTTGGTGATTGTCGTGTGCTATGATGTCTCCAGCAGATATTTTGGTGTTCCCAAACCTTTTGGCCTGAATTCAACCAAGGTGCAGGAATCTGAATACTGGCTGCATACCTACCTGTTTGCCCTGTTAATGGGTTACACTTATACCAAGCAAAACCATGTTCGTATTGATCTTATACGTGACCGAATGCCGAAGCGGATTAAATATCTGATCGAAGCTGTTGGCTGTGTTGTGTTTCTGTTGGGATACGTCACCATCGCCACAATTTATACCTGGCGTTATGTACTGGCGTCATTTTATGAGGGCGAAGTTTCGAAGTCGGTTATCGGGCTTTCTCACATCTGGATTTTGAAAAGCTCGATGCCGATCATGTTTGTTCTGATCGGTCTGGCCGGTATTTCGCAGCTTATCAAATCCCTGGCCGGACTAAGCGGCCAACTGCCGCAGGAAAAAATTGCCGGTACCATTGGCGGGGACATAGAATAAATGGGAATCGAAGAAGCGCTACCCTTGCTGATGTTCGCCGCTCTGGCGATTTTTTTATTCTCCGGTTATCCCGTTGCCTTTGTGCTCGGCGGTATCGGTCTAACGTTCGCCTTTATCGCAATGGCCATCGACCCTTTCCTGTTCGACTGGCCGCAATTCGGTGCCCTGCCATCACGCATTTTTGGGGCCATTGCCGAAAACCTGATCCTGACCGCAATCCCGATGTTTATCTTCATGGGAACTATGCTGGAGAAATCCGGCGTTGCTGAAGATCTCCTGAATTGCCTTCAGGTGCTGTTGCGCAGGGTCCCTGGAGGCTTGGCACTCGCCGTCACATTGATGGGCACCATCCTTGCAGCTTCAACCGGCATCATCGGCGCATCAGTGGTTATGATGACTTTGCTGGCACTGCCGGTGATGATGCAGCGCAATTATGCAATCCCGCTAGCTACCGGAACTATCGCGGCTTCGGGTACGCTGGGTATTCTCATTCCACCATCCATCATGCTGGTGATCATGGCCGATCTTCTCGGCCGCTCGGTCGGCAATTTATTCGTCGCCGCAGTCTTTCCAGGCCTGCTGCTGTCGACGCTGTATGTGTTTTATATCGTTACGCGCTGCTCCATTTCACCACAATTGGCACCCAAGCCGCCAGCCGATCTGGGTCCACAGACGACCAGCGGTGTGCTCATCATGGTACTGCGATCATTCGTGCCGCCTATCCTGCTGATTACCGCAGTTCTTGGCTCCATTCTTGCCGGTGTGGCAACGCCGACCGAGGCCGCCGGCGTTGGCGCCATGGGAGCGCTGCTCCTGGCATTTTTCAACCTTGTCGGCCTGCCTGCGCTTGGTGTCGAAAAAATGCATTTCGCCGGTGAAACGCATTTGGTGCTTGATGAGTTTGAAGAGACAAAACATTCTCCAATTGAACATTTCAGATATTTCGGTTCAGTACTTGCGGATGTGGTCCACCGGGCTGCGCTTACCAATGGCATGTTGTTCGGAATCTTTGTTGGTGCAACGCTGTTTTCCTATGTTTTTCGTACACTTGGCGGTGACGACATTGTCATCCAGTTGGTGGAATCCACAGGGTTTGGCCCCTGGGGCCTTTTGATCCTGCTGATGGGGATAGTATTTTTTCTCGGTTTCTTTTTTGACTGGATCGAAATCACACTGATTGTCCTGCCGGTTTTTTCGCCGATCATTGCTTCCCTGGATTTTGGAGACCATATTGCCAAGGTGGATGTTGTCTACTGGTTCGCCATTCTGCTGGCGGTCAATCTGCAAACTTCATTCCTGACGCCACCATTCGGCTTTGCGCTTTTCTACATGAAAGCCGTTGCGCCGCCATCGATAAAGATTCAGCAAATCTATATGGGCATCATCCCATTCGTCATTCTGCAGATGATCGGCCTTGTTCTGGTAATGGTATTTCCTGAAATAGCAATGTGGCTGCCACGCCAGTTGTTGGATTGATGGCGTTGCCTTGATATTGTTGGTATTTTCTGCATTGCCTGACCAGCCTTTTGCTCGACTTGGGGATTTTCTACCGCAAAGTGATTTACCTATTGAAGCAAGCCTGGCACTCGACTACGGGATTTCGCGTGTTGGGTAATCTTGACGATTTTTTTGCCGGAAAACAACCAAAAGACCGCCTTTGAGTAAAGATGGAAAAATACCCTGATTAATGTTGGGAATCCATATCCGGCTCCGATTCCAGCCATCAAATGGTACAATCTAAACTTGGTACTCTAGTTCGGTGTCCCGGAAATAAACATCGGGCCACCTCGCCAGCGCGGGAAGCCAAATCCCAATATCATTGCCATGTCGATATCACTTGCGCGTTCGGCGATACCTTCATCTAGCAGGGATGTTGCTTCTTTCGTCATCGCGCCGATTATCCGATCCATAATTTCATCGGTGGTAAATTCGCGTCGCGTTACACCGCTGAGCGCAGCCTCTTCTTTGATAATCCGGTCTACCAGCGGATCACTAATACCCGTTCGCGAACCAACCTCATAAATATACCAGCCTTTACCGGTTTTTTGTCCAAATCGTCCCAACTCACAAAGGCGGTCGGCAATACGAACATATCGTTCATCTGGATCTCTGGTCGCAGCCAGGCGTTTCCTGGTCGCCCAGCCAATGTCCAGGCCAGCAAGATCAGCCATTTCAAATAATCCCATCGGCAGCCCGAAATCCCTCATGGCAGCATCAATCTGTTGCGGACTGCTGCCATCTTCGAGCATATAATCACACTCTTTGCGGTAAGCAGTTAAAATCCGGTTGGCAATGAAGCCCTCACAGACCCCACTCAATATGGGGGTTTTTCCCAGACTTTTGACAAAAGCGAAACCGGTAGACAAAGTTTGATCCGATACCACATCAGTAGAGATGACCTCAACCAGTTTCATGATATGGGCAGGTGAGAAGAAATGCAGGCCCAAAACCCGTGAGGGGTCTTTAACGCTGGCTGCAATTTCATTGATATTGAGATAAGAAGTGTTGGTGGCCAGCACCGCCTCCGGTTTTGTCTCGGCGTCAAGGCTGGTAAAAACTTGCTGTTTTACACCCATATCTTCAAATACTGCTTCGACCACAATATCACAGTCGCAAAATGCATCATGCTTGATGCTTCCCGTCAGGTTTGCCTGCATGTGGTTGAATTTGTCTTCACCGATTATCTTGCGCTTCAAACTTGCCTGTAGAATTGAATTCACGCGGTTTAAACCGGCATCAAGGGTATCCTTGTCGCGCTCCACCATTACTGCTTTTTTGCCTGATAACAGCATTGCCGCACATATTCCGGCTCCCATTGTGCCTCCACCCAGTACACCACAGATATTCAAGGGAAGGGGACTCACATTTTCAATGCGTTTTATTTTTGTAGTCTGGCGCTGGGCAAAGAATACATAACGAAGCGCCTTGGACTGCTCACCGTCACGTAACTTGATAAAACGCTGACGTTCCGACTTGAATGCTTCATCTGCATCCATCTGACAGGATTGCTGTACTGCCAATGCGGCTTCAACTGGTGAAATCTGGCCGCGTGATTTTTTTGTGATGCCATTGATGATTGTATCCCAGGCTTCAGCAGATAACTGACTGAGCGATGGGCGCGAAGACAGCCCGGCAGGAATAGCTTCATCAGCTATGCCGACCGTAAATTCCATCGCCTTTTCAAGCAGTTCATCTGCTGCTATTTCAGGTTCAAAAACGTGGTCCAACAAACCCAATTGGCTGGCACTCGAAGCACTGACCGGTTTGCCTTCAGAAACTATCCTGACGGCGTCTTGCGCGTCTATCAGGCGTGGAAGGCGAACTGTTCCACCGGCTCCGGGTATCAATCCCAGATTGACTTCCGGAAAGCCCAGTTTTGCAGATGTGATGGCCACACGGTAATGACAACCCAAAGCTACCTCCAGACCTCCACCAAGTGCGGTGCCATGTATCGCGGCCACCCAGGGCTTGGTACTTGCTTCGATACGGTCAATAACATCAGGAAGATGGGGAGCAACTATCGGTTTTCCAAATTCGCGAATGTCAGCACCGGCGATAAAAGTGCGACCTTTACAAAACAGTATAACCGCAGATATTTCGGAGTTATCATCCAGTGTTTCGACGGCCTCCATCAGGCCTTGGCGAACCTCTTGTGACAGTGCATTTACCGGGGGATTGTCAACATGGACAATGGCCATTTTATCGTGATATTCAATGGAGATTGCACTCATAGTGAGACTTTCTTAAAAATTGCTATTGTTTGATATCCGCTCACTGAAAACAGGTAAGCTAACTATTGGCGTCTGACATATCTAAAAGGTATTCGACAGTTTGTAGACAAAAATTTCAACCTAAACAAAATAATATCAATAATCATTTATGACAGTCAAAAACATGTACGGATTTCACCAACAGAAATTTCATTACGATTTTTCAAGGTTGCCTGAGAAAATGAAGTGAGCTTCGATTGCTCTTCATTTGTCCAGACTGACAAGTCTGCAACAACCCTGGCAAAAATTACCTCAGCTGCCCTGGTAGCACCGTCATCGCATTTTACTGCAATGCCGATGCCAGCGTGCGGAACGGCTCCACAGAAAACTCCCTCTGCCCCGGTTTTTGCAAATAGCCGCGGCACAGCACGCATTATTCTTGTGCAGAACCGGTCAGTTCCAGCTACCATATGGGGAGCATTCCTGACAGCGTCAAAAATCGCCAGGGAGGCCTCTCGCCAGTGCCAGTTCCTGCAGGTTTTCTTTGACAACCTGGCGAATCCATTGGCGAGTTTCTCGAGTGGAATTGCCCATGTTGGAACCGAACAACCATCTATTCCACAGGGTGCCGCACTTACTTCATATTGGCAAAACTGTGAAATTACTGATTGAATGCGCTGTTGTACCGGATGAGATATATCAACATAGTTTTCAAGTGCTTCGCCAAAGTGGTTGGCAGTAGCCAGCATTGCAGCGTGTTTGCCGGAACAATTGTTATGAATATTTGTCGGTGTCTGATTTTCGACTGCCAAAGCTCTTGCTGCAGAGGCATATGTGGGCCAATGGAAGCCACATTCCAGATGTTCTTCGCTGATGTCGGCCTTCTTCAACATGGAGCGTACAGCATTGACGTGAGCAGCTTCACCATTGTGTGAGGCGCAGGATATCGCAATTTCCCTTTGTGTGAAACCATAGGCATCAGCGGCACCGCTCTCAATCAACGGCAGCGCCTGTAGGGCTTTTATTGCGGAACGTGGATATACTGGCCTCGCAATATTTCCTCTGTAATCCAGCAGATGTCCATTGACATCAACTGCCGCGAATGAACCACGATGAATGCTCTCAACAATATCGCCTCTGGTTACCTCTGCCAAAATCGAATTTGAGTTCATAAATGTTTAGCCCTCCGACATGGCTAAGTTTGACAGCAATAGTAGAATCATTTTGTCCACAATCAATTAATTGTAGTGCGTTACAGTTATTTGTCGAATAATTTTGCGGGGCGCTATGATTGCAATTACTCAGCCCCAAGAATTGGGGCATGTTACACACTGATTTCAAGATATTGTAGTCAAAAGCGTCTGAAACAGGGATTTGCCGGAGAGTTTGCCGGTGTCAACCACGGTTCTGACCGCGCAATCGCCTTCAGCTGCCACATTGAACGGAAACCGTTGGTGACCTTGCGCTGGATGACTGCCGGTCGCAGTGCCCGTTCGCATGCATTGTTCGTTACCTCGACTTCACCTGGATAATCAATAAAGGTCAACAATCTCGGGCTGGCTCTTGCCAGTTTGGCACGGATGGTTTCGGCGATT
>JAAEMP010000224.1 GCA_024225445.1 Hyphomicrobiales bacterium | reverse complement strand
CCGCAGGACTTGCGTCTGGTAAGCGAGGCAAGCCGACAATCGCAAATATTCTGATATCATCCGGTCACGCTATCATGATTTTGGACCGAGACTGGTCGCTGAGAAGTTTGCGGAAGTCCATCAATTGGGCGCTTGCTCCCAGGGGGCATATTAACACAAATCCCCTGCCCCGCGGCACAACTCTGGCGAACCATAACCTTCAGGCAACCGTGTGATTCAGGTCAAGCGGAAACCATGTCTAACGAGGCAAACACAGAATAACCACCAGTACGGATTGTTATTCTGGCGGTTTTTCAACCTTGTATCTTGCGGTTGCCGCGAATGAGGTTGTTCCGCGTGAATTATTTCCGCGTACTTCGATCGTTGTAACGGTGCACTCGCCCTTGAAGTGTACGCCGATACGCTCGCATTCCGTGGCCGCCATTTCGAATATTTTTGTCCGCGCCTCATCCTGTGCCAATCCGGTTTCCCCGCCATAGGGCATTGTATAGGAAACCGAAAAATTGATCGTACCCGGCATGTTCGTCCCCCTGCCAAGGTGTTTTCTGCAAGATCTAATGACCGATTTGCAACTTTTTGCATCAAGAGGTTTGTTTGAAGCGATCGCTTCACTGATCTTGGTAATCCGCAGCTTTCTTTCCTGGTCCAACCGCTTGACTTGGGAACCCGCAAAGGTGGGAACCTGTGCCGATGGTTGTAATGGGGTGACGGTTTGTGCAGAAAGGGCACTAGTGTCGGTCACACATAAGGCAATAACGCCAAACACCAAAAGGTTCGCCGGGTTTGCCTTAATTTGAATATTTGGCATATCATTACTCCTGAAATTGGTATGTTGTTACTTCATATTTGACTTCGATAACAATCAGCCCCGCAGGTTGCTGACCTTTTTTGTTTTCGGATTTGGCCCTGACATCGAGTTTTTCCATCCGACATCTGCCTTTAATGATTTTGACGATATGCGGGCATTCCATTTCCACATGCCGTGACAATCTATCCCATGCTTTTTCGACGCCATTTGGTGTGCTTGAATCAAATGTTTCCCGGTAGTTGAAGGAAATCTGACTGGAATGACTTGCCTTGGGAACGCCGCTGATAGGTAATTCAAGGTTTTCAGCAAAGCTGCTGGCATAGGCAATTTTGTCGGCAAGCACCTCGACAGCGTTCGGGGCAAATATAAGTTCCGCTGGGACAAGGTTTGCTGGTCGCGATTCACCACCCGTCGCCAAAGAGAAACCAAGGCACGAGAGGAATATCGGAACCATCACTCGCAGAGCCTTGCCCGGGAAATTCAAATTAGCCGGCATGGTGCAAAACTCCGAACTCTACTTTGCTGGTGAAATAAAGATGTTCCATCCGGAACAATCGGCGCTCGGCGCCTGCGACTATGTGGGTGATGCTGCAATTGCCCCATATTCTGCGCAGACTTTCACAACGTTTAGCAATTTGCCGATAGCTTTTGTACCGGTATGCAGCCATTCGTTTAGGATCATTTACCCAATAGCGATGAATATTTTTCTTAATCAGGTTCGAACTTTTTTTCTTGAACTCAAGATATTCTCCATCGTTCAAGGGCGGTGCGTTTCCAACTCCTCCCTTTTGGGAGAAGCGGACCCTTATTGCAAAATAGATAACTTTTTCGCCACCACGGAGATCAAAACGATTGAAAGCATGCCAGCTGTATTCACACTTTTCCGCAAACTCCCGTTTGAGCAATTCACATTCTGCGGTGGCAAGTTGTTTGGCTGCACCTATAGAAGAATTCGAATCCATCGCATCATCAAAGTGAGCCGCGTCGAATAGCAATTCAAAATGTAGTGTACGGTTAAGTTTATTGGGTTTGATGAATGTTCTCAGGCCCAGTTCCCTGGTTTTCTTGACCTGGCCAAACGCTGTTTCAATGAACTCGCTTTGGGGGCCGCGCGTATTCCTGACCGCCTCCTCGATTTTGCCGAGGCGCTTGGTAAACTTTGTTATGGCAGTCCTGTCCGGCAATTTGCTTCCTGGTTTTCCGTTCAGCACGTTCTGCATTTGCTTGAAATATTTAACCATCTCGTCCGAGGTCGATTCTTGGACCAACTCGTCGAGTTCTTTGGCACCGGCGATAATCTTCTCTGCGTTCGTGGCGCCATCGCCTGAACCCGGCTTCGCATCATTCAGCTTTTGTAGTCCGATTTCCGCCAGGACTTTCCTGGTCTCCTGTGTTTCATCCTCAGACTGGGAGCCTTTCAAAAACTGTGCGGCCATCACGACAAGGATAATCGCCAGGGGCACCCCAATAAAAACCGCAACCAATTTTCGCATGATCCATCCAAAAACAATTTATAGTTGCGCGAGGATAATGGAGATATGTTAAACAATGGTTGATGAGGCCATAGAACCAACATTCCCAAACGGGATTGACTGATGCGGTGATTGTCGGCTGTCATGGCGCTTGCGCTGGTTGCACAGGTGAGGCGATTGGAAGAATCGCTGGACACTGGTCCATCACCACTACACAGGGGCGGCCCTATTTACGCTTGAATGTCCATACGCCGATTTTGCCTTTCTCATATTCCTCGGCGCTGGATGATATCTGCAGATATTTTACATCAGCCCATCGCTGGGCAAAATTTCGATAATATGCAGACAGGAAGTTTCCGCTTTGACCGGCGGTATGAATATATTGGGATTTGTCTAGATCGGAAAAATCATAGATTGCCCGATATGAAGATGCGTGACGATTGTAGAATGGATTTTTCTCACCCAAATCGGTTTGACCTCTAAGCAGGGTATAAGGGCCCCCTGCACTTTCAATTTCTACATTGAACAACCTGTTGAGCGGCGAAACCTTGGCAAATGGCCGATGTTGGCCATAGGCGATATGTGCCTTGCCCCATTTCCAGTCCCTCCAGTCTTCACCAAATTTTTCACGCAGGCTAGCCAGAGCATTTGTCAGACTTTCAAATACGATTTTACCACAGCTTTGATGGCCCGGCCTATTAATATCATCACACCAGTCGCGGGCACCGCCGGATCTAAGTACCTCCAGAATTGTAGACATATATCCCTTGTCGAACAATTCGTACTCATCGCCCAGATCATCTCTCAGCAACGCTTCAGAAATCTCTTTGAACCATGCCATTATGATCAACGGAACACTTGCATCCCTTGCCATGCGCCCATCCCAGTTATTGATAGCATTGATAATATTTCGATCTACCGAGACCCCAGCTTGCAATTGAGCTGTGACTTCATCTCTGAAATCCACCAGCGCCTGGGAATAATCATCTGAATGGCCTTTCATCATACTGGCGACATCATGGGAAACCTCCCTTTTGGCAATCATTTTTTCAATGCGTTTATGACGAAAATTTTCGGCCCAGTCCCATGTCAGATAATGGGAATAACTGTCATCGACAAATTTTGAATTGGCCGAAAACAAAACTCCATTTTCAGGATTGCGATATTGCGGCAACTGATTAAAATTCAGATAACCCTGCCATTCATATTGCGGCAACCAGCCGGGCACGGGAGCGCGTCCCATTATCTCATTGTCTTTACTGCGTATTGCCACCCTTGCTGGAGCAATAAATCCGATATTACCCTCCGTGTCGCCAATGACGATGGACTGCATTGGAGAAAGATAAGATCGTGTTGCTTCAATAAACCCATCAATATTATTTGCATGTGCAATTTCTCCCAAAGCATCGATGGAAGTATCATCATTGGTCATGGCGAGCCATTTCAGCGATGCCACATGATTGACCGGCAGATATTTATTGATATTCTTGTATCCATCCGGCAACACTGGCCCATGACGGGTAGAACGGATTTTATAAACAACATCTGGCTTGCCGGAAACCTTGATAATTTCCTCCCTCTCCTCAAACGGCAACCAACCATTTTCGGTTAAATATTCATTGTTGTTTGCCGGATTTAGACGTTCGAGATAGATGTCCTGAGAATCTAGGTTACTTGCGGTAAATCCCCAGGCAATCCGGTCATTCCTTCCAAGCAGAACCAGCGGCACGGATGGCATACTTGCTCCGATCAAATTAATGCGCTTGCTGTCTTTTTCCCAGGATAGATGAGCCAGATGCCAGATTGAAGGCGCTGTCAGTCCAAGATGAGGATCATTGGCCAGCAAAACTTTCCCACTTTTTGTACGAGTACCGGAAACAACCCAGTTATTGGAAGCAGTTACCCCAATTGGCCAGGCCAGATCGAAACGGTCAGATTTTGCGGTTTTGAACTCACCAGCAGTTTGATTTCGTTTAATTGATGCTTTGCCAGCGGCAGAAAATCCGTAAATATTGCGCAAATCTGGCAAATATGGAGGATTGGCGTTGCCATAGTTTCCTACCAGGTCATTAATCTCATTTGAATTAAAGCCCTTCGAAGCCAATGCCAGACGCTTTATTTCACTTGACATGTTGCTGCCCAGGGTGAGTGCCATAACCTTCAGTGACAAAAGGCTTTGCCAAGCCTGCCAGGGTTCGGGCTGGTGGCTCAATATCATGAATTCAGGACCTAAAACGGGTTCAAAAAGACGTGTCTCGCGATTGAGAAAAGCATTGATGCCACTAGTATAGGCTTGTAATAATTCCTTGGTTTGTGGTTTAAGCTGCTGGTAAGACTGACGTGAATGGCCAGCCAAATTCAGGGTTCTCAAGAATTTGTCTGAGTTGATGGTAGCTTCACCAAACATTTCTGACAAACGCCCCTGCCCGGCCATTCGATATGTCTCCATTTGCCATAGCCTGTCCTGGGCGTGGAGATAGCCTTGCGCTGCAGCAACATCTATAATCGACCCGCCAATAATATGAGGAATCGCTTCTTTGTCGCGCACAATGCGAATATCATTGCGAAGTCCAGCAATGTGCGCGACGCCATTGTCGGGTGTAACGGTCCTTGAAATAAAGGCATAAACTGCTGCAATCAGTAACAATGCAACAATAATCAAAACACCGCTAATTGAGAGTATCCATTTTGCCACTTTACGCATATTAGTATGTCCGGGTTGAATTCTGATGAGTCGACTTTATTCATTGTGGCAGAAAGGAAATTGAAATGGCAAGTGTAGCGTTTATTGGTTTGGGGGTGATGGGCTATCCCATGGCTGGTTATTTGGCTGAGGCCGGTCATCAGGTAAAAGTTTATAATCGCACAAAATCAAAAGCCGAACAATGGGTGGGCCAACACAAAGGCACTCGTGCTGATACACCTGCTCTGGCTGCTGAAGGTTGTGACTTTGTGTTTGCGTGCGTTGGTAATGATGATGATTTGCGTTCAGTGACACTCGGGCGCGATGGCGCTTTTGGTTCAATGAAAGCCGGATCTGTTTTCATAGACAACACAACTGCATCTGCCCAGATAGCCCGTGAACTGGCACAGGTAGCAAAAGAAAACAATTTCCGTTTCCTGGATGCTCCGGTTTCCGGAGGCCAGGCAGGTGCGGAAAATGGAGCACTGACAGTTATGGTCGGGGGTGACGTTGAAGATTTTGAACTGGCAAAACCACTTATCGATTGTTTTTCGAAGATGATTGGCCATATGGGCCCTTCAGGTAGTGGTCAGTTGGCAAAAATGGTCAACCAGATTTGTATCGCCGGATTGGTACAGGGTCTTGCGGAAGGCATCAATTTTGCCCAGAATGCAGGTCTTGATGTTGAAAATCTGATTGGTGTAATTTCTCAGGGAGCAGCTGGATCCTGGCAGATGTCGAACCGGTACAAAACCATGGATGCTGGCCAATATGAACATGGCTTTGCTGTCGAATGGATGCGCAAGGACCTGCAGATTTGCCTGAATGAGGCAAGAAGTAATGGATCTCAGCTTCCTGTGACCGCGCTTGTCGATCAGTTTTATTGTGAAATACAGCAAAATGGTGGCAGCCGGTGGGACACCTCGAGCCTTTTGGCCAGATTAAAGGTATTTGGAAATAACTAGACTCTTGGTATTCTGGTTTATTATCCGGAATTTGTCGGACAAACTGAATCACGGTAATAAATATGACTATCCACAAATCGGCACTGGATGCTATTGGCAATACTCCGCTCATTCGTCTGACCAAAGCATCCCGGATAACGGGATGTGAAATTCTCGGCAAAGCGGAATTCATGAATCCCGGCCAATCAGTCAAAGATCGCGCAGCACTTTATATTATACGTGATGCGGAGAAAAACGGATTGCTCCAACGTGGTGGCGTGATAGTAGAAGGAACTGCCGGTAATACCGGAATTGGTCTGACTATCGTTGCCAATACGCTGGGCTATCGAACTGTTATCGTAATCCCTGACACCCAGAGTGAAGAAAAGAAAGATAGTTTGCGATTACTCGGGGCTGAACTGATCGAAGTGCCTGCTGTCCCCTATCGAAAATCCAACAATTTTGTAAAAGTCTCTGGCAGGATTGCAGAAAACGTGGCGAAAACAGAACCAAATGGTGCAATTTGGGCGAACCAGTTTGATAATACCGCCAATCGCGAAGGTCATATGGCCGGTACTGCGCCGGAAATCTGGCAACAGACGGACGGAAAAATAGACGGCTTTGTCAGTGCAGCAGGCACCGGTGGGACTCTAGCCGGCGTCGGTATGGGATTGAAATCACTCAATCAGGATATCAAGATAGGTATTGCCGACCCTGATGGAGCGACACTCTATTCATATTATACGACAGGCGAACACAAATCTGAAGGCAGTTCCATAGCCGAAGGTATCGGGCAGGTTCGCATCACCGGCAACCTGGTTGATGCACCGATAGACATGGCATTCAATATACCTGACAGTGAAGCTGTGCCGATCGTCTATGACCTGTTGCTGCAGGAAGGGCTGTGCATGGGCTTGTCAACGGGTATAAACATCGCCGGGGCAATCCGCATGGCAAGAGAAATGGGCCCAGGCCATACAATTGTGACCATGTTGTGCGACTATGGCTCCCGATACCAAACAAAATTGTTTAATCCAGAATTTATGCGCTCAAAGGAATTGCCGATCCCTCATTGGCTGGAGAGGCAGTCGGAAATTGAAATTCCGTTTATCGACGAGGAATGACATTTCAAAAACTCAGTTATCAGGGAATACATTATGAACTCACCCACCCATCCGGATTTTCTTGACGATGCCTATCAGCGCAGTTGCAATGCTGAAATATTGTCAGTTAATGAACTCGGCGGAATTATCCTGGATCGAACGGTATTTTACGCCAACAGTGGCGGTCAACCTGGTGACAGTGGCTGGATAGAACTGGCTGACGGTTCGAAAATTGAAATCACGACAACTGTCAAAGACAAGGCATCAGGTGGCATCGCTTTGGTTCCTTCACCGCAAACTGATGAAAATATTCGGGCACTGGCTGTCTGCGGGCAAAAAATAGACTGCCACATCCATTGGGCCCGTCGGTATAACCTTATGAAAATGCACACTGCCTGTCATCTGTTATCAATTGTCTGCCCCTACCCTGTTACCAGTGCAAATGTTGGGGAAAACGAGAGCCGGGTTGATTTTGATATGCCGGAACTGCCAGCGACCAAACAGGAGATATCTGCTGCAATGATGCAGCTCGTCGAGGCTGATTACCCGATATTCGACCAGTGGATTGATCAATCAGAACTGGATGCCAATCCGGATTTGGTGAGATCCAAGAATGTAAAACCACCCAGAGGTGCGGGTCGAATACGCCTGGTTTGTATTGGTGAAGATTCATCAATCGACAGCCAGCCCTGCGGTGGCACGCATGTGAAAACCACTGCTGAAGTCGGTGCAATACATATTGGAAAAATTGAGAAAAAAGGAAAAGAAAATCGCAGATTTAGAATTCGATTTGGCGATATTCCCAATGCATGACAACGATATAGCGAGTTCCGGCGCACAAATGCCGGATATAATTTGTAATATTACGAATTGATGTTGGTTCCTATATCCTGTTTACTGTTGCTGGACGTTAAGCGATAGGCGAACAAAATTCGATTCGGATAGTAAAAGAATCAGACAAAAATAGTGGTTTGGCACATTTGCGACAGCGATGTTGATGATGACCACGCTTGCCTCGGCACAAAACAAGTTTGGTGCAATCTATTTCTCACAGATGACCGGAGCACATGGCTATTCCTACGATTATAACTCTCAATATCAGGCCGAACAAAGAGCGCTGAATGAGTGCCTTGCGGCAGGCGGAACAGATTGCGTCAGGGCAACCTGGTTCAGGAATGCCTGCGGCGCATTGGCGGTTGGCAGCGGCAATGGTTGGGGAGCGCACTGGGGAAACAACCGAAATGGTGCTGAGTACAATGCATTGCAAACATGTCGCAACAATGCCAGTAACTGCGCTATCAGACGTTGGGTATGTACATCTCGCTGATAATTTTCAAAAATTCAGGCAGGATGCCGGAGTATATCGTTTTTGCTTGTCCTTGCCTGTTTTGAGACCTGTACCCCGATAGCGCATAAACTCGTTGTTGATATTATTAAGAGTGATATGGTACTTAGGTGAAGTTGCCAGCGACTTTCATGGACAGTACCATGCCAAAATCCTGTAAATGTGTTATTCATCCTTAAGGTTACAATTCCGAATTTGTGGTTAGGAGTGAGGCCAAACATGAACAGTATGACAATGGTCCTGTGTTGGCTGGCATTGCGGTTTTATTGAAACCATGCACATTGTCGAACTGGAGAAGTTGCCTTGGATCGTGAAAATTTGATAACACCGGATGCACTTCAGAATCGTTTGGGCGATGAGGATCTTTCGATTATTTGCAATTTCATGTATATGCCTGATGAAAATCGTGATGGCCAGGCCGAGTTCGAACAGGGTCGGATTCCGGGTGCGGTTTTTTTTGATATCGACAAGATTTGCGACCAGTCCAGCAGTTTGCCTCACATGATTGCTGACCCAGCACAATTTTCAATACAAATGGGCGAACTGGGCGTAAGTGAAAAAGATGCGATAGTTATATATGATGGCCCGGGGCTATTTTCATCGGCGCGAATTTGGTGGAATTTGCGAATGATGGGTGCCAAGAACGTTCGTATTCTTGAAGGTGGATTTGATCGTTGGAACAGAGAAAATCGTCCGATCGACAATTCAACTCCAATAAAACCTGATCATGCAAATTTTGTCGCGGATTTTGATTCAGAGCAAGTGGTTTCAGCCGGACAACTACTTTCAATGATCAATGAAGGGGAAGGAACAATTCTGGATGCCCGTTCCCTGGCGCGCTTCAATGGTGAAGTAGAAGAACCAAGAAAAGGACTGCGCCGTGGCCACATACCTGGTTCAATATCATTGCCTTTTACCAATTTAGTTTCTAACGGAACATTGATTGATAACAAAGATTTAAAGGAAATATTTAAACCTTTACTTGCAAATGGAGATCCAATCACTACAACATGTGGCTCAGGTGTAACTGCTGCTGTTTTATCGTTGGCACTGACCTGCGCGGGAATCCAATCCCATTATTTGTACGATGGTTCATGGACAGAATGGGGTGGAAAGGAGCATGATTATCCGATCACTTCCAACAAAGTGGAACAAGATGGCTGACAGTTTTCCAGATACGGTGAGAACCACGACGCTTGAGATGCTCGTCCCTCCGGGATTTTATCCATCACTGCAAATAAAATCAAAACTCGCGATAATGAAAGCTCCGCAGATACCCCTCGCCTTTTACCGGTTTTTGTACGGTGAAATCGGCAAATCGCATTTCTGGTATTTGCGAAACCACTTGAGTGATGATGAATTAGAAGAAATATTGCACTCGGAGCATACTCAAATCAGCGTTTTGTATTGTGATGGCGCTCCTGCGGGATTTGCTGAATTTGATTACTCAAAATTGCCGGAAAGTGTTGAGTTGATCTATTTCGGTCTTTGCCCCCAATATATTGGACGTGGGCTGGGTAAATGGTTTCTTGGCCAGATTGTCAGATCTGCCTGGGAAGAAAAACCAACCAGATTGAATGTCTCGACAACCACACTGGATCACTCCAACGCCCTTCCGCTTTACCAAAAACTCGGTTTTATTCCAATTGCATTCAAAGAACAGAAGATGGAAGACTGGCTCCAGATAAATAGATGACCAAAACTGAAACCAAAAGGTTAGTTTAACGCCAATTCGGGATAAGAATGGACTCCATATTATTGGTTGCAGATCATGTTTCGTCATCCTCGGACTTGATCAGAGTATCCAGAGAGCACTGAAATTCCCTTATTAATCAATGCAGTACCGATACTCAGCCTGGATTCTCTGGTCGAGCCAGAGAAAGACGATGGTGAGCGATGTTTTTGTCGCAACTAGCGAGTTTGCCATGTAAATACCGAAAAATCCGGTTAGGATTCTTACAAAATGGCCTTCATCTACCTGCTGCGTTATATTTCAAATAGTTAGCGAGTGCTTATCCCGAATTGACGT
>JAAEMP010000223.1 GCA_024225445.1 Hyphomicrobiales bacterium | reverse complement strand
TATATCTGGGCGATATGTATATCGGGCAAGGTTCGCAACGCAGCCCCAATAAGCTTCTGGGGGCTGATTTGGGCCGCCCCAAGAATATGGCGAAGGCTTGTTTTTCACGCCCGCTGGACTGCGTTATGTTTCGCTTATGGTCGTATAGACCACTGCGCAAAGCATGCCTTGCCAGCGGGCATGAAAGACAAGTCAAATGATTCAATCTAAACCGGAAGTGCTCTAGATGACGGCATCGGAATTATCAAAAAGCAACTCAATGTTACACCAATCCAGATATCAATTGCCGCTGAACAGATTTCTTACCAGCCTCACATTGGCTCCATTACCCACCCGGCTGAAAAATTTTTGTCGGCATTGATTTTTGTCAAATCAGTTTAGACGCATAAAGCCTACTGTCATCCGATGACGTCCAATAATCCTTCTTCCGACAATCAGTCCATCAAAGATAATCCCGCTGGCAATTTCACACGATTATTGCCGCCGCTACCGGTATTCATCCTTCAGCCCCTGCTCAATCATATTGTTAAAACAATCGCCGGGCGCCACCCGGAATTATTCGCCCGGCTGGGAGACAGTTGCAAGAAACGGTTTTTGATTGACCCCTATAATCTACCCATTTTCCTGTTGCTACAGCCAGATCCTGACCGCCCTCAATTGCGAGCTTACAATCGGGGCAAGGATGTGGATCACGATGTTTATATTTCAGGAACGTTCAAAACCCTGCTGAGAATGATCGACGGACAGACCGACAGCGATGCCCTGTTTTTTAATCGCCAGTTGAAAGTCACAGGCAATTCTGAAGCTGTTGTCGCACTACGCAATGCACTCGATAATATGGATGCCACACTGGCTGAAGATGTGGCTTCATGTTTTGGTCCATTGTCAAAACCGGTGCGTTTGCTGATAGACAGAATAATAAAACCGGGAAAAACATCTCCATGACGCAATTATTCAAGCCTGAACTGGTGTGTCCGGCTGGAACGCCTGCATCATTGCGCACTGCGATTGAGGCTGGTGCGGATGCAGTATATTGCGGCTTTCAGGGCCCCACCAATGCACGAAACTTTCCCGGTCTGAATTTCACTCTTGATGAAATGGCCACCGCCGTGAACTGGGCTCATCAACGCGGCGCAAAGATACTGAGTGCCATCAATTCTTTCCCCACTGCCGGTCGCACGCAAATATGGAAAGATGCCATAGATGATGCGGTATCCATCGGTGTTGATGCAATAATCATCGCTGATATCGGCATGGCGGATTACATGCACAAAACCCATCCTGATCAGCGAATGCATCTATCCGTCCAAGCTGGTGCTTCTTCACCCGAGGCCATCAATTTTTACTGCGAACGCTTTGATATCAAGCGCGTGGTATTGCCGCGTATTCTGACCGTCGCGGAAATCAAGAAAGTGCATGACGAAATCCCATGCGAAATCGAGGCATTCGTATTTGGCAATATCGGCATGATGGCTGAAGGCCGCTGCGCGCTGACCAATTATGTGACCGGTCTGTCAACCAATATGGATGGTGTGTGTTCACCGGCCAATTTCGTCAACTATGAGGAAGACGAAGATAGCAATCTTACCACCAAACTGGGTGAATTTACCATTGATTGCATCTCGTGCAACGAGAATGCCGGTTATCCGACAATTTGCAAAGGCCGGTACAACACAGCTCATAAACGCGAATATTATGCCTTTGAGGAACCAATCAGTCTCAACCTGACCCGCCTGCTCCCGGATCTCATGCGGGCAGGAGTAACCGCCCTGAAAATTGAAGGACGCCAGCGCTCAAAGGCCTATATCCGCTCGGTAGTGTCCGAATTTCGCAATGCTGTTGATGCATATTCCGAAGGCAAGAATCCTGATATCAGCAATCTTCTGGCGCTGACTGAAGGTCAAAAGGAAACTCAGGGTGCATTCCGTTCCAAGACCTGGAGATAGTCCATGACCAGTTCGCCAACTCCAAAATTGATCCCAAAACTGACACTGGGTCCCGTCCTTTATAACTGGTCGGCAGAGACCTGGCGGGATTTCTATCTCAGGATCGCCGATGAAGCCCCGGTGGAAAGGGTATATCTGGGAGAAGTCATATGTTCAAAACGCGCACCTTTGTTTGATCCTCATCTGGAGCAGGTTGTCACCCGGCTGGGGAATGGGGGAAAGGATGTGGTTTTCTCGACATTATCGGAAACAACCAGCAATATCGACCGTAAACTGATGGAAAAAATTGCTGCTTCTGATGGTTTTGATGTTGAGGCAAACGACGCATCTGCCCTGTTCCATATCAAGGACCGGCCACACACCATCGGACCACATATCAATGTCTATAATGAAGAATCGTTGAAATTCTTTGCCACCAATGGTGCCACCAATATTTGCCTGCCACCGGAAATGCCCGCCAGTGGAATAGCAGCCCTTGGCAAGTTGGCGAGTGAAATAGGCATTGATCTGGAAGTACAGGTTTATGGACGTATCGGTCTGGCTTTATCCGCGCGATGCTATCACGCGCGCGCATGGGAGCGCACCAAAGACAGTTGCAAATTTATTTGCGATGTTGATAGCGACGGCATGGACCTGCATACTCTGGAAGGCAAACCCTTCCTCACCATCAACGGCATCCAGACCCAGTCCTACACCTGCCTCAATCTCATCAGCGAACTGGACGAAATTGCCTCTTACGGCATTGAACGCCTGCGCATTTCACCCCAGAGCACCGGGACTTTGGAAGCAATCGATGCTTTTGATGCGGTACTGGGTAATAGACTGGACATTGAAGAAGCAAAAGCAAAACTTGAAGAGACGCGAATTGATGCGCCATTCTCCAACGGGTTCTACCATCAGAAACCCGGATATGAGTGGATAGGGTCAAAGTCCATTGATTAGCGCCAAGTACTGAACCTGACTGGATTTCGCATTTGGAATTGCATCAGGAAACCGAATTGCAATGTCACCTGCCATTGTAATCATCGCCTTGTGCTAGTGGGCAAAAATCAGGCAAATAATTCAAAATCTATATCGTACACAACCGACTTGGAAAATGGAACCATTGATGCCATTCTCCAGATACCAATCAATACTATCCTTGAGAATGTCCCGTTATGCGCAAAAACAATACTTTGATAATCATGAGCGACGAACATTCCCGTGATGGTGCGTCTTGTTATGGTGGGGTTGCACAAACACCCAACATTGATCGCCTTGCCGCTCTCGGCACCCGATTTGACAACGCTTATACACCTTCACCAATCTGCGTACCGGCCCGTGCAGCATTTCAATCAGGACGTTATGTTCATCAAAACCGCTGCTGGTCCAACGCACAACCGTATTCAGGCGACCCGCCGGGATGGGGACATCGACTACAGGAAGAAGGGCATGAAGTTGTTTCAGTCGGGAAATTGCATTACCGCAGTTCCAAAGACAATAATGGTTTTACCAGAGAAATTGAACCTCTGCATGTGGTCAATGGCGAAGGCTGGGTTTTCGGCCTGCTTCGCCGACAGGACCATACACCCTATGACACCCGGAGCTTCGCCAGCCACATAGGACCGGGTGAGGATGAGTATTCCCGATATGACCGAAGGGTTCGAGATCAGGCTGTTCACTGGTTGAATACGGAGGGAATAGCCAAACGGGACAAACCATGGACACTGTTCGTATCCTTTCTCAGACCACATTATCCACTGACCTGTCCGAAAACCTATTTCGACATGTATGACCCACAGCGTATCCCAAAGGCCCGTTATGCCGGCTACAAGACTGAATTCAGACATCCAGTGTTAAATGCCTTTCGCAGCTACTACTCCTATGACGACCATCTTGATGACACCCAAAAACAAATTGCCAGAGCATCCTATTTCGGATTGTGCAGTTTTGTTGATGATCTGATCGGCGATGTTCTGAGGGCATTGGAACAGAATAATTCGATCTCGGACACTTCGGTTATTTTTGTCTCCGATCATGGCGAACTGAACGGTCACCATGGCCTTTGGACGAAAATGACGATGCATGAGGATTCGGCGGGAATCCCGATGATTGTTGCCGGCGCCGGCGCGCCGGTGGGAGTATGTAAAACCCAGACATCACTTGTTGACATACACCAGACCGTACTGGATGCCACTGGCATTGGTGAAACGGTGAAAGATCAATCATTACCCGGATGCTCCCTGTTCGATATCGCTTCTGCACCCGATGATCCCTCGCGTACGGTTCTCAGCGAATACCACGACGGTGGATCAATCACTGGCTTTATGATGATCCGCGAAGGCAAGTGGAAATACACTGCCTATGCCGGATTCGCATCCCAATTGTTTGACCTGGCAAATGACCCGTTTGAAGAAAACGATCTCGGTTTGTCTGACGACCATCAGGATATCAAGGAGCATCTCCACAAAAGACTGTGCAGGGAATTTGGTGATCCGGAAGTGATTAACAAAACTGCATTTTCCGATCAGGCAAAACGGATTGAGGAACTTGGCGGAATTGGCGGCATCCATTCACGCGATAACTATGATCATACGCCTGTTGAAACCAGTGATAGCGGATAGCCAAACACAGCTGATTTTGTAGATACCCGTTTTAACACACTGACTATTATGTGGCTGCAACAATCAAAAAACACGACCCGTTGCCTAAAATATATTGAGAAATATGCGAACTCACATTTATCGCCGGTTTACACCACAGACCATCGCAGATTTTTGTCCCGTCACTGTATTATCCCGCAATCTGAAGTGCTCTGTTTCCTGAAACTCGAATAGTGAGTTCTGATCCTAAAACGTGTTGTTAGACCCCTTCTGCTTTACCACTTGCAACTGGGGAGAGGT
>JAAEMP010000222.1 GCA_024225445.1 Hyphomicrobiales bacterium | reverse complement strand
TGTCATTGGCCATAAATCCGGTTATCACAGCAGCGATTTCATCTATCCAGGGTGCATTGGCAAGATCGTCACACAGGCGGATAAAATCTTTTTCATCCGGAATAATTCTTGTGCCTGTTCCATGGCCGGGATGCCAGGGTAGGGTAACGGTTGGCAAAGCCCACACCGGATGGCCCAGAGCTTCCAGAGCAAAAGCAATTGCGCGGTTGCCGATGGTGCCGCGAACAACATGGCTGGAAACAACCAGCACGGCTTTGGCTCTGTTCACTGATGGTAATTTGGTCATGGCAGTTTTTCAGGCTAATGCGGTGCAACATAATTGATATACAGCAAGGCAGCCAATGCCACGAATGCTACTACTGCCAGCCCGCGGGCAATGCGTTTGCCGAGAATTTCAATGTAATCATCCCCGGGAATTTCCTCACCGAGAAAATGCCTGCGCACCTTATTCGCGCTACGCGCCATGGATGAGGTGCCTACCTGTTCTGATTCACGTTCAACGCGGTTTAATATTCTACGCGCCTCGCGCCTGCGCTGTTCTTCAACCGGATGTTTTTTGACACCATTTTGCGCCACGAAAAGCCTCTTGAAATAAGGAAATACAATTGATGGCGAGCATAGATCATTCAAATTAATTTGCAATCAGTGTGAAAGTTGCAGAAGCTACCCTGGCCAGATAATCAACAAATTCATACTTAGCGGTTCACCAATCACCCAAAGCCTGCAATAATCGCCTACTTGCAGTTTAAAGGGGATGGAACGAATGAATGCAGAAACCTTATCGGCCAGCGGCCAGTCGACCGCCAATGTCAGTAAAAAAGGCATTTGGGGCTGGATGGCTTTTGATTGGGCAGCCCAGCCGTTTCATACCTTGCTGATTACATTCATATTTGCCAGATATTTCGCATCAGAAGTAGCCCCCGATGCTGCCACCGGCCAGATATGGTGGGGATATATGCTGGCAATTGCCGGAATATTGAGCGCTATGCTTTCACCAGTACTGGGTGCAATTGCCGATGCGACCGGACCCCGCAAACCGTGGATTGCTGCATTTACGCTATTGACGGTTGTTGGCACCGGTTGTCTGTGGTTTGCCGTTCCAGGTGGGGGAGGAATAACGTTCTGGATATTGGTTGCTTTCGGTGTCGGTATGATCGGGGTAGAATTTGCTGCGGTGTTCAATAACGCGATCATGCCCGATCTGGTAAGCCGTGAGACATTGGGCAGACTTTCGGGTAATGCCTGGGCGCTGGGATACATTGGGGGTGTATTCTCACTTTTGTTCGTTTTACTGATGATGGTGGAATCTTCCCCTGGCAGTGGTCATACTATACTTGGCATTGCGCCGATTATGGGCCTCGACCAGATTGTGCGCGGTGGAGAACGGGCAGTCGGACCACTAACTGCAATCTGGTTCACAATTTTTATCATTCCATTTTTCCTCTTTACACCAGACTCAGCCAAACCCGAACGAATTGAGGGCGCAATCAAAAAGGGTTTGGTAGAATTAGCCTCCATTCTGCGTACCTTGCCAAATAACAAAAGCCTATTTGCCTATCTGGGTTCTTCAATGTTTTACCGCGATGCGCTTAACGGCCTTTATGGTTTTGGTGGCATTTACGCAGGCGGTGTTTTGAAATGGGAAGCCACTCAATTGGGATTATTTGGTATTCTTGCCGCCTTTACTGGCGCAATTGGCGCCTGGTTGGGTGGCCACATGGATGACAGGTTTGGGCCTAAAAAAGTCATCACGGTATCCATCATTGTTCTGATTGTTGTTTGTCTGATGATTGTTACAACTGATCGCCAGACCTTATTGACGATGCCTATCGCCCAGGTTCCCGGTCCTTTTGCCGCTCCCGATATTCTTTTTTATATCTGTGGCGCATTAATTGGCGCCGCCGGAGGTGCGTTGCAAACGGCTTCGCGAACATTGATGGTCGATCAGGCTGAGCGCGGGGACATGACCAAAGCATTCGGACTCTATGCCCTGTCTGGAAGGGCCACTTCCTTCCTTGCACCTATGCTAGTCGCATTGTTTACCGGCGCTGTTGGTAAATCGATGATGGGCCTTTCAGACAGTGCCGCACAGAGAGTTGGAATTTCGCCATTAATTGGCCTGTTTGCAATCGGTTTGATTTTGTTGATTTGGGTCAAGCAATACAAAAGTGAAAATTAGGTATTCTCTAATGCCGGAAATGCCGCATTCCGGTGAATACCATGGCAATGCCGGCATCATCGGCTGCGGCGATCACTTCATCGTCACGCATTGAACCACCCGGTTGAATGACGGCAGTTGCACCTGCCTCAATGGCAGACAACAAACCATCGGCAAACGGGAAAAAAGCATCCGAGGCGACTACCGAACCGATCGTCAGGGGCTGGGCTGACCCGATTGCATCCGCAGCATCAACGGCTTTTCTCGCGGCAATTCTGGAAGAATCAATGCGACTCATCTGTCCGGCGCCCACGCCAACCGTGGCACCATCCCTGACATAGATGATGGCGTTTGATTTGACATGTTTGGCAACGCGAAAGGCAAATTTCAGATCTGCCAATTCGGATTTTGTCGGCTGGCGTTTCGTCACCACCTGCAGATCCAGATCATCGACATTACCGATATCACGGGACTGAACCAGCAGACCACCGGAGACGGTTTTCGCCGATATGCCGGTTGCCCGAACATCGGCCAATCCGCCGCTTAACAACAGGCGAAGATTTTTCTTAGCCGCGATGATTGCGCGGGCTTCTTCAGTGGCATCGGGTGCGATGATCACCTCGGTAAAAATCTCGACGATTTTTGAAGCAACATCACCATCAATCATCCGGTTTAAAGCGATAATTCCACCAAATGCCGATACAGGATCGCAGGCCAGTGCTTTTTCATAGGCTTCGTTCAATGTTACCCCTTGCGCTACACCACACGGATTTGCGTGTTTGATAATGGCAATGGCTGCAATTTTCTCCGGATCAAACTCACTCACCAGTTCAAAAGCCGCATCCGTGTCATTGATGTTGTTGTAGGATAATTGCTTACCCTGAATCTGCCTGGCTGTTGCAACGCCCGGACGCGCTTCACCGGAGACGTAAAAACCGGCTTTCTGGTGCGGATTTTCACCATAGCGCATGACCTGGGAAAGTCTGCCGCCAATGGTTCGTTGGGCGGGCATATCGATATCAAGCTCACCGACAAACCAGTTTGATATTGCCGCATCATATTGTGCTGTCAGTCCATAGGCTTTTGCCGCCATCCTCTTGCGGAACCCGAGCAGGGTATTGCCATCATTTACTTCCAGTGACTGCAATAATTCATCATAATCACCCGGATCTGTAACCACCGTGACGTAGGCGTGGTTTTTTGATGCAGCACGGATCATTGCCGGACCGCCAATATCGATATTTTCCACACAATTGGCATAATCCGCCCCTTCTGCCACGGTCCGTTCGAAAGGGTAAAGGTTGCAAATCAGCAGATCGATATCGGCAATATTATTTTCCTCCATTGCCCGCACGTGGGTCTCGTCATCACGAATACCCAGTAAACCGCCATGCACTGAGGGATGAAGGGTTTTTACCCTGCCGTCCATGATTTCGGGAAAATGAGTAACCTGAGACACGTCCCTCACCTTGATTCCGGCGTCAGCAATGGCTTTTGCGGATCCACCCGTAGATATGATCTCAATTCCGATATCTGCCAGTTTCCGGGCAAGCCCAACCAGGCTTGATTTGTCAAAAACCGAGATCAAAGCGCGCTTGATTTTTACGTTATCGGGTGCAGGAATATTCTTGGAAACAATTGCCATGGCTGACTTTCGCGATATCGAAAAACAATTGAGAGCCCGATACCATGACCATTGTCGAATGCCAATCGGCTTTGCAATTCATGAACAGGTTCCTGATATTATTGCAAACGGGTACCGATTGTCTGCTCAAAACGCCAGTTGACCGAGCTGTTTTTTGACAATTTCAGGTTGATAACAATCTGGGAAGTTGGCACGGGACCTCCGGACCTTGAAAAGTAGATGCTTTCCTCAATGCCAACGCTGCCCGCATCACTGGAAAATGTCCAGCGCTGGTTCTCACTTGCACGCACAACAATAGCTCCGCTTTGCTGATCAATTTCAACGCTGACCGTCGGGTGAAGGTGAAAACGAATGGCACAATCATCCTTTTTTAGATGTATGGGAGCCTTTCCACCCTGAATAAAGAACCGATCCCTGCCAAACAGAAGATTTCCATCATCGGACAATTGCAGGATGCGTTCATGCCAAATACCAAATTGGCGCAAATAGCCGTCATGCCGGGCAATTATCTGGTCAAAGCCATCCAGTTTCTTTCGCTCCGATTTCACACGGCCCGGGCCAGCCAGAATACGCCCTCCCTGGCTGCCGGTAAACAAACCAGATTTTTGGAACCGGCAAGATGAGGTATTGTTCAATACTGCGGTTGAATGGGCTGCGGTTGAACGAGAAGCTGTTACAAACTGGCTATCATTGATTTGCGGTGCGCCACAATTGGTAATGAAGCACGTTCGCAACGAAGACATTTCAAATGACAGGCACCCGGCGTGGGCGCGGCTGGAATTTTCGCCCTTAGGCGGCTTTCCAACATCCATTATTAGCGTTGTGGGACCACCGGCAAGTCTCTGATAACCCGATTGACTTGCCTCCCGGGTCGGCTCACCCATAGCGTCATCGTAACGAAGAACAGTCGCAATCAATTCACGTTGAGATGAATTTACTCCGTTGAAACGAGCAAAATTTCCATCCCGGTGCTGGTAATAGCGTATAGCGGGCATCATGCGATCAATAGCTGTCTGCAGTTCCTGCGGAGGTTTCATCCCGAGCCAATCATAGGATTGGCGAAGCGGTAGCAGGTCAATGAGAATTTCTGGCAATACTGAGGGGCATCGCGACACATGACCACCATCGGCAAATATCTGTTGTGACAGGATTGTCGCAAGAGCCCGATGAGGCCTTAGCGCATTTGATCCTCTTGGTTTGCGTCGCAATCTAACGCAGAGTGCAGCATAGGCAAGTGCCAATGCGACCTGCAGTTTGGGCAAACCATCGGGTGTATCATGCAGGTTATTATTCAGATAACGGATATGAACTCCGATTGAATTGATAAACTGATCATAGAGTTTGGCATCGGCCTGATCCACGATAACGACAGAATGACATAACCAGGAAATCAGCCTTTTGGCGACAACATCGGGCTGCCAGGCGATATTATCAACCGGCTTTCCGCAATGACTCATCCAGTCTTTGACAAGCGATTGACCATGCGAATTTGAAATCCCGCTTTTCGAGGAATGCAGGTGTCTGAACCAGCGAAACGAATGGAGTTGATATCGCCATTTGATCGATGCATTTTTCCAATCCGCAGGCAGGTCAAATGGACTATTGCCTTTCGTATCAACGCTGCGCCCGCCAAATGAAAATATTCCGTTATAAAATTCCTGGGCCAAAACAGGATCGACTGTTCTCAGGTCCTGGGGAACCAGAACCAGCTCGGCGGGTGAACTTTGAGTTATCGATGCCCACACCTGACCAGGGCGATATTTTCGCCCAATGCGCAGGATGCTTTCCGCCACCAATTGTCCAATGGCCCTGGGCTGATCAAATATCATCGTTGCAATTCACTGAAATTTCTTTGCACTATTACAAACCAGACATTCAAACCTGTAAATATTTAGTAAAAACTTATCCAATACAAAATCACCATAAAAGCCGCTAGACCTTCAACTTCCTCAATCTTCCAGCAAAAAACCCGTCAAGGCCACCCAAACGCGGTGGATCAAGTGCCATATGATGAGGCAGACATCGCACAGCACCCTGACCATTTATTATTTCAGTTAACCCACCTACTTCATCGGACGTAACCGGCTGACATTCTACCTGACTATTCTCATGCAAAATCCTGGCAAACACATCTTCTCCTTCTGCCTTGGCAATTGAACAGGTGGCAAAAACAATGATGCCGCCGGATTTGGTTATTTCAATTGCCTTATTCAGTAGCTGCACCTGCAGGCGCCCAAGAGACTTTACCTCTTCCACATCTTTTGACCACATGACATCCGGGTGCCTGCGCATGGTGCCGGTGGAAGAGCAGGGAGCGTCAAGCAGCACATAGTCAAATTTCTGCTGAGGGTTCCATTCCAGAACATCGGCACAGACAACATCACCTTCCAGTTCAAGCCGATTGAAATTTTCGACCAATCTCGCCAATCGGGTTTGTGAGTTGTCGATGCTTGTCACTTTTGCCCCGGCGCTGGCCAATTGGGCACTTTTGCCGCCTGGTGCCGCACATAAATCCGCAACCGAAAGACCGCAAACGTCACCCAGTAGTTTTACCGGAATTGCCGCCGCCGCGTTTTGAACCCACCATGCACCTTGCTGATAGCCTTCCAGTTTGTGCACCGGAGTCGAGGTTGTCAATCGCAGTGAGCCGGTTGCAAGCCGGGTTGCATCAAGTTTCCTCATCCAGCCATCAACCGAACGGTCCGCCTTGACCGAGATATCCAGATAAGGTTCCAGCAAGACCATTGCCTCGATCAAATCCAGGTTTTGCCTGCCAAAATCGGATCGCACCTGTTTGCGTAGCCATGGGGGCATTACCGGCGCATCGTTTACAACAGTGTTCAGCAAATCCTGTTTTTCCCGGCCAATCCGCCGCAGCACGGCATTGGCAAACCCCTTGAATCGCTGCGTGGTCCTGTTGCCGGCAATCGCTGCAACACCAAGATTTACCGCTGCACTATCCGGCAATTCCATAAACAATATCTGGGCCGCAGCAACGTGTAAAATATGGGTTAGATCACGGGCACGTTTGGGTTCGGGTCTGTCCATCACATGCTTCATCACCGCCAGAATGGGACCTCTGTGACGAAGCGATGTCATAACAATTGCACGCACCATGGCCCGGTCATTGGCCGCAAGAGCCCGAAATCCGGAATTGCCGGTGGCACTGTCTAGTAACGCAGCTAGAGAATGTCTTTCATCAACAACCAGACCCAACAAACGTGCGGCTATTTTTCGTGGCTCAAACCCTGCAACAGCTTTGTTCGACGACGAGGATGAATTACGCGTTGTTTGTTTTTTCATTAGACGGTTTCATGTTTATATAAAATCAATTGGTGAAAAGGCAATAATGCATTTATGCTTACAGCGAATAAACGACAGAACATTGCAAGGCAAGTTCCCAAATCTACATGAGTGAAATCGATCTGAACCCATGACCAAATCCAGTCGCACAAAATCCGACAAGAAATTGCCGCCGGCAGCAATCCGGGCATTGAAAGAGGCACAGGAAAGGCGTGAAAAAGCCGACCGGAATGCCCGTGAAATTCCCCTGGAAATTAACGGTCGAAAAGGTCCGGAACCCGTTCGCTACGGAGACTGGGAAAAGAAAGGCATTGTCAGCGATTTCTGAAATCACCAATGCCTTTCCAACTGTTTCTCACTATTTTTTGTTCTGACGGTTCTCGATCAGATCATCAACAACCGCAGGATCAGCCAGGGTTGAGGTATCACCAAGGCTTGAATAATCATCTTCTGCAATTTTTCGCAGGATGCGCCGCATGATTTTGCCGGAGCGTGTTTTTGGCAGTCCGGGAGCCCACTGGATTTTGTCCGGTGAAGCGATCGGGCCTATTTCTGATCTGACCTGTGCAACCAGTGTTTTCTTCAAATCGTCACTGGGTTCCACGCCAGTCATCAAGGTTACGTAGCAATATATGCCTTGCCCCTTGATATCGTGGGGATAACCGACAACGGCTGCTTCCGATACTGTATCATGAGCTACCAATGCAGATTCAACTTCCGCGGTGCCCATCCGGTGGCCGGAAATATTGATAACATCATCCACACGTCCGGTAATCCAGTAATAACCATCTTCATCACGGCGACATCCGTCACCGGTGAAATATTTGCCTTTGTAGGTGGAGAAATATGTCTCGACAAAACGGGCATGGTCCCCATATAACGTCCGCATCTGGCCAGGCCATGAATCGGTAATACATAAATTCCCCGATACAGCTCCTTCCAGCGGCTGGCCATCCGCATCAACCAGTTCCGGCCTGACACCTGGAAGAGGTCTGGTTGCAGAACCGGGTTTAAGCGCTGTAGCCCCGGGCAGCGGTGTGATCATGATGCCACCGGTTTCTGTTTGCCACCAGGTATCAACAATCGGGCAGCGCTTGTCACCTACCACCTCATAATACCATTCCCAGGCTTCCGGATTAATCGGCTCACCCACGGAACCAAGTAACCGCAGGGAACTGCGTGAAGTTGATTCAACGGAACCATCACCACCCTGCATCAGGGCGCGAATGGCGGTAGGTGCGGTGTAAAAAATACTCACCTGATGCTTGTCGCACACTTCCCAGAAGCGCGAGGTGCTGGGATAGTTTGGCACACCTTCAAACATCAGCGTGGTAGCGCCGTTGGCGAGAGGGCCATAGACGATATAGGAGTGACCGGTCACCCAGCCTACATCCGCCGTACACCAGTAAATGTCACCATCATGATAATCAAAAACATATTGATGGGTGAATGATGCCCAGACAAGGTATCCGCCGGTAGTATGCAGCACGCCTTTTGGCTTGCCGGTGGAGCCGGATGTATAAAGAATAAACATCGGATCTTCAGCATTCATTTCCTCCGGGGGACAATCATCTGAAGCGGATGGGACCACATCATGATACCACAGATCACGGCCCTCAACCCAATTGATATCTCCACCAGTGCGCTTTACTACCAATACATTTCGAACCTGCTGGCCGTCGCGTGCAGCAATTTCAATTGCTTTATCTGTATTGTTCTTCAGGGGAATTGGCCTGCCACCGCGAACACCTTCATCGGCGGTAATAACAAAATCAGATTTGCAGTCTTCAATGCGCCCGGCAAGGGCATCGGGTGAAAATCCGCCAAAGACAATTGAATGCACAGCTCCTATGCGGGTACAGGCAAGCATCGCATAGGCAGCTTCGACGACCATCGGCATATAAAGCGTAACCCGGTCACCTTTCCTGACACCGTTTGCCTTCATCGCGTTTGCCAGACGACAGACATGGCCATGCAACTCTTTATAGGTAACTTTTGCATCATCGGCCGGATCATCACCCTCCCAGATGATCGCCACCTGATCACCGCGTTTTTCCAGGTGCCGGTCGATACAATTGGTACTGACGTTCAAAGTGCCGTCTTCAAACCATTTGATCGACACATCGGGATAGGCAAAGCTGGTATTCTTGACCACCGAATAAGGCTTGATCCAATCAATCCGTTTACCTTCATCGGCCCAAAATCCTTCCGGATCACTCTGACTCTTTTCATACATTGCCAGATATTTGTTGTTATCAATCCAGGCTGATTTTGCCAGTTCATCGGAAACCGGATAAATGTGAGTTTCAGTGGTCATATTATGCCTTCCAAATAAATGTCGTTGGCGAAATCTGCTGTTCGCATTATCATCTCAGCAACTGTTATTCACGGTTTGGCTGGCTGAGTCTATTGGACAAATGGATAAAATACATTTCCGGACCAGTATTATGCTGCGGTAATATTTTACCCGGTATCTACAGAGGCTTCAGGCTGTTGCCATCGATACCAGCCATCCGGCATACTTCCATCCATTCATCCTGCCTCACCGGCTGCACGGATAACCGGGTATTGTTGACCAGAACCATTTCGGCAAGTTTCGGGTTGGCTCTAATGTCAGCCAGGCTGACCGGGTTGGGCAGGTCTCTGACAGCCCTGATATCCACACATTCCCAGCGTTCATCATCAATTGTACTGTCCGGGTGGCTAAGGGTACAAACCTCTGCAATGCCAACAACTTCCAGACCTTCACGTGAATGATAGAAAAATGCCCGGTCGCCAATTTTCATTTGACGCATGTTATTGCGTGCCTGATAATTACGAATTCCATCCCACTCCTCACCCACATCACCTTTAGCCTTTTGCTGGTCCCAGGACCATTTGAACGGTTCGGATTTAAACAGCCAGTAATTCATTCAGGTACCCTCCGGTCAACTATTGGTTCTCGGCTTTAAGCGGTCGTGATAAAAGTTGGCGTACCGCATCGCGCGCGGTCAATTTGTTAGCTATCACCTCGCCAACCGATTGTATAATGGGTGCATCAACATGGTAGTCCAGTGCCAGTTTTCCAGCAATCTGCGCGGTAAATACGCCTTCCGCAAGAGGCATTCCAGCTACATTTTCACCGCGACCCAGGGCTACGCCATAGGAAAAATTCCGCGATTGGCTGGAAGATGCGGTCAGCACCAGATCTCCCAGACCCGATAATCCCGACAGCGTTTGCGGCTTGCCGCCCATTTTTTCCGCCAGCCGCCGCAATTCGCCAAAACCACGGGCGATTAATGCAGCCTCGGCACTGGCTCCCAATTCCATGCCCCGGGCCGCGCCGACCGCAAGCGCCAGCACGTTCTTCAAGGCACCGCCCAATTCAACGCCGGTAATGTCATCACTGGCATAAATACGGAAATTGTCCGAAGAAAGCAGGTTTGCATATTTCATCGCCTGCGCCATTTGCGTGAATGCGATAGTCACCGCAGTTGGCAAGCCGCGGGCAACATCCACAGCAAAACTGGGACCGGAAAGTGCGCCAATATTATCCGGCTCAACCAGACCGGTTATCAGTTCAGCCGGTGTTTTACCGGATTGGCGATCAATCCCCTTGGCGCAAACAATGATGACCTGGCCCGGATCAACTATTTCTTTCAATAGTTCAGCCATTTGCGGGACTGATTGCGCCGGGGTGACCAGTAGGATGACGTTAGATCCCAAAACCGCCTTATTCAAATCACCTTCCACCTGGAGGCCGTTAACAAGGGATATTTCATCCAGGTAGGTGGAATTCATCCGGTTTTCTCCAATATCATGCAGAATTTTGCGGTTTCTGCCCCAGATGGTAACTTCATGACCGGAATTGGCCATTGCACAGGCAAGCGCTGTACCCCATGCACCTGCTCCTAAAACAGAGATAATCAACTTGTCGCTCATGCCTTGGCCCCTCTTCTGCCGCTACCCAACAGACTTGCAGACGTCTCATCCAGCGGCCAGCGCGAACGAGGTGCAAAATCCATTGCCGAGACTTCACCGGCTTCAAATCGTTCCAGTCCAGCCCAGGCTATCATCGCCGCATTGTCACCGCATAATTCCAGTGCTGGCGCTATCAGATTCCAGCCGCACTCTTCGCAGAGTTGAGAGATCTCTCCACGCAGATACAAATTGGCAGCAACACCGCCGGCAACGACAAGGTTTTTGTCGGCTGAACTGTGTTCGACCTCGAAGATATCCATCGAACGGTTCAGGCGATTTACCAACACCGCCGCAACAGCATTTTGAAATGATGCACAGATATCCGCAATATCACTTTCGCTCAGAGGAGCCAGTCCCTGCGCAGCTATACGCACAGCTGTTTTCAAACCGGAAAATGAAAAATTCAACGTGTCTTTACCCTTTAGAGGTTGGGGAAAATTGAACCTTTTGCCGTCTCCGGCCAGAGCAGCCTTCTCCACCATTGGCCCACCGGGAAATCCAAGCGACAGCAACTTGGCAGTCTTGTCAAATGCCTCGCCCAGTGCATCATCAATTGTACTTGCCCAGCGTTGGTAATCACCCAATCCATTGACCAGCAATATCTGGGTGTGACCGCCTGAAACCAGCAACAGCAGATAGGGAAATGAGATATTGTCCGTCAGCCGTGCTGTCAGTGCGTGGCCTTCCAGATGATTGATGCATAATAATGGCTTGCCGATGGAGGCTGCCAGTCCCTTTGCTGTCATCAGTCCGACCATCAGGCCGCCAATCAAACCGGGTCCGGCGGTAACGGCAATAGCCGACAGATCATCCAGCCGACAGCCGGCATCGTCAATTGCTTTTTCAATCAGATAATCAAGCGCACTCAAATGCGCCCGTGCGGCAATTTCCGGCACCACGCCGCCAAATTCCTTGTGCGCATCAATCTGGCTCAAGATAATGCTGGACAAGATTATCGGGCAGCCGCCATCATCACGACCAACCACTGCGGCAGCCGTTTCATCGCAACTTGTCTCAATTCCCAAAATCAGATGCCTGACACCCATTGTTTCCGTCACTTAAAACCTGTACTGGAAAAGCGTCTAGCAGAGACCACCAAAAAAAGAAATGCAGTTGAGTAATGACGCGAAGAGATTCAACCACTACCATCAGGATTGGTACCAGAAGCAGTCCACTGGCCCTCGCCCAGGCAAATGAAGTCAAACAGCACCTGATTGCCGCCCATGGTGGGAATAATATTGAGGTGGAGATTATTGAAATTTCCACGAAAGGCGACCGCATCCTTGACCGGGCCCTGTCAGAGATTGGCGGTAAAGGCCTGTTCACCGAGGAAATAGAAAAACAGCTGTTGGAAAACGACATCGATATTGCCGTTCACTCCACCAAGGATATGCCTACAGAATTGCCCCAGGGGCTGGAACTGTCCTGCTTCCTGCCACGTGAAGCACCCGCAGACGCATTTATTTCCGGCAAGGCATCGACCATAGAAGAATTACCGCAGGGAGCAGTCATCGGGTCAGCCTCACTGCGACGGCAGGCATTGATCAGGAGAATGCGTCCGGACATTGAAGTGATCACCTTCCGGGGTAATGTTCAGTCCAGATTGCGCAAACTGAAGGAAGGTGTCGTCGATGCGACCTTGCTGGCCGAGGCTGGACTGAACCGCCTGGGCATGCAGCATATCATTACCAGCATTTTGCCCCTCGATCGTTTTCCACCGGCCCCGGGTCAGGGTGTAATATGTATTGAAAGCAGGATAAATGATGATACGACCGGAGCAATTTTGGCACCTCTAAACGATGCGGATACGCACACCGCACTGAGGGCTGAACGCAGTTTTCTGGCCGCCCTTGACGGCTCGTGCAGAACACCGCTTGCCGGTTATGCTTTTTTGCAGGAAAATCAGTTGCATTTCCACGGTATGATTTTAAGCCCCGATGGCAAGAACATGTATGAAACCACGCGCACTGGAAATCCCGATGATGGGGCAGCACTGGGCGCGGATGCGGCCAGGCAATTGCGACATCAGGCAGGCGACGGTTTTTTTGCCGACTGGAGCTGACCGGGATGAGCGGGCGCCGGATATTACTGCTTCGTCATGAAAGGGCATCGAAAAAAACCGCCGCCGGTTTATCTGAACTTGGCTACTCAACCGTGACATTGCCATTATCGATAATCAAAATCCTGTCCACCCGTAGGCCGCAAAATAACTTCAACGGCGTGATATTTACCAGTCCCCTTGCCCCGCAAATATTGCAAAGCAACAATCTGATATCCGGCATTGGCGATCTACCGATCTATTGCGTTGGTGAATATACCGCCTGCTGCGCCAGGCAAGCGGGTTTTTCTCATATCGAACAGGTTGAAAAAGATGCAAATTCACTGGGCAGGTTTGTCAAAAAACTGACGCGTATTAACCGCTTGCTTTATCCTTGCGGCAAAGAGCGTTCATTTGATTTTGCAGGGCATCTGAAATCCGGCAATATTCAATGCGTCAACTGGGAAATCTACGCCAATCAACTGACCTTCCCGGATCAGGACCGGATCAGGCATGCTCTTGAGGCAACCGGCATTGTTTTTTTATTCTCAAAACGCACTGCCTCGCATTTCTTTGACGTGGCCGGTGACAATATTGATCGGGAAAATAGCCACCCGGATATTTCCAGTCATGTTTTTATTGCAATATCAGAAAACGTTGCAGCATGTGTACCTCGCAAATTACAATCAAACACATATATTGCAGGTGACAAAAGTGAGCGCGCTATGATTGAGCTCATTGCATCGAAACAACTGGACATATGAAAATTTCGGATTTAGGGAAAATTCTCAAAATAATCCGTTTTCAGTGATCTAAATAAGGTATAGGAAATTGCAGGTAACAATTTTGTAATTATCTGATTGACAGACAACATTGCAGATCATCAATATCCCGAATTCCGGGTTCAGGCAGATACAACAAGGACATTGGAAATGGTAACCACTCCGCGCCCGAAAAATACCCGCAGAAAGACGCCATCGCGGGCTAAAAAACCGGCAACCATTGATCTTGAAGCGGTTGAAGTGACCGAAAAAGCCGAAGCCGTGCCCAAAGCCGAAAAAGAGGCTGCCGGTGATAAAAAGGAACCGCCGAAGACTGCAGCAAGTACAGCGCAAAAACCCACAACTGTACCCGCCAGCGGCAGCAGACCGCCGCGCTCCAGCCAGGCCAAAAGCCAGGCCAAAGCTGAACAAAAGCCAGTCGACCCGAAACCGGCAACAGCAAAAACTGCCAAGCCGACCGTTTCATCTGAACCAGCGAAGAAGCCGGAAACAGACCCGGCGAAATCAGGCAGCGATTTTGGCAAACTGGCAATCGCCGGTTTTGTTGGCGGGGTGATCACACTGGGCGGTGCCGGATTGATGCAATATGCCGGCCTGCTGCCTTCTGCGAGCGGCGATAATCCACCTCCCGCAGCACCGGTAGTCCCTGTCGTTGACCTGGCTCCTCTACAGACAAAAATTGCCGAATTGCAGAACAAAATCGACAATCAACCAGCTGTTGAGGTTCCGGCAATCGACCTGTCGCCAATTAAAACACGTATTGAAACGCTGGAAGGGGCTTTGCAGACCGCACTGGACAATTCAGGTTCTTCGCCGGATACCAGCCTGCAGATTGCCGATCAGCTCAACACTGTAAAAACTGAACTGGAGAACCTGAAGACTTCTTCAGACCAGTTGGCAGCGCGCCTTGATGACCTGGCTGCCACAGCAAGCAACACCACGCCCAGCACCGAACAGGTTGAAGCAATAACTGCTCCCCTGATAAGTCCTTTGGTGGAAGCCACAGATCAGAATAGCGAGAAAATTGCCAGACTTGAAAAAGAGATTGCAGCGATTGCCGCCAGAATTGATGAGGATCTTGTTTCGCGCATCGATCAATTCGGCGAAAAACTGAAAAATGCCGCTACCGGCGAAAAGCTTGCCAGAAGTGTGGCGGTCAACGCCCTGAAATCAGCGCTGGATAATGGCGACCCTTTTTCCGCAGCACTTGCCTCTGTCGAGACCCTGACCGGTTCTTCCGATGCACTGGAATTACTCAAGCCTCATGCTTCTGCCGGAATTCCAACGGCAAAATCATTGCTGAGGGAGTTTCACGATCTGCAAGGCAACCTGTTACTGGCGGCAAGCAGTGATGGCGATGCCGGGCTGAGCGACCGGCTGATGTTGTCGATCAAATCTCTGGTCACGGTTTCTTCCGATCAGCCGTTGGCCGGCAATTCGCCGGAAGCGGTGATTTCGCGCATTGAAGTCAATCTCAAAAAAGCAAACCTGGAGCAGGCGCTGGCTGAATGGAGTTCCCTGCCCGATCCGGCACAAAAGGTTTCTCAAGCCTGGGCTGAAAAACTCAAACGCCGAAACAATGCAGATAACCAGATGCTTGATTTGCTGAAATCCATTCAGGCCTCAGGTTAAACCAGAACAGATAAGCAGATAAGTAAAGAAAGCAGTTAATATGATACGCCTGATTGTGTTCCTTGTTATTGTCCTTGCGCTGGGTTTCGGCTTTTCCTGGATTGCCGATAATCCGGGCGTGGTGACGCTGAACTGGCAGGGCAAGGATATCCGCACATCGCTGATGGTGGTGGTGGTTGCACTGGTGACACTGGTTGCGCTGATCCTGTTTGTCTGGGGATTATTGCGCGGTGTCATCGGATTGCCATTTATATTATCACGGTTTTTCACCAACCGGCGGCGTCACCGTGGTTACCTGGCGCTTTCAAAAGGCCTGATTGCAGCGGGCACCGGTGACAAGGCGCTGGCCAGACGACTGACCAAGGAAAGCGGCAAACTGCTGAGCGATGAACCGCTGGTCGACCTGCTGGATGCCCAGACTGCCCTGCTGGAAGGCAACCGTGAAGCGGCACGAAACCGGTTTCAGGCGATGCTGGAAAATGATGAAACCAAACTGCTTGGCCTGCGTGGATTATATCTGGAAGCAGAACGCGAAGGCGCGCGCGATGCTTCGCGCCAATATGCCGAAGAAGCTTCGACGTTGTCACCGTCTCTGGCCTGGGCCGGAAATGCCAGATTACGCAATCTGTCGATGGACGGCGACTGGGAAGGCGCCCTGAAGACACTTGAATCAAACCGCTCCGCCGGACTGATCGACAAGGAAACGGCAAAACGGCAAAGAGCGGTACTGCTGAGCGCAAGGGCGATCGTGGAAGAACCCGCCAATCCTGATCTGGCGTTTAAACTGGCCAGCGAAGCGCACCGGCTGGCACCCGGTCTGGTTGCCGCAGCGCTGATCGCGGCAACGGCAGGCATTCGCGGCAGCAAATTGCGCAAGGTAGCGAAAATACTGGAAGCAACCTGGAAGCTGTCGCCACACCCGGAACTGGCGGAAGCCTATGTTCACATGCGCATTGGTGATGCTGCCGGGGACCGGTTAAAACGGGCCAGGACCCTGGCAAAAATGCAGATCAACCATCCACAAGGCAATCTGGCCATTGCGGAGGCTTCAGTGGACGCCAAGGACTGGCAAAGCGCGCGCGATGCGATGCAGCATGTTTTGCAGGAAAACCTCACCGAACGCGCCTGCCTGATCATGGCCGAGATTGAGGAAGGTGAGCATGGCGACGCCGGGCGCATGCGTGACTGGCTTGCCAAAGCCGTGCGCGCACCGCGCGATGCGGTATGGACGGCAGACGGATTTATCAGCGAGAAATGGCTGCCGATTTCTCCGGTGACCGGCGAGATCGACGTGTTTGAATGGAAAGTACCGGTCGAACAATTGCAGATGTCGAATGAGACCATCGATATCGGCGATCTTGCA
>JAAEMP010000221.1 GCA_024225445.1 Hyphomicrobiales bacterium | reverse complement strand
GCTTGCGTAGTGCTGGATCTATTAGTGGTCGCCCAGGGTGCCGACGCCGACTCTTCCAACGCCAGTAACGTCGGAAACCTTCTCGGTGCCAGCGTACAACGGTATCAGGATGCAAAGCGTGCAACATAGCTCGCCATCCATTGTTGGCGGTTGAGTAAAACCGCGCATAAATGGCGAATAGGTTCCGCGTGGTTAGCGCAGCAAACTCATGGCAAATCATCACGTATTGCGAACTGGGCCTCAAGGAGCTTCCCTCGCAAGCTCAGGACTCCTCCTTGACCCCCAGCCCACAATACGACTTCTTGGTCACCATGAGCCTGCTGCGCAGTTTCAGCTTGCGCTAGCAGATCGTTGGAAAATATCAACCCCCCTAAACTGTATTAGCCAAGTTTACGCGGTTTTCGGCAGCCATCCACATCCATCAACATATTTCGCAAACAATATCCAAAACATGCGGTCAGCATGTGACACCCGCGGGCGCTTCACCGATTGCCTGAGCATCGCGAGCTGCTGCCGGAGGGCCAGATTCTCCAGTGCCAATTGACCGCGCGACTTG
>JAAEMP010000220.1 GCA_024225445.1 Hyphomicrobiales bacterium | reverse complement strand
TCTCGCAAGATATCTCAGCGCAAACTTGCTGGCGCAGATTATCTTTTCTGAATCAATGGTTTATACAGAAAAATTTCGACCGGGAGCCTTGTCTTCAAAAATTGAATGCCACGTTTGGAAAAATAGCTCGGGTACAAAGTGTACCCCTCAGCAAAACTTATATCTTGGCCGCAACAGATTGATTTCGCTGCGAAAATCGGATTGCATCGTGTTTGTTCGTGAATCTTTCAGGCTAGAATGGTACACTTGACTAATGAATATCGCGTTAGCTTGCACCTCTGGGTAAAAGCTTGAGTTTAATTCAGGCTATTCGCGCAAGTGCCCGTTATCTATGAATATTTATTCAGATCGTTAACGTCAGGCAAATTTTGCGTCCGGTTAAGAGTTAATTTGCTGCCCCGACAATTGCGTCTGCGTTAAAACCAAATTGCCGGTCAGCGTACCAATCATATCGACAATCATCGATTTTTCGCTGTCATTGTGGAGTAGGCAAGGTGGGTCAGTTTTCTCATACCTGGCGGATTTCGTTATGCATCGCTTTTATTTAGTTGATACATAAATGTCAGATACCGAAATACCAACGGACATCTCGATAAACCAATCATACCTGCCGCCCCTAAAAATCTGGACAACTCCTCATGCTGCTGACATTAATATCACGCACCAACAACAATCCCCAGGCCGCAACACTGGAACCACCCTCATGAAACCCGATCCGTCCCGGCCGGCCCCCAGCGAAATAGACCCACCCGGTGAAGAACCGAAATTGCGGCGGGCTATTGGCCTGCCGTTGCTGGTGCTCTACGGACTGGGGATCACCATTGGTGCGGGGATTTATGTTTTGATTGGGTCGGTAGCTGCAAAAGCCGGTGATTTTGCCCCCACCTCGTTTTTGTTTGCCGCCGTGGTTATGGCCTTTAGTGCTGCCAGTTTTGCCGAGTTTTCCGGTCGTATTCCGCAATCCGCTGGCGAGGCGGTTTATGTTGACGCAGGATTTGGCCAGAACTGGCTGACCCTGGCTACCGGCTTGTTCATCGTCTTCTCCGCCACCATTGCCGGTGCAGCTATCGCCATCGGCTGCGCTGGCTATATATCCACCATTGTTCCCTTGCCCCCGTCTTTGATTGTTGCAGCAATTATTATTCTCATGGGACTTCTTGCAGCACGTGGAATCAGGGAATCGGTAATGTTTGCCGGTGTTTTGACAGTTATTGAAATTCTTGGACTGGTTATCATCATTGTTTCGGGATATTGGAGTGAGCCGGCGATGTTTGGTAAAATCTCCAGCGCAATTCCGGCATTCGACGACACGGCAGCCTTGACGGGTATATTTTCCGCCAGCCTGATCGCCTTTTTTGCTTTTATCGGTTTTGATGATGTGGTCAATCTGGTCGAAGAAACCCATAATCCCAAACGCACAATGCCCTGGGCAATAGGGATTTCCCTGATTGCGGTCACGGTGATTTATTTTCTTGTGGTATTCGTCGCTGTCCAGACTGTGCCTGCTGAAGAACTTGCCGGGTCAGCTGCACCGATCGGACTGTTGTTTGAGCGTCTCACCGGCATTTCGCCACTGGGTATTACGCTGATCGCAATTTTTGCCACCCTGAATGGTGTGGTGATTGAAATCATCATGGCATCACGGGTAATTTACGGCCTTGGCAAAAAGGGACATCTGCCGGGACGCTTGTCACGGGTTGATCCGGTTACCCAAACTCCTCTCAATGCCACCTTGTTGATTACCGCTGTCATGTTGGCAGGTGCCCTGTTTGTCTCGCTTGATTTTCTGGTCACCACCACCTCACAGATTATTCTGGCGGTTTTTGCCCTGGTAAATCTGGCGCTGGTTGTCGTTAAACTGCGCGGTGACCCTGCGCCGGAGGGTGTTTTCACCGTGCCTGTTGTCCTGCCGGTTTTTGGTGCAGTTTCCTGTATTTTCCTGTTGCTTGGCCCACTGTTTATTGACTGAGAATTTTTGATTGCTGATATTGGAATCTCAATCGTGCTGTCTGCCGTCGACTCTGTGCGACCTGGCATGTTATTGTCTCCCTCAAGGGTTCTCCCACAATGTCAGCGTTGGGTTGGGACTAATGATACGTGTTGAGGAAAAGATACGGTAATGGGTCTATGACCTGGGTCGTTCTGTTGTGATATGCATCAGGATAGTCAAGTTCCGCAAACAAGAGCAAACTCATGGCAAAACAAATCAGGAATATGCCGCACGATCCCGCAGATTCAAACGGCACAGAATACCATGAAATTCACAAGCAGCGACTGGCGCTAATTCGCACCTACAATATGTGGTTTGCCATAGGATGCGCAATTGCCTTCAGTTCGTACTGGTTTATCCTGTACCTGAGCCTGACAATGGCAAGCCGCCCGATGCTGATTGCGGCAGCACTGGTTGCCTCCGTGATCATCTGGTTTTCCTATCGGGCGGTATTAAGTATAGATCGAGAAGTAGTCTCACTTTATCCGCGAATTATTTTTCTGGAGCTTGTGCTTGGTTATGATTTCTATCGCGACTATTTGCGCGGCAGGCCGCGTGGCAACAGCGAGCGTTCTTATATCGAGAGATGTGAGCAACTGGATGCCGAAGATTCCAAGCTGTTATGGGACAAAATTTACAGTCTGTACAATCAATCCGATTTTCCAGCAGGGCGCAGATTGTCTGCCCATTTCAAAAAAGCCACCTATTTGTCAGTAATCTTGTTCTGGATTATCATCGCGTTGATCCTCGCACCGCAGTATTTTCCCTTAGCCAAGTAATTTTTGGTGGCATCAATGGACAAATGCATAAATATTCAGCGTCTTGCTTTGGCGGCTATTGTTGCACTCGGGTTGATGGTTCCCGGTCCGTCCGACGTAGACGTTGCCCTTGCACAGGAAAAACCGGTTGTTCCGCAAAACTCCGGCCAGGTTGTTTATTCTTTTGCACCAGTGGTTGAGAAAACACTGCCAGCAGTGGTCAATATTCACGCCCGCAAGATCATTCGCAGCAAATCACCCACCGCCGCACTTGATGGATCCGCATTCTGGCGTTTGTTCAGGGACACTTTGCTATTTGGCTATGGTCGAGAACGTATCGAAAACTCTCTCGGTTCCGGTGTGATCGTTTCGCCTGGCGGCATCATCATTACAAATTATCATGTCATCCAGTCCGCCCGGGGAATATTGATCGCGTTGATTGACGGCAGGGCATTTTCAGGAAAAGTAATACTGTCCGACAAGAGAACAGACATCGCAATATTGCAGGTTGAGACTGGTGGCATACCGCTGCCATATGTTGAATTTGGCGATTCCGATCAGTTGAAAATTGGCGATACAATAGTCGCCATCGGCAATCCGTTCGGCATTGGCCAAACCGTCACCAGCGGCATCATATCCGCCCGTTCCAGGGCCTCGGTCGGCATCTCGGATTTCCGCTTTTTTATTCAGACAGATGCTGCGATCAATCCGGGTAATTCGGGTGGTCCACTGGTATCGGCGGAGGGAAAACTGGTAGGTATCAATACGGCGATTTACTCACGCAGCGGCGGTTCTCATGGCCTGGGTTTTGCGGTACCAATCAATCTGGTTCGCCCCATTTTGAAAAGCGCCATTCAAAAGCGTCCCTATTCGCGACCCTGGATTGGAATGTCCGGGCGGCGTTTACCGCCAAAACTGGCTGCGGTTATCAATCTCAATCAGAAAAATGCCCTGGTAATTACCAGCATCTTTCCACAAGGGCCCGCTTCGACAGCCGGTCTGAAAATTGGCGATGTTGTATTGACCGTCAATAACCTGCCAATCATCAATGCAGCGGCGCTGGAATATCGTATTGCCTCTTATCTTCCAGGCGACTCGGTGGATTTGCAGATAATCCGCAATTACCAGCGACAGACTGTCAAAGTCACCCTGGCCTCACCACCCGAAGAACCTGCCCGAAATGACACATGGCTACCCAATCTCAACCCTTTCAGCGGTGCAAAAATTGCCAGCTTGTCACCGGCCTTTGCACTCGAATTCGGCCTTGAGAGCACGCGTGCCGGTGTTGTGGTCCTTGACGTTCGCCGGGGGTCCTCTGCTTTCCGTCTCGGGTTGAGGCAAGGCGATATAATTCGTGATTTCAAGGGACAACAGGTTAGCACAGTTGCGGACATGATGGATTTGAAACTGCCCCCATACCAACCCTGGAGTATGAAGATAACGCGTTCTGGAAAAGAATTATCCATCGGTCGCCGTTGATACGGCTTTGCACATCGTGCAAAAACACAGATCGGGCATCACCGTTATTGTGCCGTTTTAAATCTGGAATTCTGGATGATAACCACCGCAGCAAGCGGTAAAATGACAATGATAAGCGTCGCTGTGATCAACAACATGCCCAGTTCGCTGTAATCGGCCTGAACTGTAATTTCGCCACTTGAGCGATCTTTTACTTCCCGCGTTACAGTATATATTTTGTTGAGGTATTTGGTCGCCAGACTGCTTGCCGAAAGAGCCAGATTTGTAAATGATGCCATCACCGCAAAAAATGTTGCCTTCAGGTTTGCAGGAGCGTTTTTCGCAATCCAGGCCAGCATCGGGATCATTGCAATCTGTCCAAGCGGCGATTCGATTGCGGTGTCCAGAATGGCAATAAAGCGCGCATCGACGATGCCGCCGGTCAGAGCCTGTGTCCAGTTATGAATACCGTAATACAGCCCTAT
>JAAEMP010000219.1 GCA_024225445.1 Hyphomicrobiales bacterium | reverse complement strand
TGTTCCCTAACAGACCCCGCATGGACCGGATGTTCCTGCAAGAGAGAAACCGCTGATAGCGGGCAAAATGGGCCAAACCCCCTGCTAATTTTTTTGGCGAGCGACACGAATTTCGGTCCCTTTCACGAAAAATTTCCTGAAATGGCCAGCCATTCGGCGTCAAATTCTTCAAGAAAGTTGCTCGAAATTCATCTACGTCAAAAACGTCAGGAATTCTTGAACTCTAGAGCACTTCCGGTTTAGATTGAACCATTTGATGGAGTCAAATCAGTTCGCTCGGCTAGGCGCGGAACCCGAAAATGTATCTGGGCGATATGTATATCGGGCAAGGTTCGCAACGCAGCCCCAATAAGATTCTGGGGGCTGATTTGGACCGCCCCAAGAATATGGCGAAGGCTTGTTTTTCACGCCCGCTGGACTGCGTTATGCTTCGCTTATGGTCGTATAGACCACTGCGCAAAGCATGTCTTGCCAGCAAACGTGAAAGACAAGTCAAATGATTCAATCTAGACCGGAAGTGCTCTAATCATCGCATCGCAGGTTTTTCTCACACCACCGGCCCGCGCAACATGCCCATATGCTTCAACATGCCAACGAACTCGCGTTGACGTTGAAGTCGATAATTATCGATATCCATATCTTTGTAATCAAGAAATCCTTCGCCGGTTTTCAGGCCGATGCGATTCTCCCGCATGTTTTCTTCAATTATATTCGGTGCGGCAAATCGGTCTTCGTCAAATGCGTCGCGCAGATAACGGCTGGCATAGTAGAGAATATCGCCACCGCCAAAATCAATAAATTCCAGCATGCCAAGGACGGCAAATCGAAATCCCAGGCCATATTTTGTGGCTTTGTCGATGTCTTCAGCACTTGCCACCCCCTCTTCAACAAGACGCGCTGCTTCATTCATTGCCAGTGCCTGTATTCGAGGGATGATGTAGCCGGGGCTCGCATTGCAGATGACCGGAACTTTACCCATCGATTCCAGCAGGGCCTTGAGGTCGCCGACTACCTGCTCGTCGGTATGTCTGGCCGGAGAGATTTCCACCAGCGGCACAAGGTATGCAGGGTTTAACCAGTGGGCATTCAAGAACCGTTGAGGACCGCTGACATATTCTTGCAGGGTATCGGACATAAAAGTCGAGGTGGTGGATGCCAATATCGCATCCGCTTTCATATGTTGCGTGGCAAAGGCAAGTGCGAGTTTTTTCAGCTTCAGAATTTCCGGCACGCACTCAAATACATAATCAACCGCGTTCAGTGCCTTCTTTTTTGAGCGCTCACCGGTACAAAATTCGACGCGGTTTGCCACTGTTTCAACTTCGGATGCATCCAGCATGCCGATATCCGCCAGCATCGAAAGTGTTGCGCCAATTTCTGCCATGGCGGTTGCACCATATTGCGTGCTGGCATCGCTATTGCGTTTTTTCATATCGATCAGGAACACTTGATGACCGGCATAGGCAAATACGATTGCAATTCCACGACCCATCCGCCCGGCACCAAGTGCTGCAACTGGTGAGACTTTGGTCATCACCACCCCTCTTTCAGCAGCGTCTGCAATTGTGTTGGTGACATGGAGTGCAGACCTGTGTGTTCAATCGTGCGGCCGGTTTGACGGAAATTTTCACCGCAAATTGCTGACGCAATAGCCAGCAACCCGCTGGCAATCGGGGTTTTGGCTTCAGCCCAATCGGCAATTGATACCAACAATGCCAGCCCCATCGCCACATCCTCGCGCATGTAGCGATGTTGCGTGAGTTCCAGATGTTCGCGCCAGTCACCCGATTCGACCAATTGCTCATGTCCGGCATTGCCGTACATCCATTCCGGTGCATCTTCATCATAGTGATCTGACAGTGGAAAATGCGGTTCCTGATAACCCAGTTGCTGGCGCAATGCGATGCGTTCGCCATCAAGCGCATCGGTTACCCGGCGAATAGTGGGTTGGGTTCCCTCATTATGAATATCCCAGTGTTCAAAATGTTCAATCGGACCCGCATTCATCAAAATCAGGGGCGGGTGGATTATTGGACCAGCATTGAGCAGCGCACCAGATAACGCATCGCCAGCATTTTCGATTGCCGGATATGCCTGGCGCAATATCTTCAACGCAGTTGCACTGTTCTTTTGCGGAAATACCCCGCTTGGCAATCGGGTAGCCCGCGTTGTTATCGCAACCGTATCATTGCCTTGCAATCGACACAGATACGGCAATGTCCCTGCTTCAGCAAAAGTAATATCCGCATTATTACCCGCTTTACGGATTACCTGGGCCATAAAAACCGAACCAAATGTACCTGGTGGCAAATAGATGACCTGGCCATCGTCAATATGCGGTGCCAGCTGGCTGGCAATATCCAGTTGGGCATAGGCTGGAACCGGACAAATGATCAGATCAGCGCCGCTGACTGCTTCTGCGATATCGCTGGTGACAACGCCTAACGTGACCGGCCGTGTCCCCTGAAAATCTCTGAGAAACAGTTTTTGCCCACCCATGACAAGCTCTTCTACCGCTGCGCGATCCCTGCGCCAGAAACGAATATCATGGCCATTATCAGCCAGATCGGCAGCTGTTGCATGGGCACCATTTCCTCCGCCTAATACTGCAATCTGCATTGTCCGTTTCCGTTCAGGCTCTAGGAGTTTGAATTGGATTACATTTGTTTTCAATAAGTTATTTGCGTTTTATCAACCCTTCAAGGGCGAAGCTGAAATAGGTTTCAATGATTTCCTCAATTGAGATATCCTTGCCCGGATCAAACCATCGTGACAACCAGTTGCACATTCCCAAAATTGCGTAGGAAATAAGTTTTGGATTTGGTTCGCTGCGAAACTCCCCGCTTTTTTGACCTTCCGTGATTAACTGTGTCCAGATATTGCTGTATTCATTCCAGACCTGACGCAATTCCTTGAATTTGTCATCCTTGCCGAAAAAGTGGTCCTCTCGCAGAGCCACCGTCATCTCCAGATAGCTGGGATTGAAACTTTGAAGATGACTTTGGATGGCATCATGCAGCTTGTCGGTAAAAAGTCGGTTGGAGTGGACTATATTTCGCAGGTTCAGTAGCAGCATATGGCTTTGCGGCAGAATTATCTCGACGAGAATTTCTCGTCTGCCCTTGAAGTAATAATAGATCGCTTCACGTTTGATCCCCACCGCCTTGGCGATGTCTTCAATCGAGGTTTGTCTGACGCCCTGGCGTTCAAAAACTTCAGTGGCGCGTCTTAAAATCTCGTTTCGTCTACCCATTCAGAACCTTCACTTGATTGTCGCGGAGCGCCAGGTGATATTTAATGCAAGCCTTATTATCCCCAAATTCTCCGTTACACCTTAGGTGTTTGGCGCCATCATTGCAATTGAATTTGTTATTCGGCAAACAGCTATTTACAGAGGTGTAAAATAAGTGTATCGTTTTATTGCGCTATATAGCTGCCTGAAACAACAGGTGATTGTCATGGTTGGTGATCAATCCCGAGAATTTTGAGGCGAGGTGTGATCAGCAGGAGGTTGTAGAAAAATGGTGGCATTGGACAAAGAGTTTATTGGCAAGGAATACGAGCCTTTTGCCCTGGAAGTCGAAAAAGGTCGGGTTGCCCAGTTTGCCAAATCCATAGGTGAAGAAAACCCCGTATATTTCAACGCAGATGTAGCAAAAAATCAAGGATACAGGGACATTCCGGTGCCCTTGACCTTTGCCTTCACTATCACCATGGATGCAGGCCAATCATTAAATGTGCTTGAGGATTTGGGGGTTGAAAAGACCAACGCGGTGCATGGCGAGCAGGGATTCACCTATCATAGTGATATTTGTGTCGGTGATGTTATTTCTGGCAGTCAGAAAATCACAGATATGTATGACAAGAAAAATGGTGCACTTTTTTTTATTGAAACCGAAATAAAACTCGTCAATCAGAATGACGTTCATGTGGCAGATTTACGGTCCGTAATAGTAGTCAGGAATTAAAGTTAAAGTGGAGATGATTGATTAGAACATGGTTGATTATTCAGAAATTGAAATTGGTGACATGTTGCCGAGTATTACAAAAGGGCCGATTACCCGCACCCAGCTGGCTCTGTTTGCCGGCGCATCGGGTGATCCTAATCCGATCCACCTTGACGACGATGAAGCGAAGGCCGGTGGTTTGCCAGGTGTGATCGTGCACGGTATGCTGATGATGGCGATACTCGCTCAGATGCTGACAAAATGGGTGCCGCAAAACCAGGTAAAGGCGTTTTCCAACCGTTTTGTTGCCATGGCTATGCCCGGAGACTCTCTAACGTGTATGGGTAGCGTCGTTGCAAAACGCGAAGAAAATGGTTTGAGGCTGGTTGAATTGGAAATCGTTGCTCAAAATCAAAATGGCGATGACATGCTTAAAGGTGTCGCAACAGTAGCAATTTGACGGCAGGTAATGGCTAGGTCGTAGACTCATAAACAGGATCGACCCTGTTCATGGGTCTATGACCTGACCGGAAAGGTTCAAATGTCATACAAAGCTGAAATTCCCTATGGAGCGTACTGGACCACACCTTTCGCCCGGTGGCAGGGTTCGTTGTCAAATCTCAGCAGCATTGAGTTGGCGGCGCATGTTGCCAGCGGCGAGCTTGCCAGACAAGATATTGAACCCGCTCGGTTTGAATTTGGCGTGCTTGGCTACAGCGTTCCGCAAAAACACTCATTTTACGGGTTTCCCTGGCTCGCGTCGATGATAGGAGCAACAAAAGCAGCCGGACCAACGATTTCCCAGGCTTGCGCGACAAGTGTGCGGGTTCTTTTAACCGGAGCCCAGGAAATTGAGACAGACAACGCCGATACCGCATTGCTGGTGACCTGCGACAGGACATCAAACGGTCCCCATATTTATTACCCCAACCCCCGGGCCCCCGGGGGTACCGGTGCGCATGAAGACTGGGTGATGGATAATTTTTCCTTTGATCCCAATGGTGGGCACGGCATGATCAACACGGCAGAAAATGTAGCGGCAAAACATGCCATTTCTACCGAAGAGCAGCATGAGGTGGTGTTGCGCCGTACAGAGCAATATTCAGCAGCACTTGCCGATGGCCGGGCCTTTCAAAAACGTTATATGGTCGGGCCAATGGAAGTTCCAGCGGCCAATTTCCGAAAAACCGTTGGGTCTCTGGATGGGGATGAAGGTATAACCCTTTCCACTGCTGAAGGGCTCGCCGGCCTGCGCCCGGTTCTCAAAGACGGAACAGTCACTTTCGGTGCTCAGACCCATCCTGCTGACGGCAATGCCTCGGTAATTCTTGCCACCGCCGACAAGGCCCGCGAGATGAGTGCAGATAAAAATATCCGGGTACGCATACTGGGATTTGGTTCAGGCCGTGCCGACAAGGGATTTATGCCTGAAGCGACAGTACCTGCGGCTCGTCATGCGCTTGGCGCAGCCAACCTAAAGATTGATGATATGGATGCGATAAATTCGCACAATCCATTTGCCTTGAACGACATTTATTTCTCACGCGAAATGGGGGTTGATGTTGCCAGGATGAACAATTTTGGCTGTTCCCTGATTTGGGGCCACCCCCAGGGCCCGACAGGCATGCGGTCAATTATTGAACTGATAGAGGAACTGGTTCAGCGGGGCGGTGGTTTCGGCCTGTTTACGGGTTGTGCTGCAGGTGATACCGCAATGGCTGTCGTTATTCATGTGGATGATGGTTCGAAGGGAAACTGATGGATATTTCCACCTGGATCGACCGGCATGCGGCGTTTACGCCGGACAAGACCGCCATACGGTTCGAGGGTGAGGATATATCCTACGCGGAACTTGCCGATCGCATTGAAGCCCTCGCCATTGCGCTACGGCATGATTTTGGAATTGGCCACGGTGAACGGGTTGGGTTCCTGGGTCACAATCATCCAGTTTTTTTCGTTTTGCTGTTTGCCTGTGCCCGGCTCGGAGCGATTACCATGCCGTTGAATTGGCGCTTGGAAGCTCCCGAACACAGGGAAATATTGAGCGATTGCTCACCGGCGGTATTAATGGTTGAATCCAAATTCGAAGCCTATGCCCGCCAAACCTGTTTTGACTTGCCTACGCATGTGATCTCGCTGGATGATATTGAAACTGATGTGCCAAACCGGCGCGATATTGATGTCACCGCTGTTTATGATGATCCGGTATTATTGTGCTATACTTCCGGTGCCACCGGAAGACCCAAGGGTGTGGTGCTTGATCAAAACGCTCTTTTTCATAATGCCATCAATAGTGATCACATGCACGCTTTGACGGTTGATGATGTGGTCTTGAACACGCTGCCACTTTTCCATGTGGGTGGTATCAATATTCAATCACTGCCGATATTGCATAAAGGAGGAACACTGGTGCTGCATCCGGTATTTGATGTGGAATCTACCTACTGGTCGATACGCCATGACCAGATCAATCATCTGGTTTTGGTGCCCACCCAGATCGGCGCGATGATAGAAAATGACTATTGGAAAAGCGCGGATTTCAGTTCAGTACGCGCCATATCCACAGGCTCAACCACTGTACCGCGCAAACTCATTGAAAAGGTTCATCAGCGCGGTATTCCGTTGATCCAGGTCTATGGTTCGACAGAGACAGCGCCACTGGCGACATATCTGATCGTTGGCGATGCCATGGAAAATGCCGGTTCGGCCGGTAAGCCGGCTCTCCATTGTGAAATTCGCATAGTCGATAAAGCGGATAATGATGTCGATGGTTGTGAAACAGGTGAGATTCTTGTCAAGGGACCCAATGTCATGCACCACTACTGGAATGCACCTGAGGAAACTGCGCAAGCTCTGGTCGATGGTTGGTTTCACACCGGCGATATTGGTTATCTGGATGACAATGGTTTCTTATATGTGGTCGATCGCAAGAAAGATATGATCATTTCGGGGGGAGAAAACGTTTTCTCGGCCGAACTTGAAAATATTATGGCTGAATGTTCGTCTATTGCGGAGACAGCAGTTGTTGGCAGAAGCGATGATACATGGGGTGAGGTTGTGGTTGCAGTGGTAGTTCTGCGGCCTGGTCAATCGATGGATGAAGCGACAATTGCCGATTTGTTTGATGGCCGGCTGGCGCGATATAAACACCCCCGCCAGGTGGTTTTTGTTGATGCCCTGCCACGCAATGCCATGGGCAAAGTGGAGAAAGATAAACTGCGACAACTGGTGGCAGATGCCGCAAACAGAAAAACAGTCAAAAGGTCAGCAGGATGAGTGGCAAGATCGGCATTGATGTAGGTGGTACCTTCACTGATTTTTATTATGTGGGAGAGGAGGGTAATCCATATATTCATAAAACCCTATCGACCCCGCAAGATCCTTCGATTGCTGTGGTGGAGGGATTGCGCGAAATCGCGGCAAGCCTGAATCCGCCCATGGAACTGGAGGAATTTGCTTCCTCGATTGACAAAATCGTGCACGGCACCACTGTTACCACCAACGCGACGCTGACCCGCAACGGAGCGAAATCCGGTTTGATTACAACAAGTGGGTTGCGTGATGCGCTGGAGATGCGGCGCGGAATTCGCGAAGAACAGTACAATAACCATTACACAAATGTGGTACCTCTTGTGCCACGTTATTTGCGCATTGGTGTCGGCGGACGCCTGGACCGCAATGGTAATGAAATCGAGCCTTTGGATCTTGATGGAGTTCGTGATGCGATTGAACAGTTTCGCCACCAGGATGTTGAGGCGGTTTCCATCTGTTTGATGAACTCATTTGCCAATCCGGATCATGAAAAACAGGTGGCCGAGATGGTGCGCCGGCATATGCCTCAAGCCTATCTCACGGTTTCCAGTGAGTTGTTGCCGACAATCCGCTTTTATCCAAGGGTGTCCACGACAGCACTTAATTCCTACATCGGTCCCATCCTGAGTCGTTACATCGATCGCTTGCAAGACCGATTAAAAGATATCGGTTTTGGAGGGGTGTTGTTGATCATGCAGTCCAATGGTGGAGTGATGGCACCTACAGTTGCTCGTGATAGTGCTGCCCTGACCTTGCTTTCAGGTCCTGCTGCCGGCCCTGGGGCCGGTTTGGTCCATGCAAGAGTACACGGCCAGAATAAATGTATTGTTGTCGATATGGGTGGTACCAGTTTTGAGGCTGCACTGGTTGATAATAGTCCTGTTATGGTCACCGAGGGCGAAATAGATCGTCACCGGCTGGCTCTGCCAATGCTCGGTATCCATACGATTGGAGCGGGTGGTGGCAGCATAGGCCGTATTGATGAAGGTGGCTTGTTGCGCATGGGGCCGGAAAGCGCCGGTGCCAGTCCCGGACCGGTAAGTTATGGAAAAGGTGGCGAAAAGCCGACCTGCACTGACGCAAATCTGGTTTTGGGATATCTTAACCCGGATTTTTTTGCCGGCGGCAAAATGGCGCTCGATCGGGAGGCTGCACGACGCGCGGTTGATGAGCATATTGCAAAACCTCTGGGCATGAGCATTGAAGAGGCTGCTGCGGGAATGTATCGGGTGGTGTGTAATAACATGGCCCAGGGCGTGCGGGAAATTACCATCAAGCGTGGTTTTGATCCACGGGAATTCCCGATGGTGGTGGCCGGTGGCGCCGGACCGATTCATTCCTGTCTGATCGCAGCGGAGCTTGAAATTCCATTGCAGATTGTCCCTCGTTCCTCTTCCATTCTATGCGCGGTGGGGATGCTGATGAGCGATTTGAAGCACGATTTTGTCCGAACGTTTGTGTCACCAATGGAAGAGATTGACTGGAACAGGTTGGCTGCGGTTGTTGAAGGAATGATAGGCGAAGGCAGATCGCTTCTCACCGGCGAATTGATCAGTGCGGACAACCAGCAGTTTTTCATCAAGTTCGATTGTCGCTATCTCAAACAATATCATGAAGTTTCATTTACCGTTTCAAGCGAAGACTTCCAGAACCAGGATGTCGCGGCAATCACAAATGCATTCCACCGGGAGCACAATCGACTCTATGGTTACTCGCTCGATGATGGTAAAGCCGTGGTCGAGATTATCAATGTCAGGGTTCAGGCACTCGGTATCAGTGATAAACCCAATTACCGGGAAACAGACTGTGCCGGTCAAAGCGCTGTTGCTGCGTTGAAAGGCGAGAGGTCGGTTTACATACCCGAGGATGATGCCTTTGACATTGTTCCGGTTTATGATGGGCATAAGATGTTTCATGGCAATCTGGTTGAGGGGCCTGCGATGATTGAGGAGGATACCACGGCAATATTCGTAAGCCGCGACTACGCATGTATATGCGACAAGCTCGATTCTTTTACTATTTACAAGAAATCCCGTGAAGACCTGGTGGCATCTACATTGGCAGCATCAACAACCGCGGAGCAGGGCAAATGAGCAAGATCGATCCAATTCTGCTTTCAGTATACGCGCGTACATTCAAGTCAATAACTGATGAGATGAGTATCTCGCTTGAGAAGACAGCGCGGTCACCGATATTGTGTGAGGCAAAGGATTTCGTTACCGGACTTTACGACGCCCAGGGCAACATGCTGGAACAGACGGAAAATTTACCCATTCTGGCATTTTCGCTTGCCCCGGTGTGCCGGTACATTCTGGATTACTTTGATGGCGATATTAATCCCGGTGACGTCATTTTCCATAATGATGTGTTTTCCATGGGTAACCAGAACAACGATGTTGCTGTGTTCAGACCAATCTTTTTTGAAGACAAGTTGGTTGCCTGGTCGGCAGTCAAGGGTCACCAGGCTGATATTGGCGGCAATGTGCCCGGTGGTTACAATCCCAATGCCAAGGAGGTCTGGCAAGAGGCACTGCGTATTCCGCCGGTCAAGGTTTATGATCGCGGTAATTTCCGCAAAGATGTATGGGACCTGATTTTTGCCAATATACGGTTGGAGATTGTGCAGCACGATATGAAGGCCCAGATGGGTGCCTGCACTGTTGGTGACCGCCGGGTGGTCGAGTTGTTGACCAAATACGGTTTTGACAGTTTTGAGGCGCATAAACTGGCGCTATTTGACGCCACCAAAAAGATGATGGAGGCAGAAATCACCTCCATTCCCAACGGGACATATGAAGGTGAAGGGCAGATTTATTACGATGGCCACAACGAGGGCAGCGAGTTTACCATCAGGGTGAAAATTACAGTTGAGGAAAAACGGATCAAGTTTGATTATTCAGCCACCGACGCCCAGACCGATGGCTTCGTCAACGGTACTTTCACATCCAGCGCTTCCGCCACGATTCTCACTTTCCTGCAGATGGTCAATCCGGATATGCCTCATAATGAGGGCATGGTAAAACCAATAGAGATGATCATCCCGGAAGGAACCGTGTTGAATGCTTCCTATCCCAAGGCTACCACATTTGGCAATCACCTCTGCCCTCCCAATGCCGACGCCATTATTCGCGCCCTGGCACCGGTAATTCCTGACCGTATTACTGCCGGTTGGAATAACCTGCTGTGTTCGCTTACCACCGGCATTGATGAGGAAAAGGGCGATAAATATGTCGATATTGGTTTTATGGGCCTGAAAGGTGGTTCTGGTGCAATGAAAGGTACCGATGGATATGACCATATAGGCATGATTGATGCATCGGGTGGTCTGCTTGACCAGGATTACGAAATGTTCGAACAGCAAACCCCGCATCGGCTGGTTAAACACGAATATAGCGAAGATTCTGCCGGAGCAGGGCAATGGCGTGGAGGGCTGGGTGTTGAAACAAAATACATAATTGGCTCACATGATACGCAATTTGTCACTTTCGGCGATGGAGATATTGAACCGGCATTTGGTTTGTTTGGTGGCAAAGACGGCACGCTGAATTCAATCACACTGACCTATCCCGATGGAAAAAAACATCTGCCCAATAACAAGGACCTGATTACCGGAGTACCCAAGGGAACTCTTTATCATCAGTTGGCCGGGGGCGGTGGAGGTTATGGCGACCCGCAAAAACGTGACCGTGAGCTGCTGAAGCAGGAAATACGCAACGGCATTATTTCCGCTAAAGCCGCTCGCCGGGATTATGGTCTTCAGGAAGAGGAGCAATAAGGCACGCCAATGGATTTTGCCCTGAGTGAAGAACAACGCGCCATCAAAGATACCTTCGCCCGCTTCAGCGATGAACGTATTGCGCCCCAGGCCGCCAGTCTGGACGAGGCACATGCCTATCCGCGGGAATTGATCAACCAATTGTGTGAACTTGGCTTTGCCGGTATGCGCTATTCACCGCAAGACGGAGGTTCTGGTGTTGATCTTGTCACCTTTTGTCTGGCACTAGCGGAGATAGCCAGGGGGTCGATGTCTGTTGCAGGTTGCATTGCCATGCAATCTCTCATGGGTACCAAGTTTCTGGCGATGCTGGGCAATGATGATATCAGGCAACGATTGTTTCGCCCGGCACTCAAGGGCGAGAAAATCGGTGCAATTTGTATGACCGAGCCGGACGCCGGCAGTAATCTTGGTGCAATGTCCAGTAATGCCCGTAAGGTTGAGGGCGGTTATCTGCTCAATGGGCAAAAAATGTGGGTAACCGCTGCTCCGATCGCAGATTTTTTTACCGTGTTTGCCAAGGCTGGCGATGAACAGAAGATCACAATATTCCTGGTTGAGCATGATTTTGAAGGCCTTCACATCGGTCGTTCAATTGACAAGATGGGGGTTTGGGCCCTGCCCACATCCGAGCTGTCTTTTTCTGACTGTTTCGTTCCCGATAGCCATCGTCTAAGCGAAGCAGAGGGTGATGGTGAAGGTCACTTGCACAAATTATTGGCAGAAATCCGTATTATTACCGGTGCCATGGCGCTTGGAATAGGCAGAGCCGCGCTGTGCGAAGCGACGCGATATGCGGCTGAAAGGGTGCAGTTTGGTCGGCCGATCAACCGTTTTCAGGCTATTCAGCTGAAACTTGCCGAGATGGCAACCGATATGGAAGCGGCATCCCATTTGGTTACCTATGCCGCCTGGCTTAAAGACAATGACAGGCCTCATGCAAAAGAAGCCGCCATGGCCAAATTATGTGCTTCTGAAACCGCCGCCGATGTCTGCGACAAGGCAGCCAGGGTGCTCGCATCATATGGATATGCCATGGAATTTCCTGTTCAGCGTTATTTACGCGACGTGCGATTTACCCTGATAGGTGGTGGTACGAGTGAATTACTGAAAATAAACATTGCCAGGAACTTGTCGACATGAGCAGAACTGGAAAAATTAAGATCCTGCTGGCTAAACCCGGGCTTGACGGCCACGATGTTGGCGCCAAAGTCGTTGCCCGCGCATTGATCGATGCCGGATTTGATGTGCGCTATACCGGTTTGCGCCAAAGCCCGGAGGATATCGCAGTTGCGGCGCGTGATTTTGAAGCAGATGTCATAGCCCTTTCCATTTTATCGGGTTCCCACACACCGATTTGCAGACGGTTGAAAGTAATGATTGATGAGTATCAGCTTTCCGATTGTCTGTGGATTGTCGGCGGCAATATTCCGGCAGAAGATCATCAATCTTTGCGCCAGATCGGTGTTGATGCTGTGTACAACACCAGTACATCGCTCAGTGATATTGTTGCCGCTATTAAGGAGAAAACCATTGGTTATGCAAAATAATACAGATGATGACCGGCGTTACAACGAGTCCGGTATTGAAATTCTCCCTTTATATACGCAGGAAGAAGTAGCTGCTTCAAAGGTGAGCGGTGCCGATGACGACGACATCGGCAACCCAGGTCAATATCCGTTCACTCGAGGCATTCACAAGGAAATGTACAGAAAACGACCGTGGACAATGCGCCAATATACCGGTTTTGGCAACGCAGAAGATACCAATGAGCGGTTCAAGTATCTGATAAATACCGGTAATACCGGATTAAATGTTGCCTTTGACCTGCCGACCCAGTGCGGGTTTGATTCCGATGATGATATGGCCAAAGGGGAAGTTGGCCGGGTGGGCATGGCGATTGACACACTTGCCGATATGGAAATCGCCTTCGATGGTATTGATATTCAAAATGTCACGGTCTCGCTGACCATTAATGGGACTGCCGCGATCATGATCGCCATGTATCTGGTGATGGCAGAAAAGCGGGGATTTGATCTCAAAGGCCTGCGCGGCACCTGTCAAAACGATATATTGAAGGAATTTGTTGGGCGTGGCACCTGGATTTATCCAGTAGAACCCTCCGTCAGACTGGTCGCCGACACGATTGAATATTGTGCCAAAAATGTACCGTTATACAGCCCAGTATCGGTTTGTGGTTACCATATCCGTGAATCAGGGGCGACGCCAAGTGAAGAGATTGCTCACGCCTTTTGTATTGCCAAGGCCTATCTTGATGAAGGGCTCAAACGCGGCATGGAAATTGATGAATTTGCCTATCGCATGTCGTTCAATTTCAATATCTTTGGCCAGTTTTTCGAACAAATTTGCAAATTCCGGGCAGGGCGCAGACTCTGGGCACGAATACTGAAAAAGCAGTATGGCGCTAAAAATGCCAAGTCCATGTGGCTGCGGATGATTGCCGGTGGTGGTGGATCGGGTCTGACCATTGAGCAGCCGGAAAACAATATCGTGCGTGGCGCCTATTATGCCCTGATCAGCGCACTTTCAGGTGCCCAGACTATCGCACTTTGTTGTTATGATGAGGCTTATACGATTCCGACACAAAAGGCCCAGCGACTGTCTCTTCGCACAATGCAAATCCTCATCGAAGAGATGGGTTTGACCGATACCGTCGACCCGTTGGCCGGGTCTTATTATGTTGAAACCCTGACCAATCAGATGGAAACTGAAATTATCCGCATCATGGATGAGGTTGATAAACGCGGCGGCATTGTCAAACTGATTGGTGACGGGGAAATTCAATCCCATGTTTCCAGGGGTGCTTATCAGCATCAAAAGCAGTTGGAAAGCGGTGAATTCCGCAAAGTTGGAGTAAATTGTTACCAGGTCGAAGAAGATGATCAGGTCGTAGAAATGCATCCATACAAAATCGAGGATGCTGAAAAACAGGAGAAGCGGCTGGCAAAAATCAAGCAGCAACGCGATCAGGCCAGTGTTGACATGGCGCTGGAAAAACTGGGAACGGCTGCCGCTGGCACTGATAACATTATGCCGTATTTGGTTGAAGCAGTGAAAGTTTATGCAACAGTTGGCGAGATGAACCAGGTCCTTACCGCGGTTTTTGGCCGTTACCGTGAGCCCGATATTTTCAAGGATAGTACCAATGTTGCCGCAGAATAGATTTCCGCCTGTAATTACCGAATATGTCAACGCCACCTCACTGGAAATGGCGCTTGAGGCACTTGCTGATGGCAATGGTACCCCATTGGCTGGCGGCAGTGATCTTTGGGCGCAAAAAGATAATGGTGATGGCCGGATAGGATCGAGGCTGGTTAATCTCAACCGTATTGATGAATTGCGCGGGATAAGTGTGAACAATGGATTTGTTCGCATTGGTGCACTGACCAGCATCAGCGAAATACTGGAAAACCAGGAGTTGGCGGGATCCGTTGCGTTACTGCCAAAAGTTGCCGACCGTTTTGCCAGCGATCAGATCCGCAATGTGGCAACAGTCGGTGGAAATATTGCAAATGCTTCTCCGGCAGCCGACTTTGTATTACCGCTTGTCGCACTTGATAGCGAGGTCGAGATTTGTTCAAACGGCAGGGATCCACGCAAACAGGCACTATCGGAATTTTTCACCGGGCCGGGTAAAACCATTCTTGGCGCTGATGAATTGATTACCGCCGTAATTTTCAAGATTCCGCAAAAGAATTTTCATGGCGTGTTTTGTAAAACGGGGCCTCGCCCCGCGTTGGAAATCTCATTGGTGGCGATGTGTTTAACCGGTGAATTGCACAATGGAATATTGGACAATTCGCGACTGGTATTTGGAGCAGTTGGTCCAACAGTGATTTGTTGTACCAACACTGAGAGCCTTATCAATGGCAGTCAGATTGACGATGAGCTTGTCGCCGGGGCTCTCGATATGATGGCTGGTGAAATTTCACCGATTACTGATGTTCGTGCCAGCAAATGGTATCGCACTCATATCGCAAGAACCTTTCTCGAGCAGGAGTTGATTGTATGTCGCTCAAAATAGAAATTAGTCTGGTCCTTAACGAGACAAAAGTCGAAGCATCGGTCGGTGTGACTGAATCAGCGCTGGAACTGCTGCGCCGCGAGTTTGATCTTTGTGGTGCCAAACTTGCCTGCGGTGAAGGGGAATGTGGAGCGTGTACCATTATCGTAGATGGACGTTCACGCAATTCCTGCCTGACGCCCGCCGTTGATCTGGACGGGCGCGACGTGATGACTGTTGAGGGTTTATGGACGGAAAAAGGCGTTGATGCGGTACAACAGGCTTTCATCAATGAGGGTGCAGTGCAATGTGGCTATTGCACACCGGGCATGATCATGCAGGCCCGCTACCTGCTCAACCGTAATCCGGACATCAGTGAAGCGGAAATCATCCGTGGACTTGAGGGCAATGTCTGCCGCTGTACCGGCTACAAGAAAATCATTGCTGCTGTGAAGGGTGCAAGCCGAATTCAGGAAGGTTCGCCAGGATGAACAAGGTAATAGAAAAAACGACAATCATCGGCAAACGGGTTACCAAACTTGATGCACCCGATAAAGCCACTGCGAGAACCCGCTATATCAATGATTTGGTATTGCCCCGCATGCTTTATGCCAAGATATTGAGAACTGATCGTGTGCACGCAAAAATTCTCAGCATCGACACCTCAGGTGCCCGGGCGCTTGCCGGTGTCCATGCTGTTATCACTGCTAGTGATGCGCCGGATGGCAAAATCGGTGTGCTGCGTGACAATCCGCCCCTGAAAGGAGACAAGGTCCGCTGCATTCGCGATGAAATTGCCGCTGTAGCTGCCGACACCGAAGAAATATGCGATGCGGCGTTAAGGCTGATAAAAGTGGAATATGAAGATTTGCCGACAGTTTTCGATTGCACTGAAGCATTGTCAGAAGGTGCACCGATAATTGATGAAGATCGTCCTGACAACATCGCTATGCAGCAGTATTTCGAGCACGGCGACATTGGCAGCGCTGAAGATGATTCTGATTTCGTGGTGGAGGGTGAATATAACGTTCACTATGTCACCCACTGCAATATGGGTGTGAGCTGCTCGCTGGCTGATTATGACATGGATGGGCGGGTTACGATCTATACCCAAACCCAATATCCGTTCAACGTAAAAATGGATATTGCGCCTTCACTTGGTGCCCATCCAGGTGATGTGCGTATCATCCAGCCACCCATTGGAGGCGCATTCGGTTCAAAACTGGATGTTTATCCCTATGAGCCGATATGTGCCATTCTGGCCAAAAAGACCCGCCGACCGGTAAAGCTGATATTCTCGCGTGAAGAGGAGTTCGTTGCCTCGCCCACACGCCAACCGGTTGAATTTAACATCAGGGCCGGCATGAAAAAGGATGGCACTCTGACTTTCCGTGATGTGGATTGTCTGCTTAACAACGGTGGTTATACTTCATGGGGCGCAACAACTCCCTATGTTTCCATGCGCACCGTCACCTCGCATTACACCGTGCCCAATGTGCGTTACCGGGCGAGAGCAGTATATACCAACAATCCTTTTGCCGGCTCGTTCCGTGGTTATGGTAATGTGCAGGCCACCTGGGCAATCGAAACCCATATGGACCGCATGGCCGAGGTCGCCGGTCTTGATCCGATTGCCTTTCGCATAAAAAACGCCAACTACCCGGGAGAAATTACCCCACAGGCGGCAAATCTTGGTCGTGTTGACCATGTGGGCTGCATTTTGCAGGCAGCGGACAAATCGGATTTCCTGGATAAATGGCACGACTGCAAGGCCAGACAGGCTGAAAACACCCGGTACAAGCGGGGCATCGGCATTGCCACTTCGCTGCATAATGCCGGTGGTGCAAAGATCCATAAATCTGATGGCTGCGGCACAATGCTGAAAATGGATGACTATGCCCGCGTGACTGTGATCACCGGTGCATCGGAGATAGGACAGGGTTCAGATACGGTGATTGCCCAGTTTGTCGCCGAAGAACTGGGCGTTCCCATGCGTGACATAACAATCATCAACAATGATTCTGCCACCAGCCCGTGGGATGTTGGGGTTCATGCCAGTCGTACCACTTATATCGCCGGCAATTCCGCCAAACGGGTAGCAAGAAAAGCCCGTGAGCGTATCCTTCGCGCTGCGGCTTCCTATTCGAATGTCATGATGGAAAATCTTGATCTGCGTGCCGGATATGTGGTGCAGGCGGACGACGGTGTAGTGATCATGCCACTCGACAAGATTTTGCGTCAGATGCATTTCGCTGGTGAAGACGCCGAACTGGTGATGGAGACGGATTATTATGAACCGCCGAGTGAACCCGAAGATGAAAACCATGTCGGTGATATGTCTGCAGCCTATTCTCACGCGGCCCATGTCGCCGAGATTGTTGTCGACACCAAGCTGGGAACAATCAAGGTTGAAAAAGTCTGGTCGGCGCAGGATGTGGGCCGGGTTGTCAACCTGACCGGTCTTGAGGGCCAGATTGAGGGTGGAATTGCCTTTGGCCTTGGTTATGCTCTTAGCGAGGATTTGAAAATCGTTGAAGGTAAAGTCGCCAATCCCAGTTTCCGTGATTATCATGTGATGACCGCACCGCAAATACCGGAATTTGATCTGACATTCCTTGAGACCGATGACGGGGAAGGCCCTGCCGGGGCCAAGGGCATTGCGGAACTGCCGACTATTGTTATCGCACCGGCAATTGGCAACGCACTTTACAATGCTACCGGGATTCGCATTCATCATCCGCCGATGACGCCGGAAAAGGTGGCACGTGCCATTGCTGAAAGTAACGCAGCCCAAGACAACGCCAAGGGCAGGACGGATGAGCGAGGATGAAACAGCGAACCGTCATATCGCTTGAGCAGGCACTATCGATGCCATATGCCACCCTGCGGTTTGCCCAGTTGGGTTGGCGGGTAATTCGTATTGAGGCAACACCATTCGGTAGCGGATTGCCAGGTGATCCCAATCGCTATATCGGCAGTGTGGTTGCCGATGATGATCGTCGCAGTTATTTTGTCGCGCCCAATGTGGGCAAGCAGGCAATAGCCCTCAATCTCAAGTCGAAGCAGGGACAGGAAGTTCTTTACCGCCTGATCGAAGAACTTGATGCCGATGTTTTTTGCTGCAACACAATGCCGTCCCGTTATAGCCAGCTTGGTATCGATTACGAGACTTTGTCAAAAAAGAAACCCGGCCTGATCTGGGCCGCTATTTCTGCCATGGGACCGGAATATCCCAATGTTCCCGGATATGATCCGGCAATCCAGGCAATGGCAGGATATATGGAATTGACCGGACCAGTGGATGGCAATCCTACCCTTGCCGGTGTTCCGATTATCGACCTCAAGGCAGGTGATGAGGTTTTTGCGTCAGTGATGGCTGCTCTGCTGGAGCGTTATGAAACCGGCAATGGTGCCCGCATAGACGTATCCATGTTGCAGGCCGCGGCAAGCTGGTTGATAACCACGCTGCCATTGGTGGATTTTGATTGCGATCCTTCAGAAATTACCCGTTGTGGCAACGAACATCGCAAATTCATCCCGACCAATGCATATCCGACTTCGGATGGATATATTTTTATGGCGATCGGTAGTGATGTCCAGTGGAAACGGCTGTTGATGATAGAACGCTTTAAGACTATCGCCAATGATGTGCGTGTGACCAATGAGGGCCGCCATGTTGAAAGAGAAGCCATTCATCGCGATATTGCAGCGATCACCTCTCTTGCCTCCACAGAACAGATAAAGACTGATTTCGCCTCAGCAATGATACCCCACGCGCCAATACAGACCATTCCGCAAGTGCTGGCAATGGATGCGATCTCAAGCAAGATAACGCGCACAACCATGCCTGATGGCAGCCCCTTGCGGATGCAGCCACCGGCGGTCGATGGTGTTTTGAACGAGCTTGGTTTCGCGCCGAAATATTCCCAACACACCGGTGAAATCCTGCGCGAGGGCGGTTATTCAACCGAAGAAATTACAGAATTGGCAAAACAGGGAATCATCCCGAATACTAGTATCTAAGGAAGAAATAATATGAAAAAATTGCAGGACAAGATCGCTCTGGTGACAGGTTCAGGGCGCGGCATTGGACGCGCAATCGCCTGTAAACTTGCCGGGGAAGGCGCAAAAATTGTCGTTAATGATCTTGATGAGGATGTGGCTGCAGAGACAGTCCAGGCGATAAAGGATATGGGCAGCGATGCGGTCGCATGTGTGGGTGATGTCACGGTCAGCGATTTTGGCAAACGGTTTGTCGGTTGTGCCACCGAGAACTTTGGCGGAGTGGATATTATTGTCAACAATGCCGGTTATCCCTGGGATACTGTTATCCAGAAAATGACCGACGAGCAGTTTCAGGCTATGCTTGATGTACACACCATTGCACCTTTCAGGATCTTGCGGGCCGCCGCAGATTTTATTCGCCCTGTCGCCAAACAGGAGATGGAGGAAGGTAAGGAAATTTATCGCAAGGTGGTAAATATTTCATCGATTGCCGGGCTGTATGGCAATGCCGGGCAGATGGGATATGCGGCAGGCAAATCCGCACTTGTCGGCATGACACGAACACTGGCCAAGGAATGGGGCCGATACAATGTCAATGTGAATTGTGTCGCCTTCGGCTATATCAAAACCCGCATTACCGAACCGCTGGGCGAAGAGAAATCGGTGGCACAAGTGGGTAATCGCGCCATTAATATTGGTATTCCACCGGACATGATCAAAGGAATGAACCGCATGATCCCGATGGGACGCGGTGGAACGCCGGAAGAGGCCGCCGGCGCGGTCTATCTGATGTGCTCACCTGAATCCAATTATATCAGCGGTCAGGTGTTGTTGGCAGCCGGCGGGCTGATAATGTGATGATGAAACGGTCATATGTATCTCAAATATATTACTAATCCCCGACCATTTTCCTGACAAGTAAAAGGGTTGGGGAGTAGATCGTTAATAAAGACCAGTAAGGGATTAGTAGGAAAATGGAAGCACGAAATAGGCTGCTGACCGATTGGTTCACTCGTGTGAGAACGCGCCAAACCAAGCTTCCACGATTTCAGCGTCATGAAGCTTGGACACACGATCAGATTAGCGTTTTTGAGGGAGATCTATTTACGGCAGCTTCCAATCTGAGTTGGGTGATTGCTTTATAAAGGGAAAAGAATGTTCTTGACCGTTCATGTTGACAACACAATTTAATTTGAACGGGTAAGTTACATCACTTATTTTTGAAATTTTTATACCTTCAGTCTTCAGTATAAACGGTGCATCATCATTAGCCTCTATTCCCGGCAAAAGCCCTGTGTTTTTCATACTTAGACAAGTTTTTCCCATGCTAGTGGCTTCAATTCCTGCGGGACTACCCTCAAAACTGCGCCTCGGGACTACCCGCAAACTGCGCCTCTACGACGTCAGACCCGGTGACGCCCAACAAAAAGGCTGTCAGTAACAATAAAATGGGCGGTGACTTTTTCATCTTATATTCTCCAGATAGGTTTGACCTATGCGGCGATGTTAGCGTATTGGCCTTTTTCCAAGCCCTTTAAACTATCGGCAAGGATCCGGGCAAGCCCATCTAGCTCGCTTATTCTTTACGCGGTAGATGGGCTTCCCGAAAAGCGCCCACCGCTAAGGGTAACTATGGGCGCTAGCGTAGATGATAAATTGGGAGGAAGCTTATCATCCACTATTTGCCGAAGACTACGAGCGACTGGCCCGGTGAACAACTGATTGAATATCTTGACGGTTAAGAATTCCGATATCGGTCAATTGGCGGGATGAGAGGTTCATCAATTCACTACAAGCCTTACGGTTCCTGCGCCAAGAGCGATATTTTGAATAGTAAGTGTTGAACATGATAAAATCCTTTCCAGTAAAAATTGCCGGGATATTGAAACACCACAATTCCAGTTATCGACTGTCATTGCTTTTCCAAAGTGCGTACCATCAATGTAGTGCAAATTCGTGATTAGTGCCTGTACGCGAGATTAAGCGGCTATTAATAGCGCATGAACAATTTATGAACGCCGTAATTGGCCTATCGAATGTTTCAACGATCGGTTCTGCGAAGAATGTCTCAATTTGCACTGGTTCACCACGCTGGCGGAGGCGCAATCGATTATCGAACACTGGCGGGTCGACTACAATCAAAGGAGGCCACATTCATCGTTGAAGTATAGCAGAACACCCTAAAAATGATCATGCAATCAGGAGCGAAAGGCGATCGGCGCCGGTGCGCCGCCCTTACGGAGGCCGGGCGTAATCCCGAATAGCCGTGAGCAATAAAAATCAAAACTGAATCAAAATAAGGGTGTTCTGCTATATCAAACACCGGAAGAGTTCGCCGCAAACAGACCCTTCCATAAAACGCAATGGGCATCCATGCTTACGCTATTGGAGGCTCCAGCACTCCTGCCCATTGCTCAAGCCGCACAAAAGTGGCAAACACAAGCGGAACAGGGTCTACATAAACTTAGTGCAAAATTCAAAATGTGGCTGGAATTTTTTTTCGGAGACAATGACGAATATTCAACACGGACATAATCTCCGTAATCGGTTTGTGATACCCTATATGGTATTTCGAACTGTTCGTGTTACGAGACATTGGTAGAATGCATTTAGGTTTTGCGGTTGCTGGAAACATTTGCGATGGCTGATGTCGAGGCTTGGATTATCAATGCCCTGGAACTCGACTCTATCGGCTTTGATGCAATCAAACAACTGGTGCAGCATCCGGTTACCCGGCTACCCACTCATAGGTCAGGGTCATGGGGAAATGGGTATTCCACCCGCTAAAACGCGGCAACGCCCTTGAGTGACGGCCAACAACTTCCATGGCTGAAGAAGCAAGTGCGGCGTTCAGATTTTCGATATTGTCAAAGACAACCTCATTCCCAATCAGGATGTTGCTGCACTGGATATCGCCAGGGTCCTCCCAGACAACCGGCAGATAACAAAATACCCGCTGGATAGCGGGGAAATTCGCCAGTGCCGCCGGGTGCCCGTCAACATAGGCATCACGAAAACCATTGTTTTTTTCTTCATCATCCGTGGAATAATAACGCACCGCCAGCGATTGCCTTGCCTTGCCATAGGCAGGTCCGGCTGTATTCGAGATTGGGTGTTCAACAAGTTCAAAAAGCTGATGAGTGATATCGCAATCCGCAATGGCGAGTTCCCGAAAATCAGCCAGTGAACCGTCTTTAAGAGCCGCTGTTAATCCGTCAGGTGAAGTAAACAGTGCCTGCACCAACAGAGTCGGTGTTCCCTCATCATCAAAAATTACCGTTTTTTGCGGTGAGGGTCGAAACGCCCGCACGACCGCGATATCGGGGATATTCTGCGCAGATGGCAAATATCTGCTGTGGAAAAAATCCAGCAATTGCGTTTCGGTTTCTACCGGTGCTTCAACACTGAGGAAATAACTCAACATCACATTTGTCCGTTTCAAATACCATTCGTACTGGCGGTGACCACCAGAAGTTTGGCGTCATTATCGCCAATGGATACATATGCGTGAAGCATTTTGCTGTCGAGATACATGCTGTCGCCGGTATCAAGCCTGGTCGGTTGATAAAATTCTGTATGAACCTCTACCGTGCCCGACAGAACATAAATAAACTCCTCTCCGGCATGGCTTTGCAATCCCCCGGTTTCCTGCAGGCTGTGGGCACTGATAAGGTCGATACTCGGGATCATCGCTTTTCTGGAAAGTTCGGCACACAATATTTCATAAGAATATCTTTGGGAAATACCGGTTTCACCCTCGCCTTTGCGGGTTACCGTTCGCAGTCCTGTTGCCATCTCAACCGGGTCTGAATGGAAAAAATCCGAAATATCGACTTCCAGAATTTCGGCCAGTTTGACAAGTTTGTCGGCATTGGGTGAGACCTGCTGATTTTCGACACGCGACAGGGTAGCTTCCGATATGCCGGTTTTTTCGCTGAGCGTTTTAAGCGTGATGGCGCGCTTTCGCCGTAACCAGGCAATGCGTTGTCCAAAGCCCTGTGGCATCAGCCCGGAACTGTTATCACCAACGGCTTGCATCTTTTTATTTGTTACCATCTGCTGCCTTCAGTTGCATGTCGAATTGACTGATCAATTTGTCCCGGTTTTGCAGAGCCTGGCGGGTGTTTTCTTCCTTCACCGGTCCAAATCCGCCAACGGTCTCAGGCCAGTTGGCCAGCGCTATCGTCGTATCCCGGGAGCAGGTTTGACCAGTATTCAGAATACGCTCAATGTCTGAAGAATAGCTGGCAAGTAACTGCCGTTCCTGGCGTCGCGCGCTTTGATAGCGGAACGGGTCCGCGAATGAACCGCGGATCCCTCTGATGGATGACATCAGCAGCAGGGCAGGGCGAAACCACGTGCCTAATGCCACTTTGAAGCCCCTGTTTTTTTTGCTTCTGAACACTCCCAGCAGAGGCGTTGCAAAGTGATATTTGATATTCGTGATGTTTTCAAATTCCATTGATAGTTGTTTTTCAAACTCTTTGGCGACCATCAGGCGGGCGACTTCATATTCGTCCTTGCAGGAGAGCAACCGGTAATAATTACCAGCGACCACGCGGCTGAGTGATCCTGGTTTTTCCGCGTCACCTCCCTCATGCATGCAGACATCTGCAAGCAGCGTGGTAAATTTTGTGGCGATTTTCTTCCCATGCGATTGCACAAGGTCGTCCGACAACCGGGCAATTGTTGTGTCAATTGAGGTGTCAGGCTCATCGAGTTGCGCCTGGGTGCTGGCCATCACTGCACTGGGGTCATCAATATATCTGCGACCCAGTACAAAAGCCCGCAGGTTGCTTTCAACAGCTGTGCCATTCAGCTTTATCGCCTCAATCAGGGCTTCTGCCGATATCGGGATCTGGCCATTCTGACAGGCGGCGCCAAGCAGAATCATATTGGCAAAAATTTCATCTCCGAGCTTGATGCGTGCCAGTGCTGTGGCATCAAATGACCTGCAGGCAGTTTTACCGATGGCATTCTCGGTAATTGCTATCAGTTTGTCGCTGTCATGCGCTGAAGCGGGACTGTGTGCCTGGGCCGAAGTCGGAATCACATTGCTATTGACGATACAACGGCTTTGTCCTTTGGCGAGGCGGGAAATCACTTCCGGATTTGCTGCCATAATGGGATCGCCAGCCAACAGCAGGTTGCATCCTCCAATATCTATACGCGAGGCATGGTTGTGTTGATTTTTTGAAATCCGAAGGTGGGTGGTGACCCCACCTCCTTTGCGGGCCAGGCCGGTATTGTCGAGAATGGTGCAGTTTGCTCCTTCAATATGTGCCGCCATCCCGATAATCGCACCAATGGTGATCAGGCCTGTACCGCCCACCCCGGCAATAAGGATATTATATGTGTCATCATATTCGCGGTGTACAGGATCCGGCAAAGGTATTTGGGATCTGGTCTCTTTTATGTCAGAACCCTTGATCCGGTCACCTTCAACCGTCACCATAGCCGGGCAAAACCCGTCAAGGCATGAGAAGTCGGTGTTGCAAACCGACTGGTTGATGCGCCGTTTGTCGCCAAATGGCGTTTTGACGTTTTCGATGGCTATACAGCCGGATTTGATTGAGCAATCTCCACACGCCTCGCAGATTCGCTGGTTTATCACTACCCGCGCCGCAGGTGGCGGGATGGTGCCGTTTTTAATACGTCTGCGTTTTTCGGTAGCACAAACCTGGTCGTAAATGATAACTGAAACACCAGACCATTTCTGACAATCCTTCATCACGCAGTCCAGCTGGTTTCGATGAAAAAGTTCCACCTTGGCTGGCAGACCGCCTGCTTTGAGACGCTCAGGATTATCAGATACCATCACTACTTTTCCGACCCGCTCCGCCAGAACCTGTCGCGCCACATCACCAACACTTGGGGCCCCCTCGGCTGGCTGACCGCCGGTCATGGCAACAGCATCATTGAATAGGATCTTAAAGGTTATGTTTGTGTTTGCCGCAACGGCTGCGCGAATTGCCAGTGAGCCGGAATGGTTATAGGTTCCATCCCCCATGTTCTGGAACATATGCGGTCTGTCTACAAAGGCGGAAGCGCCTATCCAGTTGGCTCCCTCGCCACCCATATGGGTAATCAGCCGGGTATTGCCTCCTTCCATCCACATTGCCAGTGAATGGCATCCGATCCCGGCCATGCCGATGGCGTCTTCAGGCAGTTCAGTTGAACGGGCATGCGGACAACCGGCGCAAAAATGAGGAATGCGCATTGCTGGTGGGGTAATGGAAATATTGTTTTTAAGGGAAACCGCTTTTCGGGATTTCGCTGTTTTCAACCCGTTTTTCAACACCGGATGATCGCAGGCATCAGCCAGTATCTCACCAATGATGATCGCCGTGTCACACGGGTTTGTCTCACCGGTTGAAGGGAACAGTATTTTTCCCGCCGGGTCGGTTTTACCCAAAATCACCGGCCGCTTCTCTGGCTTCCAGTGGTAAGCAATATCCTTGATCTGGGATTCAAGAAAAGCTCTTCTTTCTTCAACAACAATCAGTTTTTCCAGGCCTTCAGCAAATTTTTGTATGCCTGATGATTCCAGCGGCCAGATCATGCCAACCTTATATACGCACAGTCCAATTTCACTGGCGACTGATTCATCGATACCAAGGATTTCCAGCGCCTCCAATACATCAAGATAGGCCTTGCCGGCGGAAGCAATGCCAAAGCGTTTGTTGTTATTCGCCTTCCCCAATACAACCCTGTCTATCCCGTTTGCTGCGGCAAATTCCGCAGCAGCCGGCAGTTTGATTTCCTGCAGACGCTGATCCTGGCTCCAGCGGTCATCTGGCCAGCGTGTGATGACATCTTCACGCGGTACAGGATTGGCCGGTAAGCTGAATTTGTCCGGTAACGAATCAAGATTAATCGTCGCGGTACTTTCAACCGTGTCAGCAACGACTTTCATCGCCACGCACAACCCTGAATAACGCGATAACTCAAATCCGAATCGCCCGAATGCAATAATGTCTGTAATATCTGCCGGATAGAGCACCGGCATCAGGACAGCATTAAAGCTTTGTTCGCACTGACTTGTGATGGCTGAAGAGGAAGCGCCTGGGTCATCACCACTTATTGCGAGCACGCCACCATGAGCCGAGGTTCCACTGGTATTGGCGTGCTTGAACACATCTCCACTGCGATCTACACCGGGATTCTTACCGTACCACATGGCGAATACGCCATCATATTGTCCGCCCCCCAATAGTTCTCCCTGTTGGGTTCCCCAAACTGCTGTAGCGGCAATATCCTCGTTCAAACCCGGTTCAAACCTGATTGCAGCCTTTTCCAGATGGCTGGCGGCGGCCCAAAAATTCTGGTCGACCCCCCCAAGCGGGGAGCCACGATAACCGGAGACAAATCCGGCTGTATTCAAACCATGGCGTTTGTCTGCCCGGGACTGTTCCAGCATTAACCTGGCCAAAGCCTGGGAACCGTTCAGCAAAATAGTGCCTTCGCCCGACAGGTATTTGTCAGTAAGTAATACCTGTTTCAACCTGGATTTTCCGATCTGCGCAGTTGCTATATTCATCCTGTCTCCAGTTGTCGAAAAATGTTTTTCGCTTGCCGTTACGCCATAGTGCAACAGCAATCGGAATTTAGCAATAAATTTCGTATTTGACATTTCTTGCAAAAATGGAAAGTATTTCACCATAAAGAGTGCGATCTATTCAAGTGGGTCGCAACCATACCCAGGTTTATGAGAAAGTAGACAGATGCAAACCAAAAAACCCGTAGCCTACATCCCTTCGATTGGAAAAACCGTCGTCAAGAAAGTTGGCACCCGGCCCGAAAAGGTGATCGATCTTTCGCTCAATGAATCCAGCTTTGGGGCAAGTGAATTGGCGCTCAGAGCAACCCGGGAGCGGTGTAACCGGTTGTTCAGGTATCCCGATCCTGCCAGCACCGACCTTCGCAATGCTATCGGTCAGGCCCATGATCTTGATCCTGAGCGCATCGTTTGTGGCAATGGTTCAGAGGAATTGCTTGATGTGATCGGGCGGTTATATGCGCGTAGCGGTGATGAAATCCTGTTTTCCGAATACAGCTTCATGCAGTTTCCCATAGTCGCCATGCGGGTGGGGGCCACGCCGGTCAGTTCCCGGGAAGAAAATCTGACAACGGTTGTCGATACCTTGCTTGACAAGGTCACCGACAGAACAAAAATCGTGTTTCTGGCTAACCCCAACAATCCATCCGGCACCCATATACCAAAAGATGAAGTCAGGCGTCTTCGCGACAACCTGCCGGCCCATGTGGTTTTCGTCATAGATTCTGCATACGCGGAATATGCCGATGTTGAAGATTATTCAGATGGTATTGAGCTGGTGGAGGGTTTTGACAACGTCATCGTCACGCGAACATTTTCCAAGGCTTATGGACTGGCGGCGTTGCGTGTTGGCTGGGCATATACGTCTCCTTCAATGGCCGGTGAGGTCAATCGCATGCGCGGTATCGGCAATGTCAACGCCATCGCGCAAGAAGGTGCAATCGCTGCGCTTGGCGATCCTGATTTTGTGAAAATGGTCTGTCAACGCACCAGTGAAGAGCGCCAGTGGCTGACCGGAAAACTGGCATCACTGGGGCTGACCGCCGTTCCCGGTGTAACCAATTTCCTGCTAGTAAGATTTCCGGCAAAATCCAATCACAGTGCCGGCGCTGCAATCGGCTATCTGGAAAAATGTGGAATATTGGTGCGTGACGTTGATGATTATGGTCTGGAGGAATATTTGAGGATCACCATCGGATTACACGAGGAAAACCAGGCGATGATCGATGGTCTGGACAAGTTTCTGGGATTGCCGGATGTCGGTTGAATGAAAACAAAAATTGAGAGGGGTTGTGCGGGTATTCGATATCGAATGGGTTCTGTATTGTTTTCTGAAAATAGTTGACGACCGTAATCGGCAGCAAAGCTGGCATCGGCGCCAGTGGGCATTATCCTGCTTGCATCACCGCACTGGTGAGCGTTTTGTGCCAAATAAGAATGCCCGGAACCTCACACGCTACGTCTGTTCCGGGCCCTGAAATGACGTTTCAGAGACTAAACATTGATTGATCGACTACCTTTTGCCTAATTCACTTCCAGCATTCATTCAATAATGAAAAAGCAGAATTGCAGGTTGCAATTTTGAAATGTCAATAAAGCACAGGTCACATTCATGACTGGAGGCTGGCAAGCGTCAACGGTCAATTTCCCGCCACAATATTTGTGTTTGACAGACAGTGATTGCGCAAAGAACCAGGATTTAGGCTGAAGACAAACGGAACAACAACTATCTGCAATACTGATTCACCAAGAAATTAAGGAACCATACATGGCTCAGACCAGCAACGTAATTGCAACGTTAATAATGGCGCTAATTGTCCCGATAATTGCTGTGCTGGCGCAAATGTTGGGTATCGAACAAGCGGATGCACAAAAGATACCTGCCCAACCATGGCAAAAAATTTGCGCCAAGAATGCGAACGGTGATGTATGCAATGTGCAATATCAAGTTATTGCCTCCACTGGCCAGATTGTTACATCTGTCAATCTGTTTACTGTATCAGGAAATATCAATCGCCGGTTTTTTCAGGTATCCGTACCGACAAATCGTCTAATTCCTGCTGGTGTTGCTGTCAAAATTGACACAGAAAAGGAAAATCGTATTCCCTATGCGAATTGCTTTCCAGACAGATGTATAGCAGAAGGCAAGCTGGATGATAATCTGATCACATTGCTGAAATCCGGTGGAGAGATGCTGCTGACTTCTACCAATTACATGAATCAACCATCGCCGATCAAGATATCCTTAACAGGGTTTGCCGCGGCTATTGATGGTCCTGCGATGAAACCAGCCGATATAAAGGAAAATACGAGGATCTTGCAGGAAAAACTCAGAAAGAACGCTGAGGAAATAGGGAGAAAGCTGGAAGAGGCACAGGAAAAAGCGATTGATTAGATTTGTATTTCAAAATTCAATATCAAAAACTTTTTGTAAGATGTAACAGCTATAGCAGAATATTTTTTTTTGATTCAGTCTGAATTTTTCTCGTTTAAATGTAGCACAACACCTTTATTATGATCATGCGATCAGGAGCGAAAAGCGACCGGCGCCGGTGCGCCGCCCTCGCGGAGGCCGGGCGTAAGCCCGAATAGCCGTGAGCGAAAAAATTCGGAACTGAATCAAAATAAAGGTGTTCTTCCATATATGTCACTTTGTCCGCTCTGCAGACCTTGAGCCATCAAAATTTGGAATTTGACGAACGGCTGTTCCGAGCCCTTTTTTGCGCATCATAAAAAGTCTAAATGCGCAGATTGCGACATGCAAGGTGTAAAAAGATAGACACAGTTCCGAGGGCAGAATCTCAGCTACATTTTAATTACCGCCGTTTCAAATCGAATGAAATCTGGCACTTTATTATTGGTCAAGTTTCTGTCGAAGGCTTTGTTCGTTTTGTTCGAACCCATTGAAATTCTCCAGTTCATCACGGGCATAACGATGCAAGCTCAACAAAATTGCTATCGGATTTTCAACCTCATCGGATAGAAGCGATACGGGGTTCGTATCCAGCTTGTAACCATCTCTTGCAAATCCCCGTTCGCATTCCCATTTTTGAGCACCAGCATTGATGAAACAGACCAAGCGGAAAAGAGGGTATGGTCGATACCGCTTAGTAAAAGCAGTCTTGTAAGTATGCCTCACATCACCACCAATACTGAGATGCAAAGAGGTAATGCTTATACCATTTTCTTTTTTGTCCTGTTGCCTGGAAAATTCTAACACCGTGCGATCAGGAGTTTGAGGGTATTTAAAGACACAAAGGTTTTTGATCCGCCTTTTGACACCATCTTTGTCGGGAAGCCTAACAGTTTTGTTGTGAATCCCCCTCTGGAGATAATTGGACACCCGCTTGCACGGACGATCATGTGTCATCCTAAATGACCAGAATTTATCCTCAAAGCTGGTAAAATTAAGTCGCTTGTAAGTTGTAGGAATTCTATATTTGGTTATTAGTCCTTCAGCAGAATCTGAAATTATGTCATGATTGTCAGGATCAAATTGAACAACATCATGCGGGTTTGAACGCTTCAAATCTCGTTCAAGATTGGCAATTTTTTGATTCTCTTCATATACAAGCGAATAGTACCAACCAAAAAAGGCAACGGGCAACAAAATCAACAGTCTCGGAACGTTGCCTATGATGCAATCCGCAATGAACGCAATAATTGCGATCAATAGTAAAAACCCTGTAACGTTAAAGTAGCCTATTGGGAGAAATATGAATCCAACAAGCGGAATTACAGTAAGGATAACCGCGATCAGAAACAGGCTGAGCGGGTACATAAAGAGGTAAATTTTATACTTGCCCATTTAACTATGGATTCAATGATTCGATTTCCCAATAATCTAAGATATTAGTGCTTGCTGAAATCTTAATTTTAGAATCTTGGAAAAATGTCCAGTTACACTATAACGTGAACTTATTTGCGACATCGCTCGAATGTCTCAAAATCCGCATTGCTGACCTTGAGCTATCAAAATTTGGAATTTGACGAACGGATGTTCCGAGTCCTCCTCTACCTATTTGAGAGTGTCGTCAGCAGAACAAATAGATGAATGCTTGAAGGGTGCTATTGCCCCTTTGCCAATCTTGATGTGTTCCATGATCTTCGGCAATTTCAAAGGCGCTGCAGTCGAGAAATATTGTTAATAGTTTGGGAGAGCGACGGATGGCTTTGTCATTTTTCGGCGTGCCAGGAAAATTTGAAAAAAACAGGCACTGTAAATAGCCCAACCGAAGGCCAGACCAAAAAATGCTAACACAGCATTTTCTCCTCCAAGCGTGTACATTCCTTCACCGACCAAAATTGCTACCGGCAACACAACCATTATTATGAACGGAAATCCTACAAACCGCGCAGCCGGTGCCCCCATAACAAATGAAACCACCGGACTAATGAACATTTGACCCACTGCAAAAGGCGGAAAACACAATAGGTACGACGCCCCAACTATTTCCCGAAAATTGGAAGCCTCATTTGGTATTTCCTTGGCAGCAGTTCGGGCTGCTCTGATTGCTTCATGAATCAACCCAATGCGGAAAGCGCAGATTGCTCTTGTAACAAGGAATTCTGGAAGTCGATAGCCTTCAGCCAGGCATCGGCCAGATAGGCGATAGGCAGAAATAAAGCGGCCCTGTGCGCGCAGTACTCTACATCTCATGGCCTGAAACAACTCTCCTGCACCACCTGTTTGCTCTGCTTCATCAATGTATCTGTGAGCCGCTATGTAGTTGCCTGATTTGAGCGCAAAAGGGATGGCCACTGACAAATAGCGATCAACCGCATTTGGCCAATCTTTTCTAAATCGTTGCAGCGCCTTGTTGGCATTATCCAGTTCGCTGTTTGCAAGCAAAACTACTATAAAAACAAGCTGAACTTCAGGATTGTCCGGCAGTTCAGACAATGCATGCAATGCGGCATCCTTGGCCAATTTCATCTCCTCTTCGCGTAGATATGAGAGGACGATCAAACAGTGGGCTTCTGCGTGTTTAACATTCTTTTCAAGTAGTTTAGCAGCTTCTCCGCGCGCAGAGTCAGTATTGCCTGCATCAAGCAGTGCTGATGCTACGCCAAGCTCGCACATTCGACCGCCTTCAATACCTTGAGGATAACTTCATTGATTTTGGTTGGTGCATCCAAAAGATTCCCCGCTTTAGAAAAGTGAAAGAATAGCAAATACACCAGGCAACCATTAGGCAATACCAGATAGCTTTCGAATAGGAGCCAGGAATAGCCGCCGCAATAAGTGCGTCCAAATACTTACTCGCAATAATTAATGTTGGAAGACAAATGAATAGGAAAAATGGCACAAAAACAATCATGTGTAGTCGCGAATAGAATAAACACCAGACACGAAGAAGCCAATGCGCAAGCAAAAAGGGTGGAAAATAGGCTGCCCAGGAAACGAGTTGTATTTCGTTGGCAATGGGCGCCTTTTCTGGTGCAACGTGCTTGAGCCGTTTGGTCCATTCTCTTGCTTTTCCAAAACGCCCGCGCAACAAAGCGGTTTTGCTCAAATAAAGTAAGACCTCAGGATCGTTTGGACACTTGTCATGAAATTTCAAAAACAATTTCTCCGCTTTGCTATAGCGCAATTTCCTGTACTCGACTATCCCCTCAACAAAATCCCCATGCGAATTCCCGGTAGCAGTTTTGCGGAAGGCGGAAAAACGCTCCTTTTTGCATTTTTTTCCTGAACACACATCCACCGCCAACAGCATTGAAAGATGCCAATCACGTGCGAACGGAAAATCACTGCGAAAGAGGTCCAGTTTGACGCGCGCTAACTTATAATTCTTGTTTCGGTGTAATGCTTCGATTTCGGACCTTCTGGCACCAATATCATTCGGACAAATACCGAGCCAGCGGTCAACCCATATTAGGGCTTCTTTCCACTTTCTCTCTGCACACAAAATATCGAACCGCAATTCACACGCTTCACCGCTACGCGGATCAGCTTCCAACGCCAATCCAGCTTCTCGGTTGGCCCCTGCAATATTGCTAGCCTGCAAAAACGAACGGCCCAAATTTAGATGGCTTTGAACACTTGTCATGGTCACGCTCCGTATTTTTTTAGAAAATCACGTAGATCATCATAAAGTCCGTCTTTGTTGGCGTATTCGCTATAGTTTCTTGCCTGCGCCAGCCACTCGCCAGTTGAAGATCGAACTTCCTTCAATGATTCTTGAAAATGGCCTTTACTCAGCGGAACGAGGTCGTCGGCACTGGTGCTTTCCTCAATAGCAAAGTCAACTGCTGTATCGACGACCGAAGAGAGGTCCGCTCCGGAAAAGCCCGATGTCTTTTCAATAACAAAGGACATATCAAGCCGGGTATCTACTGGCCGGTCTTGCAAAAGGCCACGCAGAATAAATTGCCTTGCGATCTTGTCCGGCGGTGGGACAAAGACAGTGCGATCAAAACGGCCGGGTCGACGAAATGCGCTGTCCAGAGACCATGGTACATTAGTTGCACCAAGGAACAATATATCTTCTGTGTCACCGGCAAATCCATCCATTTCCGTCAATAATGCTGATACTGTCGTGTTGACACGTGATATTGAATCAAACTGGCGGCGTTGAGCAAGAGCCTCAATTTCGTCAAAAAACAGAATACACGGGCGAGCAGACCGGGCTTCGGCAAACAGTTGAGCAATACGTTTTTCGGCCAAGCCAACATATTGGTCGAGAATATCAGCAGCACGGACATCTACAAATCGTGCATTACATTCACTTGCAACCGCTCTTGCGAACATTGTTTTACCACAACCTGGAGGCCCATACATCAAAACTCCCCCACCAGCTTTTCGTTTAAATTTCTGGAACAAGCCTTTGTTGAGAAAAGGATTAATTATCTTCCGCCTAACCTGTGCCTTCACATTTTCCAGACCGCCAATATGGTCAAATGTCAAAGTCTGCGCCAATGCCGGAGTTTTTGCGTCTCTGTGTGATATATCAGTTAGTGAAACGACATTGGACCGGGGGGGTGACGTATTGTTCGCGCTTCCATCCCACTTCGATTGGAGCGCCTCATCCCCTACATCATTAACAATTCTAATGACACGATCTCTAAGTTCCGAACTTAAGTGTGTGTTTGGTTCAAACGGATCAAGCGCCTCCTTGACGAGGCTGCTGTCTGGCACATTTTCCAAGAGTGTGAGAAATGCCTTGAACAGGCCTTCAATTTCTGGATTAACCAACGCCATTTGCTGAACCTGCCTGATGTCGGCTGGCAATGGATTTGTCATGAAGAACGTCCCAAAATTGTTATAACTCAATTGTATTAGAGAAAACATAAGTTGGGTTACTATATGCTTTAACAGCGGCCAATTAGATGTACGGTGTGATTTTATAATGAACTTAAACTTAACGGCAATCGATATGAGTAAGAGATTTTTGTTTGCACGTGATTGGCGCCGTTTAATCTTTTGCATCATGTCGCAGGCGAAATAATAACTTGCCTTCAACAGATTTAATTTGCCCCCATGCCTGTCATCCGCCTTGTTACTCATGCTTTCCTATATAAGCGGGAGTAATTGGCCGATGGCTCAAGGCTGATCAGACCGCAATGACCTTACTGGCCGCAAAAATGCCACTGGCAGACATTGATCCGGCGACACAACCCTGCGAACAATAACTTGTACAAATTCGGGTAATTGAATGAACACCCATCATCTAACAGCAACAATTGCGCGAGCTAACTCTGATCAACCCGCTGCTGCAACCGCTGCCAGTCATCATCCATATTAGTCTGGATTGTCTTAAACTCGTCATCGCACTGGTGAGCGTTTTGTGCCAAATAGGAACGTTGAGAACCTCATAAACTACATCTGCTCCAAGCCTTGAACTGTCGCTGCGAATTTGTTGCAATTTGAATAATCCTCGAAGGATCACACTCACCCATTTGACGCCAGGCTGACTCTCTGCTCAAACGAGAGGCGGCCCCGAAGGACCGCCTCGCGATGGGGGTGTTTCAGCGTAGCTAAGCTGCAACCATCCGTTTCCTGCGCCAGCCGAATAATCCCAGCAGTCCAATACCACCTGCGAAAAGTGGTAAAGCAGCAGGCAGAGGGACCGCAGATACAGCTCCAACACTTATACTATCGTTGCGATTACGTACGGTAATGCCTCCAGTAATCCGATCGCCTGTATCGAACACAATATCATTTGCCGTACGTAGCTCTTGCACAGTCATGCCGATCAAAATTTGTGGAATGTCAATTTGTGACAAGTCGAAACCGGAGACGTTTCCATCCGTACCGCCAAACTCGAAGTTATCGTTAATTGAATCGCCAGGATTGGCGACGGTGTAAATTGTAGTGAAGACACCACTAACTTGGTCAGAAAATCCAACCACGCCGTTACCAAAATATAGGAACGTGTCTGAAACTACCTGAGAATTTGCAAGCCCAAGTCCCGGGGCATCGAAGAAGACATCCGCCGCATAAAAGTTAGCGAAATCACCAAATCCGGTTCCAAGATTAGTAGCCGAAGTATCAACAGAAATCCGCATCTGGTGCGCGCCGGTGTTAGTAGTGACATTGTTAAATTCTAGTTCACGATCAGCGATATTGAATACAAACTCAATTGGAATCGCTAGTGCTGCAGTTATCGATAGACAAAGATAAATTATAACAAAAGCTGATATTCGCATGCTCCAGCCTCACTTCCAAAGAAAATTCTATACTTCCATAGTGTGAACTGTATCATGCGTCGCATTCGAGTCAACAAGGCAAACTCGATGCGCCAATTGCATCTGGCTCTGTAGTGCGTGATGTCTGCAATTGTGTAGGTTTCTCGGACACCGCTGGCACAGTGTTAGCGGCAATGATCTGTGCGCTCACCGGTGTCGGAGAAGCGCCAATGGAGGAAATCGCGGGATTATTTGCGCTAATGGTGCAGCGGATTCGGTCTATGGGAATTTGAGGCTTGCGAAGTGGTTACTGGCTGGCACTAGAGTTATGCAACTGGCTGCCAGGGATGCGCGTTTTAAATTAAACCCGGTTCGTTTCACTGGCAACACAAGGCGGCCTTTCCATTGTCGTCGATTATGTTCTGTACTCCCTCCCTGGGTCCTAACATCTCCTCTAAAAATGAGGTCAATTCCTCTGGTTTGTACCCAAATGGCCCTGAACCTTCCGTTCGAAAGACAAGATCACCTTTTACATCGATCACGCATATTCGAATTGGTACCGCAGAATATGCTTTGTTAACCGCATTCTCTTGGGGGCCATCAACGTACACAAGGGCATCGGCTTCCATCAGTTCGTCTTTTGCTCTCTTGGCGATGATTATTCTTTCTTTAACGGTTTGTGGCTTTGGATATGAAATCCCCAGCTTTTCTTTCATGTCGAGCGCCCATTCATCGCTTGCATGCGCTTCTCTCACGTAAATGCAAATACAGGACACCTGACTGGCATACAACTTCGCCAGTTTTTGGACTTTATCTTGTCGTTCTCTCCAGACGGGCAGGTAAAGCTTCCAAGGTTGAGAATTGTCAGTTTATTCTCATCTTGGTTTTTCTGTAGTATTCCATCCAGTGGTGCCTGGTCGCCTTCTAAGGTCCAAACTGACATGTTACGCGGAGCAGGCTTGTTTAGTTTAACTGAATTCGATGCAATGTAGAGTCCGACTTCAATCACTTTGCCCTTTATATGATGCCACGCGGATTTGTTGGCAAAATGTAGTTTAGCTTCTTCAATATCTACTGGCATTTTTTTTGCTTTTTAGCGGCGCCTCAGCCTTGGTTATGATTTCATCGTCGTGACATACATTGACCGGCGCGTGAGTTTGACAATAGTTAAATAAGCATCTAATAATATAGTATCAACCAAAATTGGATAAATATATAATTATGACAAATGAATCGAATGCATTCCACCCGATGCACGGGCAAGATGTTCGTCGATATTTTCAAGACAAGGCCAGGAAACAACCAAAAAAGGAGCGAACCAAAGCGATATTACTCGACGGGATTGTAGAAACGGTTGCTCAATACCGTCTGGATGGAACGACGATAAAGGAGATTGTAGAGATCGCTGGTGTGTCACATGGCACTTTCTACAATCACTTCGAAAACAGAGACGAGGCTATTCGTGTTGCGGCGTCTTCAGTAGCAGATGAGATCGTCGCAGAGATTATCAAAACCATCGACCTGCCAGCCAAAGACGATGAAGCGATGGCCGCGATAATCTATGCCTTCATGGCGGCTGCAATCACCATACCGTCTTGGAGTAAAATGTTATATGCAACGGTCGGGATGCTTGACTCCAGAGTTGACCGTTCGTCCAAAAGGCTGGAAATGCAGATTGAACGGGGTGTTTCAAATGGAGTGTTTCGAGTTTCGGTAACGCCGCTGCTGTCGTTACAAGTTCGTGCGATACAGGCTCTTGCCATCAAAACAACGAATATCGATTCTGATTTTAGAGATACTCTTTCAGAAACTTGCGAGGCTGTTCTTCGCTTACTTGGCAGGTCTTCCTCCGAAGCTGCCGCCGCGGTGAAATCCGTGTGTCACAGCATTGGGATAACGAACGAAAACCTGTCCCAAACCGGTATTCGAATAGGTAGTGGACAAAAAGGTTGACATATTGCATCGCAAATCGCCAAATGAACTCTGCGTTTGTATTCGCCAGGTGATTTTCAACCACGCAGAAGTACATCTCAGTAAACATGACAAGATCAATGATTGCTTCAATATTACCAGTTTTTGGGTATTCTGTGATTGCTGCTATCTAGAAATTGATTGCATATATGGTATTTTGAATTCTGACCTTTACGGCACATTTAGTCCTTAAGGATTTTCCGGTCGTCATCTATCCGCTGAATTTCTCCTACTTCGCTGAAGACCTCATTAGTCAATTCATTTAATTCCTGTTGTAATTGGGTCATGCGTTCGATCTTTTGACCCAAATTTTTAAGTTGGCTGAGGCTACTGGCTTCTGGTTCAAATTGCTCTTCGCCGTCGAGTAACCACAAAAGCGATACTCCAAAAACGCCAGCCAGCATTTGTGCTTTGTTTGCACGCGGTTTGCTTTTTCCGTCTTCCCATTTTTTGTAAGTCTTTTCAGTCACGCTCATTCGGCGAGCGGCCTCTTTCTTTGTGTATCCTTTAAGCCTTCTGGCTTCCGTAATTCTATTTCCCAACATGGCATCGCTAGGCAAGACATCCTCCTCAATATCATCGAATTGTTTCTTATGTCCACGAGCATAAGAGGTGAGAAAACAGAGTCAACCGAACATATGATGGCAAACAGGCAAATCTGGGGCGCCCCCAAAGTTGGCTCTCGGCTGACAGCCGACGGATTACTGCTATGGTGGCACTTTTCGCAAGTTGCTCCTATGTCGCAACTTGGATGATCAATTCATCAGAACAGGTCAGTTTTTTTCAGCTTAACAAACATCACGCGATTGGTGCCGAACTTCAGTTAAGGGTAAAAAAGCGTGAATTCGTTCCGGATTTGGTTTTTTAATTTACGTTTGGTTCGTCATCGTAACAATCGCAGGAAAGCCTGGTGTCGGAATCAATGCCCATTATCCTCTTGCGCATCCAACCCGATGCGTGTCATTTACAAATCACCGACAATTATCAAGAATTGAACTGCCCGCGCTAACTCTGATCAACCCGCTGCTGTAACCGCTGCCAGTCATCATCCACATTAGTCTGTATTGTTTTAAACTCGTCATCGCTCAGGTGGCGATAGCGTTTTTGTTGTTTCAGATATGCTTCAACCGGTTGGGTCTTGTTGTTGTTGTTGAGTGAATACCTGACGCCGTCTTCCACTTCGAACAACGGAAATACACCTGCATCAACCGCAAGTCGCGCCACTTTCACTGCGCTGTCATCACCAATGCCCCAGCCGGGCAGGCAGGGGATCAGTACGATGATAACTTTGGTGCCGCGTATCGACTTTGCCTTTTTCACCTTGGCTGCCAGGTCGTTGAGATCAGAAGGGCTGGCGGTTGCAATATACGGGATTCTGTGGGCAGCCAGAATTTCAATCAGGTTTTTTTTGCGTGTTGTCTTGCCGGTCGGTGTGCTGCCGGTTGATGCGCTGAGCGGGGTTGATGAACTTTTCTGGCCACCGGTGTTCATATAGCCTTCGTTGTCAAAACAGATATAAAGAATATCTTCGTTGCGCTCGGCTGCGGACGAAAGTGATTGTAATCCGATGTCATAGGTGCCGCCATCGCCGGCGAATCCGAGTACGGTTGTGTCATCTTTACCCCGTTTGACCAGGGCTCGCTTGACACCGCTGGCGGTAGCTGCGCAGGTTTCTATCGCGGCGTGAAAAACCGGAATTTTTACCGAACTGGCGGGTGCTGCCCCACAAATGACAGCGGTGCAGGAGGGGGCAACAACGGCAATCGCATTTGGTCCGATCGTGTTCAGAATAACCCGCAGGGTCACCGCTTCAGCACAACCCGCGCAAGCGACGTGCCCTGAACAAAACTGACCTTCATCTTTATAGTTGATCTGTTCCATGCTCTATTCTGTCCAAACTGGCTCAAACGAGGGAGCCGCATCTTTGTAGGTGGTCACCAGGTGTTGAATTTTTGCAGATGATACACTCACCCCGCCAACCCCGGTCAGCAGGCCGTGCAATTTTGGAGGGTGGTCCACACCGTAAAGAACGCCTTTCAGTTCCTGATGCAGGATGCCGCCGGTCCCCGGGGAATAATTGCGGTCCAGCACTATTGCGCAGGGGATTTTTGCCAAAGCTTGCCGCAAGGCTTCGGCAGGCAAAGGCCGAAACAGACGTACCTTTAGAAGGCCTGCACAAACGTCCTGCTTGCGCAAGTTATCAACTGCATCACGTGCCGTGCCACACATCGAACCCATGGTGACAATTACAACTTCAGCATCCTCACAGCGATAGGCCTCCAGCATGTCGCAGTTGCGCCGACCGGTCAAATCTCCCCATTGGCGCCCGGTGGATGTTACCAGTTCCCCTACACCTGACATTGCCCTGTCAACTTCCTGCCGGCTTTCATTCCAGGGCTGTTGCGCGATCGGCGCCCCGAAAGACCGGCCGATTTCAGGATCAAGTTTCACCGAAGGTTGAAAGGGGGCAAGGAAACCATCAACAACTGATTGGTCAGGAACGTTAACCGGTTCAACCGCATGGGAGACATAAAAGGCATCATGGTTGATCATAACCGGCAGCCTTGCGGTTTCGGCAATAACAAACGCCTGAATTACTGAATCGAGGGATTCTTGCGGAGACTCACTATAAAGCTGTATCCAGCCTGTGTCACGCTGGGCCAGACTGTCGAGCTGGTCGGGCCAGAATCCCCAGGGGGAGGCAACAGTACGGTTGACGTTAAACATGACAATAGAAGACCTCGCACCGGAGGCATAGTGCAATAACTCATGCATCAGCAGCAGGCCTTGAGATGAAGTGGCGGTAAAAACCCTGACCCCGGTCAGAGAGGCGCTGATACTTGCGGCAAGTGCCGAATGTTCGGATTCAGGGGTGAGGATTTCCGTATCAAGCAGGCCCTCGCTCTGCAGTGCGATCATTTTTTCAAGAATGGGTGTTTGTGGTGTAATCGGATAGACCGGCGATACATCGGGATTGGCCAGCTTTGCGCCAACGGCTGCCGCGTGATTGCCGCTAAGTAGCTGCAGGTTTTGATTGCTGAGAATAGCGTTCATTATTATTGCTCCTCCTGCATGGCAATTGAGCCGGTTGGGCATTCCGCCACGCACAAACCGCAGCCTTTGCAATAATCCGTGTTGACCTCATAACCCTCGTCCAGTTTGGCAATTGCCATATCGGGACAATAGAAATAGCAGTTATCACAATAGATGCATGTGCCGCAGCTAAAACAGCGGCCAGCCTCGATAATTGCCTCATTGGTTGCAAGACATTGCTGAACTTCCTTAAAGGTTTTCAATCTGTCTTCTACATCTGTATCGGCAGCATCGTTGCGGGCGTCACGGCTGTGATAGGCTGTGTTGATCACCTGGTAAGCTGTTTCAGGGTCCAGCGATGGGTTTTCCGCAATTTCCTGATGTCTGACATATTGGTCTATGGCAATTGCCGCATGCTTTCCCATGCCAACAGCCTGGGTGACGAACCGGTCCATGCTGGCAACATCGCCACCGGCAAAAATTCCAGGTTTTTCGGTCTGCCAATTTCTGTCGGTCTGCAAAACCTGGCCGGCGCTGTCGAAGAAATTGTTCCAGCGTGCAAGGTCTGCATCCTGGCCAATCGAGGGGATAATTGTGTTTGCTGAGAGGGAAAACCCGCTTCCATCAATCGGCTTTACCTCAAATGCGCCACGCGTTTTTCCGGCAATAAAATCTACACCAATGCATTGAAGGGTCAATTCGCCTTCTTCAACGCTGACCGATTGCATCATCGAGCCGCAGATAAATTCAATCCCCTCCTGCTTTGCTTCAACCACTTCGGTGTGCTGTGCGGGAAGCTTTTCTTCGGTTTCAAGCGCCAGCACACTGACTGTCCGTCCCAGGCGTCTGGCTGTTCGCGCCACATCTATGGCCGCACTGCCACCTCCAATAACAATCAGTTTTTCACCCAGATCACAGGATTTGCCGGCATTGGTTGCCGCCAGAAAATCTGCGCTGTCGACTGCCCATGGCTGGTTGGCGTCCAGACCGGGCAGGGCTTTGGAAAGGCTGGCACCTGTCGCCACAAACACCGCATCATGTTGATCGCGAAGTTTCTCCAGCGCGGCGTCATCTGATATGTCCCAATTGAGATGAACGCTAATCCCCAGATCGATGATCCTGGCAATTTCACCATCAACAATCTTTTTATCAAGCCTGTAGGAGGGGATGCCATATCGCAATAATCCACCCAACTGCTCGTTGGCTTCAAACAACGCCACCTGATGCCCGGCCCTTGCCAGTTGATAGGCGGCCGAAAGACCGGCCGGTCCGCCGCCAACAATTGCCACCGAACGCCCCGATGTTGTTTCGGGTTTTGGCAGTTTCCAGCCCTGTTTCAGCGCTTCATCACCAACAAACCGTTCAAGGCCACAGATATTGATAGCCTCATCCAGGTTGGCCCTGTTGCAGGCCGTCTCACATGGATGGTGGCAAATGCGTCCGGCGATTGCCGGAAAAGGATTGTTTTCAACCAGGGTCGCCCACGCGGCAAAATAGTTTTTTTCCAACACCTGGCGAACCCAGACAGCAATCTGGCCATCAACCGGACATGCCCCCAAACATGGAGCGGGAATATTCCTGTAATCGGGTAAAGCATCGCGCCATGTGCCGGTCATCCGTGATTCAGTTGTGCGGTCTGACCAGAGATGGGATGATTGCTCGCTCATTTGCTGTTCTCCACGCAGCTTGCACTCAAAAGCTCAAATGCCTCTCGACAGGCGGCTACATTTTCCTGTTTCTTTGTCGGCGCATTTTGTTCAATGACCTCGCATAGAACATCGATGCCGGGCTGACCCATTATTGCAACGAATGCGCCCAGCAATGCCGAATTAATAACCTTGCCCATCCCGTGGCTCTTGGCGATATGACGGCCATTTACAGGAACAATCTTGTAATCACCCAGGTCGGCGAAATATTCGGCAGGCCTTGCAGAGTTAACGACGATAGCCGTTTTATTGTCGGCATTGGCAAGAAAAGCCTGATCCATCAGACTGTCGTCAAAACAAAGCATGGCATTTGCCAGTTCAATATTACAGCGTACCTGAATGGGACTGTCATCCACCCTGATTGACGAGGTTACCGGCGTACCACGCCGTGCGCCCCCGTAAGTGGCGAAAGTCTGAACAAATTGTCCTTTTTCAAAAAAAGAGCGGGCCAGCAAATTGCCCGCTGTTTGCGCACCCTGGCCACCCCGCCCCAAAATCAATATTTCTTGCATCATCTAATTTCACCAATAGCCTTGATTCATTCCGGTAGATTTGAAATCATGGCTTTATGTACACAAAGACAGAAGGTTTGTTGAATTAATAGGTAATCTAGTACGCAAATATTTATTTAGCAAATGAAACAGGCGACTTTTTCAAGCACAATCCAAATCATCTGGCATTTTTTGGTTAAATGCGATGCAGTGGATTTCCATTCACGAACCGATGCGGAATTACTGATAAATCGCCGGCGTTGCCACTGTCTTTACACCGGCGGCCGAAAGCCGTTCGGCAGCCTGGTCAATTCCGGTTTTCGCCATTGTGTCCCACGCGAGCGCCGGACCCTTTACGCCGTGGTGCTGGAAGGCATTAAGCCGGACCCGAACAGCCGGATTGAGGGTATTGAAAAAGGTAATGAGATTTTCGAGTTCCTCTTCGCTGTCTGTTTTCCCCGGGATCATCAGAAATCGTATTTCGTAAAGCTTGTTGGCGTCATTGAGAATTTTTGCCGACCTCAGGCTTTTATTGTTGTCCTTGCCGGTCAGTTGACGATGCAAAGGCGCACAAAACGCTTTGATGTCGAGCATTACCCCGTCAGTCACCGGCAACAGGGTCTCCCAGCTTTTTTCGCTCAGATGCCCGTTGGTATCGATGAAGCAGGTCAGGCTGGCGAGTTCCGGATCTGTCTTTATCGCCAGAAAAAGATCCTTGATAAAATTGAGATGCAAGGTTGCCTCGCCTCCCGAAACGGTTATTCCGCTGAGAAAATGCCTGTGCTTTCGGGCTATCTCCAATATCTGCGCCACCGTGTAGAGGCTGGTCATCGGGCTGGCGCTGATCGGGCAGGCCTCAAGGCAGGCATCGCACTGATCACAGGCGTTTGCGTCAAAGTCAATTCGGCCCTTTCTCATAATCAGGGCATCGCCATGACAGGCCGCGATACAGTCACCACAATGATTGCACAGCCCGATTGTGTAGGGGTTGTGGCAGGTTGAACAATTGAAATTGCAGCCCTGCAAGAACACCACCAGCCGGTTCCCGGGGCCATCGACGCATGAATAAGTGAGTATTTTACTGACTGTAGCTTGGCGAGAGTTCATTGCCGACAACCCGTGGTTTTCGGTCCAAAATACCCATCAGATCCGCAGCCTCCGCCCCGATCACCGTGGTATTGATTCGCGAGCCTTTTTTATCTTTGAACTTTTTGACATCAGACAAGCGGATCATATAGCCGGTTACCCGTACCAGATCATTGCTGTCAACATTGGCGGTAAACTCGCGAAAACCACTGGCCAGCGCCCCCTTGCAAAGCTGGAACATGGCTTGTGGATTATTCTTGATCGTTTCATCCACAGTCAGGATTTCACTGATTCCTGATGGATAATATTTATGATGCGGGGCCAGTGCCTGGATATGGCTGACCGGATCAGGTTCGCTGCCATAAGGGATACGAACACCCGGGGTTGCGGCAATATCATCGCTAAGACCGGCTTGCGAATGCAGCATGGCGCGTCCGCGCCAGACATTTTCCATTGGTCGCGCTTCCACCGTTCGGGCAAGAACCCTTGATATTTCATGTCCCAGACGATTTGCAACCTCATCAAATCCGTAGTGACCCTTGCGTGCCGCTTTTTCCTGCAGCACATTAACCGCCTCAGCCATCGCATAAACTCCATACATGGCAGTAAACCGGTCCTTGTTTATCCAGCCTTCTTCGACAAGAAAACTATCGAAGAAATTGGACTGGTTGAAAAGATAGTCGATGCGTTTTTCAGTAAGGCGAAAATTGAGATCCATATAGTAAGGCAAAACCTCTTCAAAAAAATGTGCCTCATTATCCGAAGCAAGCGCCACGGCTTTGAGGTTGATCCGCGTCAGGGTCGAGGAACCACCGGCAACCGGCAGGGCGTTGTAGCAACTGACAATGCCATAACCGCGCTCATCAAAAGTATCCGCGTGGACGGGATGGTTGGCAATATGGGGCTTGGAGCATTCGACGATATTGTCAGTAGCCAGTCGCAGAATTTCTTCTGAACTGACCTGGGGGTCGTAAAGAAAGGTCAGATTTGGTGCGATTTGCTTGAGTTCACCATCAACCCGCAGGATGGTGCGGGCTACCCTGTTGTCCGTCGGACCAATATTGGCGTGCATGAAAGCATCCGGCAGGGTGCGATCCAGATATCGCCAGAACAGCTTGATTTTCCGGTAAAGGTCATCCTCGCTGATATTGTCGCAAAACCGCAACAACAGATTATCAAGATCACCCAGATAGACGGGCATGCCGGTTACGGAAGGCACATGGTGATAGGCAATCATCAACGTGTTGATTGCCTCGTCCAGTGTTTCGGGAGCCGGCAATTCCAGATATTGGCTGCCGTTTTTCAAGACGATACTGTAATCCGGCAACACGTAGCGCGGTTTATAAGGCGCGTGTCCTTCAAACATGTCGCATATCACCCGGCTGTCCAGAGCTTTCTGCGTCTCGGCATCCAGCTCGGGATAGGGCAGCGCATTTTCTGCCTCAAGCGCAAGGTAGTGAGCCTTTTGGACAGGGCTTAGCGTTCTGTCATTGGTGATGGCGCGTAACTTCTGGTGGATGTCTTTCACGTGTCGGCTCCAGCATTGGGGTGTTCTTACGCACAATGTAACCTGAATCGGGCGGGATCAACACTAAAAATCGTTATCTGTTCCTGATTTCCGATTGCATTTTGCACATTCAGGGGTTCGTTCTGCATTTTCGCTTCACATTCACCACATATACAATGGCACTTACGTCGAAGACTGGCAGTATGTGGCAAATAGTGGCTCGCTGGATCAGTGCAATGGCGGAATGCTGAACGGCAAATACGTCTATTTTGCCACCAAGACCTACCCATTTTTCCCCAGATGCATGTGGGGAGCCGTCAGCAGTGATTTCACTCGTGGCCGTCCGCACGGTGCCAAATCAGAAAAGCTTGCACTAAACAGGAAGCATCCCGGATTAAGACCAGCCAATGGTCGCCAACCACCCCGGGAAGCGGTTTCAGCCTGTCAGTCGGTTAAAAACGATTCCCAATGCTCATTCAGCGCATCAAACGGCAGGCAGGTGAGGGGACTTTGCCTGACAACACCGGCAAATGTCGTTGCCTGTGTGCCGCGCAGATAGGAAATCTGGCACAATCAACACCGTTGTCACAAATAATCATGGCGGTCCCGGATGTCATTTTTTGATAGCCTGGGCCGTTATTCAGTTTCTGTCATTGTGCCAAAATTATTCTGATTTCTGTATTGGAAATCGGTAAGTTTCGAAAAGTGAGTTAATCTATCGCAGAACACCTTTATAGTGATCACGCAATCAGGAGCGAAAAGCGACCGGCGCCGGTGCGCCGCCCTCGCGGAGGCCGGGCATAAGCCCGAATAGCCGTGAGCAAAAAAAATTTGGAACTGAATCAAAATAAAAGTGCCCCGATTTATCGCTCGCAGAAACTTGAAAAATTGCATCGACCACACAGTAAAAACAAACAGGGATATCCATCATGTCAAAGGTTCTTTTTGAAAAAACCGATCGCATCGCTCGTATCACACTTAATCGACCTGAGGTGATGAATGCGATTGATGACGAGGTTCCGCATTTACTTGCCCAAGCCGTGGATGAGGCAAATAGTGATCCCGATATTCATGTCATCATACTTTCGGGAAATGGTCGGGCGTTTTGTTCCGGTTATGATCTTTCCTATTACGCCGAAGGAAATGGCAGTGGCGAGGTTACCCAGACAATGCCGTGGGATCCGATGAAGGATTACGCCTTCATGTCAAAAAATACCGATCACTTTATGTCGTTGTGGCGATCACATAAACCGGTTGTCTGCAAGGTGCAGGGTCATGCGGTTGCCGGGGGGTCGGACATTGCTCTTTGCGCGGATTTCCTGATTATGGCAGAGGATGCGGAAATTGGTTACATGCCAGCTCGCGTCTGGGGGTGTCCTACCACTGCCATGTGGACTTACAGAATTGGTGCCCAAAATGCCAAGCGTATGTTGCTGACCGGTGACAAAATTGATGGAATTGAGGCTGCACGTATCGGGTTGGCATTAAAAGCTGTGCCAGCGCTGGAACTTGATGATGAAGTCGAGGCTCTGGCTGAACGCATGGCATCGGTTCCGGTCAACCAGTTGATGATGCAGAAAATGGTCATCAATCAGGCGATCGAATCCATGGGACTTGCCAATACCCAGCGTTTGGCGACTATTTTCGACGGGATTACACGCCATTCTCCTGAAGGCACTAATTTCAAAAACCGTTCAGAAAATGTGGGCTGGAAGCAGGCCGTGGATGAACGCGACCGTGGTACATATGACTGGAGTGATGATCGCCCGATCAATGCACCAAAGTAAGGCACTGCCAATCTTGTCCGGACCGGATAACTCCCGCCGTTTGTTTTCGTTGGCAAACCGGGCACTGGCTACAGGCAGCTAAGCGGTAAGCATTGGAAAAATCCTGATTGCTGATTTGTTCTGCCCGGCAATGGCCACTCGCCAATGCAATCTCGCGATGATACTATTTCTGTTGTATTGATGTTTTCCGATGGAGAGAAGCAGATGTCTACCCCGCCCGGCATAGCTTATATCAACCAGCAATTTGTTCCGATGGAAGAAGCAAAAATCTCGGTTCTGGACTGGGGCTTTTTGCGTTCTGATGCGACCTATGACGTGGTTCACGTGTGGAAAAACCGTTTTTTCAGGCTGGATGAACATGTCGACCGGTTTCTCGATTCCGCAAAGCGGATTCGCTTGAAGATACCGGTTGACCGGCTCGAGCTGAAGCAAATTCTGGCAGAGTGCGTTAGCCGTTCCCGACACGATAATGCCTATGTTGAAATGATCCTGACGCGCGGTGTCTCTCCAACTTTTTCCCGTGATCCGCGTGATGCCGACAATCAACTGATTTGTTTTTCGATTCCCTTCGGCTGGATATTGCCGCCTGAAAAAAGGGAGAAAGGCCTCGCGGTGGCGATTTCTGATATACAGAGAATACCGCCGCATTCCGTCGACCCCAGGGTAAAAAACTACCACTGGCTGGATCTTGTGATGGGGCTGTTTGATGCCTACGACAAAGGGGCTGAAACAGTCATCCTGAAAGACGCCCAGGGCAATCTGACAGAGGGTCCGGGTTTCAACATATTTGTTGTCAAAAACGGAAGAATCTCGACCCCTGACCACGGCGTACTTGAAGGAATTACCCGCAGGTCGGCAATCGAAATTGCTGGTGAGCTCAACCTCATTGTAGAAGAAAGAGCCGTCTCGGTCGATGAAATCCTCAACGCCGAGGAAGTCTTTGCAACATCTACAGCAGGAGGAATCATGCCTGTCACGAGGATCAACAATTCACCGGTGGCGGATGAAAAATCCGGTAAATTGACCAAACTGCTGATCGATACCTATTGGCAAAAGCATACAGACCCCGACTGGTCAATCGGTGTCAATGAAGTTTTGTCTCTAAGTGCCCAACCCGAAACTCTGAGCAGGGTTTGATTTTGCACAAATTGCCCACTATCGGTGGAGTTTTTCTTGCAAAGGCACCACCTGTACTGCGAAAAGCTCCTTGATATTGAACAATTTCTGCAAAATCAAACCCTGCTCAGAGTTTCGGGTTGGACACTAAGTTCCAGATGACTAATAATCTGCCGCATCTGTTTGATAATTAATCAAATATTAACCAACAAAAATTAACACTCATACCACGGTGGCATGGATTTGCTTGATCCACTGGCATGACGCCCCGCCACCGAGTTGATATTGATTCAACATTACGCAAAAAAATCATTCATATAAATTGGTGCTGCAACTGGTATTTTCAGTTCGTTTCTTAATTCTCGAAAATTAATACTATTGCACACCAAGTAGAGGAAATGTCGTGAGCAAGAAAACAGGTTTTCAACTCAATATTCATCATCGTCTAAATATTGGTTTTTCAATCCTGATATTGTTGTTGGCGCTTGCTGTTTCAGTAACTGTCTGGCAGGTGTCGGGGATCAAGAAGATGACGGACAGAATTGTCGATTTGCGCACTCCCACGGCTCAGGCAAGTGCGGCACTGATCAGCAATATCAACGCATCTCTGGCTAATCTGCGCGGATGGATGTTGACCGGCAATACTGTTTTCAAGGAGCAGCGGGCCGAGGCTTGGGACAATATTGCAAAAATACAATCATCTATGGATGCTCTTTCTGACAATTGGACCAATCCGGCCAACGTTGCAAAATGGCATGAATTTGTCGCTATTCTTGATGAATTCAAATTGGCACAGGCAAAAGTCGAGAAGATTGCCAAGTCAGCCGAAGAGCAACCGGCACTTAAGATGCTGGTAGATGTTGCCGCTCCTCAGGCAACTGTCATGAGTGCAAAAATTACCGAGATGATCGATCTGGAACTGTCAGCAAAAGCCGACTGGCATGGCAATCATGTCCAGTTTCTAGGAATGATGGCTGATGTTCGCGGCACGCTTGGACTTGGACTTGCCAATATCCGGGCCTATCTGCTGACAGGTGATGAGAAATTCACTCAAAAATTCAATAAGCTCTGGGCCAAAAATGACCGGCGTTTTGCCGATCTTGCAAATGCGTCTGATATGATGTCAGCTGAGCAGAAGAAGGCCTTTGAGGCATTTTCCGAGGCTCGTGTCAAATTCAATAGGCTGCCGGCGGAAATGTTTAAGATCCGGGGTTCGGATAAATGGAACATGGCTAACTATACACTGGTCACCGAGGCAGCACCCCGGGCGGCAAAGCTTCTGGGCATTCTTGGTGGTGAAAAGCGCGAAGATGGAACGCGCGCCGGTGGTATGGTGGCAAACCAGAGCAAGTTATTAACCACCGATTCAAATGCAAATGCTCAAATGATCTCTGATCTGCTTACCATGCAGTGGATTCTTCTGGTAGTTGGCCTGACTTTTGGCGGTTTGATTTCCTTCTCCACCGCGCGGGCAATTTTGCCTCCTCTGGACCAAATGACTTCCGCCATGCAGTCTCTTGCACACGGCGAACTTGAGACGAAAGTCCCCGGTACAGAGCGAAAAGACGAGATTGGCGAGATGGCGGAGGCAGTCCAGGTATTCAAGGACAATGCGCTTCGCAACAAGGAAATGGAAGCCGAGCAGGTGGAACAAGCGAGGCTTGCCGAGGAACATGAGGCGGTAGCGCAGGAAGAAGCGATAGCATCCGAACGCCAGTTGGTTGGCGAGGTTTTCGGCAAGGCATTGTCGGCGGTTGCGGCAAAGGATCTTGGTTACAGGATTAGGGATGAATTGCCATCCGCCTACCTTGTGCTGAGGGATGATTTCAACAATGCAGTTGAACAACTTGCTTCAACAATCAGCCAGATAGGGATTTCCTCTGCACAAATTCTTGCCGGTTCCGGTGAAATCCATGATGCGGCAAATAATCTGGCCAAGCGCACGGAACAACAGGCGGCGGCTGTGGAAGAAACAGCAGCCGCTCTGGAAGAAACCACCACCGCTATTAACACCTCTACGGAAAGTGCGAAAGAAGCCGGTAATCTGGTATCAACCACCAAGAGCAATGCAGAACATTCGGGTGGAGTTGTTCAAAATGCAATAGTTGCCATGGGCAAGATCGAAACTTCATCAGAAGAAATTGCCAATATCATCGGCGTCATCGACGACATTGCCTTCCAGACCAATCTGCTGGCGCTCAATGCCGGTGTTGAAGCGGCACGTGCAGGTGAATCAGGCAAAGGATTTGCAGTTGTTGCCCAGGAGGTGCGTGAACTGGCACAACGCTCAGCCAGTGCAGCCAAGGAAATCAAGCAATTGATTACCACTTCCGGCGAACAGGTCAAGACCGGTGCTTCACTGGTAAATGAAACCGGTAAAGCGCTTAAGTCGATTGTTTCTGAAGTGTCTGATATCAATGAGCATGTATCGGCAATCGTTTCAGCGGCAAATGAGCAATCCATCGGACTTCAGGAAATCAACCAGTCGATTAACAGTATTGATCAGGGTACCCAGCATAATGCTTCTGTGGCTGAGCAATCAACGGCTGCCAGTTACACGCTGAGCGAAGAAGTCTCCGGGATCAATGAAATGCTGAATGAGTTCAACACGGGCATTTCGAATACGGGTGGTTCGAAAATGCAGTCACAGCCTGAAGAGGCGGGTGAACAAAATACCCCGCAGCCATCGCCGGCACATGCTTTGACCCGCAAGGTGGCAAAGTCTTTTGGTGGGGCAGGCGCAGCGGCAGCGGCAGTTGAAGACGAATCCTGGGAGGAGTTTTAAGCCACATCAGGCAATCATCCATGCACATGAAATGCGCATGAAATGAAAAAGACTGGACCTATTCTGACACCGCCCCCTTTTCACTGAAGTGAATTGAGGGCGGCGCACTGTTGCATGAGAGGGTGGTTATTGGAATCTATAGCAGAACACCTTTATTTTGATTCAGTTTGATTTTTTTTGCTCACAGCTATTCGGGCTTGCGCCCGGCCTCCGCGAGGGCGGCGCACCGGCGCCGGTCGCTTTTCGCTCCTGGATTGCATGATCATTTTAAATGTGTTCTGCTATAGCAACCGTGTCTTCTTTATGCGGAAGCATTTGATGGACCAAACCAGTTGACATGACCAGGAGCGGAGCGCAGCGCGATGCCATCGCATCGGGCACGCTTCACAACGATTCCGGTGGGGACTCCGATGGGCCGAAATTTGTCCCGCCCGCCAAAAAATTTGCTGGGAGTTTGGTCCATTTTGTCCGCTATCAGCGGTTTCTAACTTGCAGGAACACCCGGTCCATGCTGCAAAAGAAACCTTGATTTCGCACAAAATGGACCAAATCAAAGCCAACAGGAATTCTTGAACAGCAACTAAGCAAATGCTTTCCCGCTGTTTAATGATATCTTAACCATAACAATTTAACGCTATTATCAACGTAGCTGATCTCGAATCGAATCGAATCGAATCAATGTCATGATGGCGCGCTGCCAAGTCGAGATTTTCCGACATGTATTCTCAACAATAACGGGTAATTGGCCAAGCGTTATTTGACGCCGGAGCACCCGGTTATCTATACAAAATACAGTTATATATACAATTTCAATTATATATTGATCTGTAATTAAGGCTAAGATGAAATTTGCAGATTTAAAGACCAAGGTAAAAATACTGCTTGGCGTTGGTGCTCCGCTATCACTGTTGGTTATTCTGGGGGCAACATCCCTGTACAGCATCAACAAAATCTCCTCCACTAACAAATCTGTTAACCATACCCATGAAGTGCTGGGAGATGCAGCTGCAATCGTTAGCTCTGCAGTTGATATGGAAACAGGTATGCGGGGCTATCTGCTTAGCGGCAAGGAAAATTTTCTTATTCCATATAAAGGTGGTGAAACCGCAGCTTACAAGGGCATTGATGATCTTAGTAAGACTGTCAGTGACAATCCTCCGCAGGTTGCGCGTTTGAAAGAAGTGAAAAAGGTGCTTCTGGAATGGCAAAAAGATGTCACCACGCCAACCATCGAATTGCGACGGAATATTGGTGATGCAAAGACAATGAATGACCTCGCAGCGATTGTCAAAGAAGCGCGAGGTAAGGAATTTTTTGACAAATTTCGTGAACAGATCACGCTCTTTGACAGTAGAGAGCAGAAATTTCTCGCCGAGAGAAGCGAGAAATTCCAAGTCGCTGTTGTTGCAGTTAACGAAAACCTGGAGGTTCTCCACAAGACTGCAGGATGGGTTAACCATACCAATAAGGTGTTGGCTTCGGCAAGTTTGCTGCTGTCTCATGCGGTAAACATGGAAACCGGCCTTCGGGGTTATCTGCTTGCCGGGAAAAGTGAATTTCTTGATCCTTATAACTCTGGGCGCTCAAATTTCAAGGCAGAGGCCAAAGCGTTGCAGAGCCTTGTCAGTGACAATCCCCAACAAGTCGCCCGTTTGAAAAAAGCCGAGCAGCTAATATCGGATTGGCAGAAAAACGTTACTGAACCGGCAATTGCCCTTCGAAAAAAGGTTAATATTGGCCAGCACCAGCTTCAGGATATTGAAGCAATGGTTGGCCGCAAGGAAGGAAAGAAATATTTCGATGCGTTTCGCAAGGTTTTGGCTGAATTCAGCAATATTGAAGCCAAACTTTTGGTTGAACGCGAGGAATCAGCGGGCAAAGCCGAAAATCGCATTAAAGATGACCTGGCAGCAATGGATAAGAATGAAAAACAGGTGACACATACCCATAAAGTATTGGGAGTTTCCAATGCTATACTTGGCTCTGCAGTGAACATGGAAACCGGTATGCGTGGATATCTGTTGGCCGGTGAAGAAGCATTTCTCGATCCATACAATGCTGGTGTGAATTCATTCGCTGCCAATGTAAATTCGCTGAGCAAAACTGTTAGCGACAACCCCGCTCAGGTGGAACTGCTTGGGCAAATAAGGAATACCATTAACGATTGGCGTGGGAAAGTCGTTGAACCGACAATAGATCTGCGCCGAAAAATTGGCAATGCCAAAACAATGGACGACATGGCTGATCTGATCGGGGAAGCACACGGCAAGAAATATTTCGATCAATTTCGTGGGCTTATGGCGAAATTTCAATCTATCGAACAAGACTTGATGAATAAACGTTCCGCGGAAAGTGTCAGCACCAATAATATAACCCAGATGATAATAATGGGTTGTATTTTGGGTGGGTTGATTATTGGTGGCGGGATCGCCTGGTATATCGGTAACATAATTTCCGGTCCAATATCCAGAATGACTTCCGCTATGCAATCTCTTGCAAACGGCGAACTTGAGACAAAGGTCCCCGCCACTGAGCAAAAAGATGAGATTGGCGAGATGGCGGAGGCAGTCCAGGTATTCAAGGACAACGCTATACGCAACAAGGAAATGGAAGACGAGCAGGCGGAACAAAAGAAGCTTGCCGAGGAACGGGAGAAGGCAGCGCAGGAAGAAGCGATTGCATCCGAACGCCAGATGGTTGGCGAGGTTTTCGGCAAGGCGATGTCTGCGGTTGCAGCAAAGGATCTTGGTTACAGGATTACGGATGAATTACCATCCGCCTATCTTGTGCTGAGGGATGATTTCAACAATGCAATTGAACAACTTGCTTCAACAATCAACCAGATTGGTGTTTCCTCTGCACAAATTCTTGCCGGTTCCAGTGAAATCCACGATGCGGCAAGTAATCTCTCCAAGCGCACGGAACAACAGGCGGTGGCCGTGGAAGAAACAGCAGCCGCTCTGGAAGAAACCACAACGGCTATGAAAACCTCAACGGAAAGTGCGAAAGATGCCGGCACTCTGGTATCAACCACCAAGAACAATGCCGAACATTCGGGTGGAGTTGTTCAAAATGCAATCGTTGCCATGGGCAAGATCGAAACTTCATCAGAAGAAATTGCCAATATCATTGGTGTGATTGACGACATTGCTTTCCAGACCAATCTGCTGGCGCTCAATGCGGGTGTAGAAGCCGCGCGCGCGGGTGAATCAGGTAAAGGGTTCGCAGTTGTTGCCCAGGAGGTGCGTGAACTGGCACAACGTTCAGCCAGTGCAGCCAAAGAAATCAAGCAGTTGATTACAACTTCAGGTGAAGAGGTGAAGAATGGTGCTGAACTTGTCAATGAAACCGGCAAGGCACTTGAGTCGATTGTTGCTGAAGTGACTGATATCAATGAACATGTAGCGGCAATCGTTTCAGCGGCAAATGAGCAATCCGCCGGACTTCAGGAAATTAATCAGTCAGTCAACAACATTGATCAGGGCACCCAGCATAATGCTTCAGTGGCCGAGCAATCAACGGCTGCCAGCCACACGCTGAGTGAAGAAGTCACCAAGATCAATGAAATGCTGAATGAGTTCAACACCGGTAATTCGAATGCGGGTGGCTCGAAAATTAAGTCATTGCCTGAAGAGGCGAGCAACCAGAATACCCCGCAGCCATCACCGGCGCGTGCACTGACCCGTAAAGTGGTAAAGTCCTTTGGTGGAGCAGGCGCAGCGACAGCGGCAGCTGAAGACGAATCCTGGGAGGAGTTTTAAGCCACATCAGGCAATCACCCATGCCATCAAAGATTTTCTGCAATGGGTCATGGATGATCTGCCGTCTTCATATTACTCGCTGATTGGTAAATTCTTTCCGGTTCCCGCGTTACATCATTCAACTAAAAGCGCTCAAACCAGGTATCCTGACGGGAGCTTTCGGCAAGTACAGGTCCAACAATTGGCACTTTGCAGGGAACCGCGAAGAGCCCTGGTGCCGGTACCCCAAGTTGATATAGCAGCGACACCCAAAGCTGGGGAAATTCGGCTTTGGGTTTTGCGAATTCGCCAGCAGAACTGCGTTGCGTCTCTCAAGTGATGCCCGCATCATTCCTCAAGACGCACCTTGCCACTACAGCTTTGAGCACGTTCAAAACAAGTCGAATGGGCTCTGGATCCTGTTTATAGATTTGTGGACTGGCGTAATTTCATCATCATATGGGTGACACGAAGGTAACAAAATGCACCCGGGAACTACCTATTGTTGTTGGTTGTTGAATACAATATAAACCATTGATAATATTGGCCTCGGCGGTGAGCGGGGAATCTCGAATCTGTTGGACATTCTGTGTATGAAAACTGAAAACAAGTGAATGAGTATATTTGTTTTGCAGAGATCGTCCGTTCTCCACCATTTTATATAACCTATTTAAATCGATCCGCGGATCTGGGACAGGAAACATGACAGAATTGACCAGCATGCCAAACTATATTCCCTTTGAGAGCTTTGAAGTAGGCCAGGTAAAAAAATTTGGTGCTTACAGGGTTACTGAGGCTGAGGTGATTGAGTTTGCCAGCAAGTATGACCCGCAATATTTTCATCTGGATCACGAGGCTGCAAAAAATTCGTTATTTGGCGGACTTTGTGCAAGCGGTTGGCACACCTGCGCCATGACCATGTCGATGATGGTAGCCAACATGGATGAAAATGGTACGTCTCTGGGTTCTCCTGGCATTGATGAGCTTAGGTGGCTTCGTCCGGTCTATCCAGGTGATGTACTTTCTGTGTGTATGGAAGTTTTGGAAACAAGACCCTCGCGCAGTCGGCCTGATATCGGGATCGTCAGCAGCAAAGTTGCTGTGAGCAATCAACAGGGGATAGCGGTCATGGAATTCATCAGCAAAGGTATTTTTCGCAGAACAGCATGAAAGCCTCTAGCCCGTTTCTTGTTTACACGGAAGCATTTGATGGACCAATCCAGTTCACTCAGCAAGGCGCGAAACCCGGAAATGTTTTTGGCCGATCTGGTTGATCGGACAAGTTTTGCGCCATTACATAAACTGGGCAGATGGGCTGGATT
>JAAEMP010000218.1 GCA_024225445.1 Hyphomicrobiales bacterium | reverse complement strand
CTGAGTTTGGGGTCATTGACATAGCCGCCATTGGGAAAAAACACCGCGCCTGCCACAGCTGCTCCAGTAGGTTCGCCAAATCCTTCATCCTCAATGGTCTTTGCCGGATGATAAGTGCGTATATCAGCACCGGGCATATAATCGGAAATTTTGTCGGCCGGCACATGTTGATAGGCACAGCCGATCTGGTCCATCATCTCGCAGACCCGGTTCAGATAGCCGTTGTGTTCGGTCTTGATCACCAGGCATCCGGTATTGTGATACTTGATCATGCCGGCTTCGTCGCTAACGCCCATATAATCCTGCCACTCTGTCCAGTAATACCAGCCTTCATAGGCCAGGGCGCAGGTCTCGAAGGTCGAATAATAGGTGCGGATGATGGCGCACGACCCGGAGGTCGAGCCATATCCTGCTTCGGGCAATTTATCAATCGACAGGGTTTTCCAGCCCTTCTTGGCCATTTCAAAAGCCGTACAGGCACCGATTATTCCGGCCCCGATTATGATCGCATCGTATTTTTTTTTCATGAAATTCTCCGGAAACCAAAGTATGAGTATTACCTGTTTTTACAATTCAATTGATCCTGTCTGTTTCAAAGAATTCCAGGCAGGTTCAAATTGTGTTGTCTGGCACAATCGATGGCGCTCTGATAGCCCGCATCCGCATGGCGCATGACGCCGGTAGCCGGATCATTCCATAAAACACGCGCAATGCGCCTTGCCGCATCATCGCTGCCATCACAGCAAATCACCATGCCTGAATGCTGGGAAAATCCCATGCCAACACCGCCGCCGTGATGAAGTGATACCCAGGTGGCACCCGATGCACAGTTCAATAATGCATTGAGCAGCGGCCAGTCAGAGACCGCATCGGAACCATCTTTCATTGCTTCTGTTTCGCGGTTTGGCGAGGCAACCGATCCCGAATCCAGATGATCGCGGCCAATGACGATCGGGGCAGATAATTCCCCGGTTTTGACCATTTCGTTGAAAGCCAGGCCAAGCCTGTCGCGCTGACCCAGCCCCACCCAGCAGATGCGGGCGGGTAAACCCTGAAATGAAATTCGTTCACGTGCCATGTCAAGCCAATTATGCAGGTGCTGGTCATCGGGAATGAGTTCTTTCACCTTGGCATCGGTTTTGTAGATATCTTCCGGATCACCGGATAACGCACACCACCGGAAAGGACCAACACCGCGACAGAATAGAGGTCGAATATAGGCCGGCACAAAGCCCGGAAAAGCAAAGGCGTCTTCCAGTCCCTCTTCCAAAGCGACCTGCCTGATATTATTGCCGTAATCAAGTGTCGGGATGCCGCGATTCCAGAATTCAACCATCGCAGCCACATGCACTTTCATCGAGGCACGGGCCGCAGCCTCAACCGATTTTGGATCACTTTCGCGTTTCTCATTCCATTCTCCGATGCTCCAGCCCTGGGGCAGGTAGCCATTGATTGGGTCATGGGCGGAGGTCTGGTCGGTGACCATATCGGGTCTGATGTTTCTGGCAACAAGTTCGGGAAAGACATCGGCTGCATTGCCCAGCAGGCCGACAGACTTTGCTTCACCGGCTTTCGTCCAGCCTTCAATCAGCTCCAGCGCTTCTTCGATTGTATCGGCTTTTTCATCCAGATAGCCGGTGCGTATTCTGAAGTCGATATGGCTCGGGTCGCATTCAACGGCGAGACAGCAGGCACCGGCCATCACCGCTGCCAGGGGCTGCGCACCACCCATGCCGCCCAGTCCGGCGGTTAATATCCATCGCCCGGTGAGATTGCCATTATAATGTTGTCGGCCCGCTTCAACAAAGGTTTCGTAAGTGCCCTGGACAATCCCCTGGCTGCCGATATAAATCCATGAACCGGCGGTCATCTGGCCGTACATGGCCAGTCCCTTCTTGTCCAGTTCGTTAAAATGATCCCAGTTTGCCCAATGGGGAACCAGGTTCGAATTGGCGATCAACACCCGCGGCGCATCCTTATGGGTGTTGAACACACCGACCGGTTTGCCTGATTGCACCAGCAATGTCTGATCGTCTTCCAGAGTTTTCAGATTGGCGACAATTTTGTCAAAATCAGCCCACGTCCGGGTAGCCCGGCCAATGCCGCCATAGACCACCAGTTCGTGCGGATTTTCGGCAACATCGGGATGAAGATTGTTCATCAGCATGCGCATCGGCGCTTCCGTCAACCAGGATTTAGCCGTGATCTGCGGCCCGGTTGGCGGAAATATGTCTCGGGTATTTTTACGGGGGTCTGTAGACAATGATCTAACCTTTCTTCGAAATTTCCAGGGCCTGACGCGTTAAATCCTCAAGAATATCTTTCAGGTGAGGGCGTATTCCGGCGGCCTTTTCGGGTGAATAATCAAAAGGAACAACTTTACTTTGAAGATATGCGCTTTGGCTGAGTTCCATCTGGATTGCGTGAATATTTTCTTCAGGCTGTCCATAGTTACGTGTGGTCCATCCACCCTTGAACCGCCCGTTCAGTGCAGTTGAATATCCATTTGCACCTGAGCAAATTCCCATTACCCGGCTTTCCATCTGTTTTGCGCAGGTGACGCCTTGATTGGTGCCGATATTGAAATCCGGCAGTTTTCCCTCAAACAGATAAGGTATCAGCGACCGGATTGAATGACAGTCATAAAGTACCACAACACCAAACTGGTCATGGATGCGCCTGATTTCCCGATCCAAAGCCCGATGATAGGGGGCATGGAAATTAGTCCGGCGATTTTCGATTTCTTCCTTTTGCGGTTCACGACCTGACAGATAAATTTTATTTCCGTCAAAATCGGTTGTCGGGCACAGTCCGGTGGTGTTCTGGCCGGGATAAAGACTTTCATCCGACGGCGCGCGATTGGCATCGATGACATAGCGATGAAACAGTGCACGAACGATTGTCGCTTGCGGTACCAGACCATCGTAGAGTTTTTCAATATGCCAGTCAGTATCGCGAAGCATTCTTCCTTCTTCGTTCAAATTCTCTGCAATAGCGTCAGGAACATAGATCCCGGTATGGGGCATTGCCAGAATGAGCGGACTGTCACCTTTTGTCACTTCAAAAACATTCATTGCAGATCTCCCAAAGCATCCAGCGGTGACTTCTCACAGGAAGCAACAATCTGGCCGGATTTGATCAGGGTCGCTGCACTGGCAATATCCGGGGCCATGTAGCGATCTTCGCTCAGAGAGGGGATGGTTCTTCGAACATTTTCCATTACTGCGGCAAGCGGGGCGCTGGTTTTTAACGGAGCGCGAAATTCGATACCCTGGACCGAACAGAGCAATTCAACCGCCAGTATATTGGTGAGATTATCATTCATCCGCATCAATCGCCGCGCTCCGTGCGCCGCCATTGAAACATGATCTTCCTGATTGGCGCTGGTCGGCGTGGAATCGGTTGAACAGGGATTTGCCAGGTGTTTGTTTTCGCTCATTAACGCCGCGGTAGTAACCTCGGCAATCATGAACCCGGAATTAAGTCCGGGGTCCGGGCTTAGAAATGGTGGCAGATCAAATGACAGGTTCGGGTCAACCATCAAGGCTATGCGGCGTTGGGAAATCGCACCGATTTCGGCAATCGCCAGGGCAATCTGATCTGCAGCAAATGCAACCGGTTCGGCATGGAAATTACCGCCGGAAACTATTTTATCAACGCTGACCAGAACCAGCGGGTTATCAGTCGCCGCATTGGCTTCAATCTGCAATGTGCGTGCGGCCTGGCGCAACAGATCAATACAGGCTCCGCTCACCTGGGGCTGGCACCGGATGCAATAGGGGTCCTGTACACGTGCATCTTCATCACGGTGGCTTTCCCGGATTTGCGAACCTGCCATCAGTGCCCGCATTCCTGCCGCAACTTCGATCTGGCCGCGGTGACCACGAAGTTCATGAATTTCCGGTTGCAATGGCGCGGTGGATCCCATAATCGCATCGGTAGACAGGGACGCGGTGACGGTACAGTTTTCAGCATTGGCCCAGGCGTAAAACAGGCCTGCCAGGGCACAGGCACAGGAAAACTGGGTGCCGTTGATCAGAGCCAGTCCCTCTTTTGCAGCGAGTTCAACCGGTTTGATATCCGCCGCATGTAGAGCTTCACCGCCAGTCATCGTCCGGCCGTTATATTCGGCTTCACCCTCCCCAATCATCACCGCTGCCATATGGGCTAATGGAGCAAGATCGCCCGAGGCGCCAACAGATCCTTGTGTCGGCACAACCGGGGTGACGCCTTTTTCGAGCATAGCTTCAATAATTTCGATGATCTGCCAGCGCACGCCCGATGCACCGCGCCCCAATGAAAGCAGTTTCAGCGCCATCATGAAACGCACAATGCCGGTTTCGGTTTTCTCGCCCACGCCGCAGGCATGGGAAAGAATCAGGTTGCGCTGCAGTTTTGCTGTGTCACTACCGGGAATCTTGACACTGGCCAGTTTTCCAAAACCCGTATTGACACCATAAATCGCATTGCCGGAATTGGCCGCCAAATGGATTTTCTCCGCCGCTTCGATAATGCCTGCTTTGGCTGAAGCGGCCAGGCGGATTGCACCGGTCGAGTTTAATATTTCCTCCAGCTGGGCAAGTTTCATCTGGCCTGGGTGCAAGATGATATGTGTCATGTCGCACCTCCAAAAATCCGTTGATGCAGTGAATTGAAACCAATCCGGTAGGATAATTCTCCCGGGTGATTGATATTCCATATGGCAAGATCAGCCCGTTTCCCCGCTTCAATGGTTCCGCGATCCCCAAACCCCAGTGCCAGCGCGGCATTGCGGGTTGCTCCGGCGAGTGCCTCCCGCGGTGTCAACCTGAACAATGTGCAGGCCATGTTCATGGTCAGCAGAATGGACGAGAGGGGAGAGGATCCCGGATTGCAGTCAGTTGCTATGGCAATGGGAACCTTGTGTTTTCTCAATAAATCCACCGGTGGATATTTCGTTTCATGCAAAGTGTAGAATGCGCCGGGCAAGATCGTCGCCACCGTGCCGGCCTCAGCCATTGCTCTTACGCCTTCTTCATCCAGATATTCCAAATGATCAGCGGACAGACCATTGAACTTTGCAGCCAGCTTTGCCCCACTCAGATTTGACAATTGTTCAGCGTGCAGTTTTACCGGTATACCCAGGGCTTGGGCTTTGATAAAAACCCGTTCAATTTGTTCAGGCGAAAATGCAATACCTTCACAAAATCCATCAACAGCATCGACCAGACCCTCTTTATGAGCACTTTCCATGGCCGGGATGCAGATTTCTTCGATATAGGCATCGTCGTTATCTTTATATTCCACCGGTATTGCGTGGGCACCGAGGAAACTTGTGCTGATATTAACCGGGCGCTGTTGGGTGATCGCGCGTGCAGCGCGAAGCATTTTCAGTTCGTTTTCCTGGTCCAGTCCGTAGCCGGATTTGATCTCGATTGTGCATACACCTTCACCAATCAGGCTATCGACATGGGCCAGCGCATCTTGCACCAAATCGGTTTCACTGGTTGAGCGGGTTGCCTTGACGGTCGATATTATTCCGCCACCGGCACGTGCCACTTCTTCATAACTGGCACCTTCAAGGCGCATTTCAAATTCACTGGCACGATTTCCACCGTGCACTATATGGGTGTGGCAATCGATCAGTCCGGGTGTGATGACCCGCCCGTCCAGGTCCTGGTGATCCCAGCCGACATATTGTGATGGTATTTCTTTCCCGGTCCCGCACCAGCAAATTTTGCCGTCGGCGATGGCAATTGCACCATTTTCAATCAGGCCATAAGGAACATCATTTGGCACCATGGTTGCCAGATTTGTGTTGATGTAAAGTTTTTGCTGCAAAATGTTGCCTCTAGCGTGACGCGGTGATTTGCACTCTTGATTAAATCGCGTTATTAGTCATTATGTCTGCACATAATAAATTGTCAAGGCAGGATGAATGGAAATTATTTGGGCAAAAAAGGCACTGACAGCAAATGGCTGGCAGTCAGATACCCGCATCACAATAAACGATGATGGTCATATCGGTTTGGTTGAGGCTAATTGTCTGCCGGAAGGCAAAAAAGTTGGAATTCTGCTGGCTTCCCCGGTAAATCTCCATTCCCATGCTTTCCAGCGGGCGATGGCCGGTATGAGTGAGCAGCGCGGTCCTGTCGGCTCCAATGGCCATGACAATTTCTGGACCTGGCGCAATTTGATGTTTCGTTTTGTCGATCAGCTTGCTCCTGAAGACATTGTTGCAATCGCCGCTTTTCTGCAAATGGAAATGCTCGAATCGGGTTTTGCAGCGGTTTGCGAATTTCACTATCTTCATCATCAGCCTGGTGGTGAACCTTATGGCAATATCGGGCAAATGGCTGATGCAATTATCGAAGCGGCAGCAAGAAGCGGAATCGGTCTCACTTTATTGCCTGTTTTATATCAACAGGGCGGTTGTGATGGGCGAGCATTAACCACCGGCCAAAGCCGGTTTGGAAACTCTCCTGAACGTTTTGCCGATTTATATGCGGCAGCCAAAAAATCCATCTCGACTCTTGGAAACGATGCGCTGACAGGGGTAGCGCCTCATTCACTTCGCGCTGTCAGCCAGGATGGTCTGGATGTAGCCATCGGTCTTGATCCCGGACAACCAATCCATATCCACATAGCCGAGCAAACCGGTGAAGTAGAAGAACTGAAATCTTGCTGGGGTAAAAGACCGGTTGAATGGTTGTTGGACAATCATGATGTTGATCAGCGATGGTGCCTGGTCCATTCCACCCACATGACAGATCAGGAAACCATAGAGCTTGCCAGAACCGGTGCGGTTGCCGGTCTTTGCCCGATTACCGAATCCAGCCTTGGTGACGGGATATTCAATGGTGAGCAATATGTTTCACACGCCGGGCGGTTTGGAATTGGCTCAGATTCAAATATCCATATTTCCCTTTCCCAGGAACTGCGAACCTTTGAGTATTCACAACGGCTTCGAGATCGTACCCGCGCGGTATTGGCAACACCGCAAATATCAACCGGGCGCCGGTTATTTGATGGTGCCTTGATCGGTGGAAGTTTGGCGGCGGGCAGAAATTCGGGATCAATTGAGACCGGGAAACTGGCCGATCTGATTGCCCTGGATGATGAGGCTGCCGACTTGTATCTGAAAGAGAATGACATGATTCTGG
>JAAEMP010000217.1 GCA_024225445.1 Hyphomicrobiales bacterium | reverse complement strand
TTTCGAGACCGCCCCATTCGACCACTCTGGCACCTCTCCATTGAATTTGTGTAACCAATTGCGTCAGTAATCACAATCATCAAATTGTCACCCAAATACGTTATTTGCATCTTGACTCGGCATATTGAATTGGGCTACTTCGGGTTCGTAACCGGCGTAGGCATTCCTGCGCCGTTGTTTTTAGGCTGTTACGAATTGATGTGTTGTTTATCATACCCTCAATTTGAATGGAAATTAAACCGACTGACAAAAAGACAACCCGGCATTCAGCCTGTTTTGCAGGAAATGAATGTTGAGAGTTGATTAGTGAACCGATAAGGAAAAACGATGTTCGCAGTCATTAAAACCGGTGGTAAGCAATATCGCGTTGCCGCCGACGATCTGTTAAAGGTCGAGAAACTCCCTGGCATTGCCGGAGATATGGTAGAATTCAATGAAGTTATGATGGTCGGTGTTGGCAGCGATGCTACCATTGGTGCGCCATTTGTTGAAGGCGCTTTGGTTACCGCAGAAGTTGTAACCCAGGACCGCACCCGTAAAATCATTGCTTTCAAAAAGCGCCGCCGTCAGAATTCGCGACGCACCATTGGTCATCGCCAGCATTTGACAACTGTCCGTATCGCCGAAATTCTCACCGGTGGTGCAAAACCAAAGAAAGCGGCGGCAAAAAAAGCGGCACCGGCACCATCCAAGACAAAACCTGCCGCAAAAACTGATTCGCCAAAACCCGGTATCATTGATGATATCAAATTGATCGGCGGTGTGGGTCCGGCTTTAGAGAAAAAACTCAATGGTGCGGGCGTAGCGTCTCTCAAGGATATAGCCAAATTAGGCGCCACAAAACTGGCGGCACTCGATGATGAGTTGAAACTGGGCGGTCGCACGGAGCGCGAAGAGTGGGTTGAGCAGGCTAAAGAACTACTGGCTGGAAAACCACCACGCGCAAAATCAGATAAAAAGGCTGCAGCAGCCAAGAAATAACGGCGCAATTCAACGCCGATAACAATTTAAAAAGGAGACAGTATCATGGCACACAAAAAAGCCGGTGGCTCGTCCCGTAATGGTCGCGATTCAAATTCAAAACGCCTTGGCGTGAAAAAATTCGGTGGTGAAGCTGTCATTTCAGGCAACATCATCCTTCGTCAACGCGGCACCAAATGGCACCCGGGCTCCAATGTGGGAATGGGCAAGGATCATACCATTTTTGCCACCTCCCCGGGCAAGGTGGCGTTCCAGAAAAAAGCCAATGGCCGAACCTATGTTTCTGTGATGCCAATTCAGGCAAATCAGTAGCCGGAACTTTCAAGCAAAACCGGCGTCCCGATGACCCGGCGAAATTTGAAAAACAGATTTCAAAGGGAGACGGGACACCGCCTCCCTTTTGTTTTTGGAGAATAGTCAAGTGACTGAGATGAACAGAGTTAGCGATATCATATGCGAGATATTGACAACGGACCGGCTGGTATTGCGCCAGCCTCACCGCGACGATGCAGACGACATGGCACTGCTAGCTAACAATTACGAGATTGCCAAAAATCTAGCACGCATGCCCTATCCGTATTTTGATGCGGATGCCCGCGATTTTCTCAAAAAAATCTCCGGCGACACCGATTTTGGTTGCACATTTGCGATAACCAAGGCTGATAATGGACGTTTTATCGGCGTATGCGGCCTGCATGACGCCTCAGGCGTACACGAGCATCCCTATATGGGTTACTGGCTGGGTGAGCCTTATTGGGGTCAGGGTTACGCTACAGAGGCAGCCCGCGCATTGATTGATCTGTATTTCAAAACCACCTCGCGTGATACCATGATGGCATCTTGCATGTCGATCAATGAAGCTTCACGCCGCGTAATCGAGAAATGCGGTGGTTATTTCTGGAAATCTGAAGATGTTTTTTCCAATACACTTGGCACAAACCAGAAAATTGACAAATTTCGAATCTCGCGTTCCAGCTGGATGAAAGCACTGGCAGCCTGACGGACTTGCCGAGAATAGGGAAACTTGCCTCTCGATCACGTCCGTTCCCTCATTAGCATCGGATAAAACCCATGAAATTCCTGGATTCCGCAAGGGTATTCATTAAGTCCGGCAATGGGGGTGCCGGATGCGTTTCATTTCACCGCGAAAAATATGTTGCCCTGGGTGGACCCGATGGTGGCAATGGCGGCAAAGGCGGAAGCGTCTGGGCTGAGGTGGTCGGTGGCCTCAATACACTTATTGATTACCGTTACCATCAACATTTCAAAGCCAAAACCGGAATTCATGGCATGGGCCGCAATCGTTACGGCGCCAATGGTGACGACATCGTGCTAAAGGTTCCCGAAGGTACACAAATCTATGAAGAAGACAATGAAACCCTGATCGCCGACCTGACCGCCATTGGTCAGCGGTTCCTGCTGGCGAAGGGTGGAAATGGCGGATTTGGCAATGCCCATTTCAAATCTTCCACCAATCAGGCTCCGCGCCACGCAAATCCCGGGCAGGTAGGTATCGAGCGCACCATCTGGTTACGTCTCAAACTGATAGCCGATGCAGGATTACTGGGACTTCCAAATGCCGGAAAATCGACTTTCCTGGCCAGCTCTTCGGCCGCCAAACCAAAAATAGCTGACTATCCATTTACCACCCTTCATCCGAATCTGGGAGTTGCCGGTATAGACAGTCGCGAATTCGTTATTGCTGATATTCCTGGTCTGATCGAAGGGGCACATCTGGGCATTGGCATTGGTGACAAGTTCCTTGGCCATGTGGAACGCACACGCATATTGCTGCATCTGGTGTCCGCCACCGAAGAAAACGTAGCCCTAGCCTATCGCACCGTGCGCAATGAAGTCGAATCTTACGGCCATGGCCTGGCTGCAAAACCGGAACTGGTCGCCCTTTCCAAATGCGACGTTCTGCCAGTCGAGAAACGTACAGAACTGGTTGCAGCACTGACTCGGGAATCGGGCAAACCAGTCATTGAGCTTTCATCGGTCTCTGGGGAAGGACTTGATTCTGCTTTGCGACAAATGGCCGTGGAAATTGCTGATGCACGGACTGCCGAAGAAGAGGTTGTTGAAGATACGAGATGGCAACCGGTCCACGATCAATGAACAAGAAACTCTCCAGTCACAAACGCATCGTAATCAAGCTCGGCTCATCTCTGCTGGTGGATAATGATTCCGGTCTGAAGAACAACTGGCTTCAGTCCCTGCTTGAGGACATTGTTGGACTGAAACGCGCTGGATGTGACATTCTCGTTGTATCCTCGGGCGCAATTGCACTTGGCAGAACCGTATTGAAACTTCCCTCAGGCATATTGAAACTGGAAGAGTACCAGGCGGCAGCCGCCACAGGTCAAATCGTTCTGGCCAGTACTTTTTCTTCCGGACTGGAAAAATACGATATTCATTCCGGTCAGATTTTATTGACCTATGGCGATACCGAAGAGCGTCGCCGTTATCTTAACGCTCGGGCCACGATTGAAACATTGCTGGAATTTGGCGCAATTCCCATCATCAACGAAAATGATACCGTTGCCACCAGTGAAATTCGCTATGGCGACAATGACCGGCTTGCAGCGCGCGTCGCAACGATGATGAGCGCAGATATGCTTGTTTTACTGTCTGACATTGACGGGCTCTACACCGCTCCGCCTTCTCAAAATCCTGAGGCAAAACTTGTCAGCGATGTGACGCGCATAACCCCGGAAATTGAAGCCATGGCGGGCGATGCAGGCACTGAACTTTCACGCGGAGGCATGATCACCAAAATTTCTGCTGCCAGAATTGCCAGCGAAAATGGCACTGCCATGATCATTACATCAGGCAAACATCTCAATCCCCTAAAGGCACTGGATGAGGGCGTTCCCCATACTTTGTTCCATGCTGCCGAAACGCCACGCAGTGCGCGCAAAAAATGGATTGCGGGGCAATTGCAGACAAGGGGCGTAATTGTGATCGATGAAGGAGCTATAGGCGCCCTGAAAAATGGTAAAAGCCTGCTACCGGCTGGAGTAAATTCATTCGACGGAAATTTCCTCCGGGGAGACATGGTGTCTATCATCGATAATAAGGGAAAAGTCCTGGGTCAGGGCATTATCGCCTTTGATTCAGCAAACGCAAAAAAAATCATCGGAAAACGAAGCGCTGACATTGCCGAAATTCTGGGTTACGCTGGTCGAAGTGAGATGATCCACCGCGATGATATGATACTGATAGAACCAAACAGCACGGAAAATAGCGATGCTTGAAAAAACCGGGTCCCCGGACCTGAATGACAATCAGAAATTACATGCTGACATGATCGATATGGGCAGGAAAGCGCGCAAAGCTGCTGCAATGCTGGCAACAGCGACAGGCGAGCGCAAACACGCCGCCCTGATCGGTATGTCTCAGGCAATCATTGCCAACCGGGAAAATATTCTGAATGCAAATGCCATTGATATGGAAAATGGCCGCGCCTCCAATATGTCACCTGCATTTCTTGATCGTCTGGAACTGAATGATCAGCGAATCATCGCCATGGCCAACGGCCTGAAGGATATTGCCGCACTAGATGAACCGGTCGGCCGCATTCTGGCACAATGGGACCGGCCGAACGGATTACATATAGAACGCGTCAGCACACCATTGGGTGTAATTGGGGTGATTTATGAAAGTCGCCCGAATGTCACAGCCGATGCCGGGGCATTGTGTTTAAAGGCCGGAAATGCGGTAATTTTACGCGGTGGATCAGATTCACATTACTCCTCCCGGGCAATTCACGCCAGTATGGAAAAAGGCCTGGAACAGGCCGGCCTGCCCATTGATGCCATTCAAATGGTTCCTACTACTGACCGCGCCGCTGTCGGGGAACTGCTAAAGGGTCTGGATGCAAATATCGATGTTATCGTTCCGCGCGGCGGCAAAAGCCTGGTAGCCCGTGTTCAAAAGGATGCCCGCGTACCGGTTTTTGCCCACCTTGAAGGCATTTGTCATGTCTATATAGATAAAAGCGCTAGCTTGCAGATGGCTATTGATATTGTCGTTAACTCAAAAATGCGACGCACCGGAATTTGCGGTTCCGCAGAAACTTTGCTGATTGACCAAGCCGCGCTGAAAACTCACCTCTTCCCAATTCTGGATGCCCTGAGCAAAACCGGCTGCACCATTCGTGCAGATGATACCATTCACAAACTTTATCAAAGATCAGAAGCCGCAGGGCCGGAAGACTGGACAACCGAATATCTGGATAAAATCATTACCGTCGGAGCAGTTGACGGGGTGGAGGGAGCAATATCACATATTAATCGGTATTCATCCAATCACACTGATGCCATTGTCAGTGAAAATCCGCAAAACGTCGAAGTGTTCTTTGATAAGATCGATTCTGCAATCCTCCTGCACAATGCATCTACCCAGTTCGCTGACGGAGGCGAATTTGGCATGGGGGCGGAGATCGGTATTGCCACCGGTAAAATGCACGCCCGTGGTCCGGTAGGCGTGGAGCAGCTGACCAGTTTCAAATATCTGGTTCATGGCACCGGTCAGACCCGACCTTGATTCGATGCACATTCCAGCTTATGTCAGAAATCCCTACAAAATACCGCCTGCATCTCGCGGCATGAAAATCGGCTTGTTTGGCGGTTCCTTCAACCCACCCCACCAGGGCCATATGCATGTCAGCCTGACAGCCATCCGAAAATTGAACCTTGATCAGTTGTGGTGGTTAGTCACACCGGGAAATCCACTGAAACAGCAAGGTAACCTTTCCTCTCTTCCACAAAGATTGTCTCAGTGCTACCCGATTGCCTCCCACCCGGACATACATGTCACTGCATTTGAGGCGGCACACAACCTCAGATACACCGCTGATACATTATACCTGTTGAAACAGCGTCGACCTTCGGTGAATTTTGTCTGGGTCATGGGCGCTGACAATCTTGCCAATTTCCATCATTGGGACCGTTGGCAAAAAATTGCTGACATGGTGCCATTGGCGATCATCGACAGACCCCAATCCACCACATCACCCAATTCAACCGCCGCTACCCACGCGTTGGCGAAATATAGAATGGATGAACGAGACAGCAGCCTCCTGGCCATCATCAAACCACCGGTCTGGACGTTTATTCACGGTCGAAGGTCATTTTTGTCATCCACTGATTTTCGCAATGGCATTCATGCCGGGGGAAATTGATTCGACTTCCTTGACCGCAGTTTATGGCCCATTTATCCAGTTATACTGAGGACTACCATCCAGGTGAGGAATCATGTATCCTCCAATCACCAAGCCGGAACGGCACATCACAAACCAAGAGGACAAACTGGCCAATTTACTGCAAAAAGGAAGTATTGACAAAGCTTCCACAAAATCATCCGGTGCAGAAGTACCTTCTGTTGAGGATGTGTATTCGCTAGTCCTTTCCAGCCTGGAAGACGCCAAGGCGGAACAGATTCAGCCGATCAACATTTCAGAAAAATCTTCAATTGGTGATTATATGATCATTGCTTCAGGTCGCTCCCACAGGCATGTGGGCGCAATTGCCGACCTTCTGCTACGTGATCTCAAGGACGCACAGGTAAAAACACCCCGCGTCGAAGGGCAACAAAACGGCGATTGGGTTCTGATCGATATCGGCGACATCATTGTTCATCTGTTCCGCCCCGAAGTCCGCGAGTTTTATAATCTGGAAAAAATGTGGATGTTACCGGTGGCGTCGCAACCGGGCATGTCGAATAGCAATAAACCGAATTGATACAGCGCTTTTCCAGATACGATTTTAGGACCGAATGAAACTCAGGATATCAGCAATTGGAAAACTTAAATCAGGACCTGAGCAGGAATTGTTTTCACGTTATCTGAAACGCGCAAGAGGCACTGGTGTTCAATTGGGTTTTCCAACCATTTCCCATCACCAATTTCCTGAGTCAAAAAATACAACAGGCACCATACGCAAACAACAGGAGGCCGAACTGTTGTTTTCAACAACCGCCAAAGGCAATATTCTGTTGATATTCGATGAAAACGGAAAAGATTTTTCCAGTTCAGAATTTGCACACTTGCTTGCAAATCAACGCGATCAAGGTGCAAAAGAACTGACTATGGCTTTGGGTGGTCCTGACGGACTTGATCGCGAATTTGTTGGAAAGGCAAATTTCTCCATCCGGTTTGGTTCAATGACCTGGCCTCATCAAATCGCCCGTATTTTGTTGGCAGAACAAATTTATCGCGCTATGACGATTCTTGCCGGACACCCCTATCACCGACAATGACGGCTATTTGATCAACGTCATGATAACAACAAAGTTATGAATTTCACATCTAGTCGGCGAAACCCAGTTGGACAGTTCACCCTTTGAAGCAGAAATCCGCATATTCTCCCATTTTCATAATCCTCTCATTTATGGGAATATTTCTGTTTGCCCCATTTGCCCGGGCTGAGGAAACCCTGGCGGAACGCCATTTCAAATCCACTCAGATACTTGAGGAAATCCGAAAAAATCTCACCGCCAGCTCAAAACAGGAACTCAGTCTCGCCGATGAAATCTCCACATTGAACACCGACAGGGCAGCCCTCAATGAGAAATTGATCTCGGCTACAACCAGATCACGCAAGCTTGAACAAAAAATTCATCGTGCCAGTAACCGGATATTGGAACAGGAAGAAAAGCGCGAAGAGTTGCGCCACTCTCTAAATACCCGAAAGTCCTTGTTAAGTGAGGTTTTGGCTGCGCTTCAAAGAATGGGGAAAAATCCTCCGCCAGCCCTGTTGGTAACCCCGAGCGATGCCCTGGTCTCTGTACGAAGCGCCATAATGCTGGGTTCAGTGGTGCCTGAAATTCGCGCAGAAACCGAAATTCTCGCTGCGCAATTGTCACAATTGCGTCAACTAAGCAGTGAGATTTTCAGTCAGCGAATCCAATTGACGGAGGATTTGAAAAATGAGGCCGCAGAGGAACAACGTATTTCGACTTTAATCCAGGAGAAAAAAAACCGTTCCAGACTGGCTCGTGATAAACTGGATGCACAGGGAATCAAGGCAGCTGAACTCGCAGCTCGCGCCACTAATTTGACAAATTTGATCAGCAAACTGGAATCTGAGATAAAGGCAGTCAGGCTCGCTACCGATGCAGCAAAAAAGGCGGATGCCGAGCGCGAGAAACGGCACCAAAAACAAATTGCCGATGCCCGCTTGGAGGTTTTAAAACCTGATTTTTCAGACTCTTCGCGTATTAGTCCCGCGATCAAGTTCACAGATGCCAAGGGGCATTTGATAAAGCCGGTAAACGGGGTGGAAATTCGCAAGTTTGGTGATAGGGATGAACTGGGCAATCCTTCTCCCAGTATGGCAATTGCCACGCGAATCAATGCCCGAGTGCTCTCACCTGCTGATGGTTGGATCGTATATTCGGGACCATTTCGCTCATATGGCCAATTATTAATTTTGAATGTAGGTTCTGATTACCATATAGTCCTTTCTGGAATGGAGAAGATCGAAGTGGGACTGAGCCAGTTTGTTCTTGCCGGTGAACCAATCGGAATAATGGGCTCGCACAGGATTGCAAGTACAGGTACAATCGATATAGAATTGCCGCGACCGGTTCTGGCAATTGAATTTCGTAGAAATGGCGAACCAATAAATCCTGCACAATGGTGGCAGGTCAACACAGAAAAAGGGACGAATAATGATTCGTAGAATAACACTTCTGTTAATGGGTGCACTGCTGGGCGCCAGCACTGTATTGCTGGTATTAAACGGTACTACCTATAATTCCATCGCAAATGCAGCAGGTGCTGACACCTATCGTCAACTTTCCATTTTTGGCGACATATTTGAACGTGTACGTTCACAATATGTCAAAGAGCCGAAAGAGGAGGAACTGATTGAGAACGCTATCAACGGAATGTTGTCCTTCCTTGATCCTCATTCCAGTTACCTCACAGCCAAGGATTTTGACATTATGCGGGTTCAGACCCGTGGAGAATTTGGCGGACTCGGTATCGAAGTGACGATGGAAAAAGAGCTCATTAAAGTTGTCACTCCCATCGATGATACACCCGCAGCAAAGGCAGGGGTATTGGCCGGTGATCTTATTTCCAAGATTGATGGCGAGAATGTACGTGGACTGAACCTTCAAAACGCTGTTGAAAAAATGCGCGGCCCGGTAAACACACCAATTGTTATTACAGTCCTGCGTGAGGGCGCGAAAGAACCTATCGAAATTACCATCATTCGCGCCATAATCAAGGTGCGCGCTGTTCATCATCGTATCGAGGGTGACGATATTGGTTACATTCGAATTTCCAGTTTTTCCGAACAGACTTTTGACGGCCTCGACAAGGCAATCAAAAAAATTCAGGAAAAAGTCGATAAAGACAAGCTAAAAGGCTTTATTCTTGATCTTCGTCTCAATCCGGGTGGCCTTCTTGACCAGGCGATAAGTGTTTCCGATACCTTCCTTGACCGCGGTGAAATCGTTTCCACACGCGGACGTAATCCCGATGAAACCAGGCGTTATTCATCGCGGCCCGGTGATGCTACAGGCGGAAAACCGGTGATAGTTCTGGTCAATGGCGGGTCCGCCAGTGCCTCGGAAATTGTTGCTGGTGCCCTGCAGGATCACAAGCGGGCAACGATTTTGGGCACCCGGTCATTTGGCAAAGGCTCTGTTCAAACAATTATTCCGCTGGGTTCCAACGGGGCTCTGCGTCTCACTACGGCTTTGTACTATACCCCTTCAGGCGTTTCTATCCAGGGCAAAGGTATTAAACCGGATATCAAGGTAAATCAGCCACTACCGGATGAACTCAAAGGCCGCGTGGAAGCACGTGGTGAATCAAAGCTTCGCGGTCACATTACCGGTGCAGAAGAAGATGAAAATGGATCAGGATCGATTGCCTATGTTCCACCTGATGCAAAAGATGATATTCAGCTGGGTTACGCCATGGATTTGTTGCGCGGCGCAAAAGAACATGCGGCTTTTCCACCTGATCCGGATTCAACCGATCCCAAGAAAGACGGGTAACCTGACTATCACAGTTTTGCAGCGTTCTAACCGGACATCGTGATTCATACCATTTGGGTCACTTGCGGTTTATTCTGTTTCATTTGGGCCGGTGTAAATTCCACACTGGTCTGATTGATTCAATTTGCCACAATAATTCTCATTTACCGACAAGAATCTAAATAATGACAATATTTGTCTGGACAGTTCATGTTATGAAAACTGCAGATGAATGATTCTGTCAGGCCTTTTTGAATAACCGGATAGAATATTAACGCCAACAGTCAACATTTCTGGAGTTGTTTGGGTGACAGGAAATCTCGATCGACCCTTGGGAGTACCAACACCCACCTCGATAAAACCTGCTCGATTTGGCCGCCATGCGGTTATTGCAGCCAGTGTGCTGGCTGCGGGAATTGTGGGTTATGCGGCAAAAGGATATATTGGCTCAACCATTGACCGGCCGGATGACAAGTCTGATCTGCATAGCGCTCTGGAAAGCTCTCAGATCAATTCTCAAAAATCCAAAACCGGGAACACCAAAAATAATACCGTCAAACGTCCTGATCTACCCATCGATGAGAATGCACCCGGTCTTCGCGAGTTAAGTATTTCGGATGAAATGGAAATTCCCGCCATAATTCCCAGGAAGCGACCTGACAATTATGTCAAAAGACAAGTCCTTGCCCATCTTCCCGACCCTGAACTGGTTGAAAAAACTTCTGTCGGACAATTACCGGTAAAATCACCGGATGGCCTTCGCGCACTTGATATTTATTCACGCCAACCCGATACCGAGGGGAATTTTGGGGTTGCAAGAATTGTCATCATTGTTGGCGGTCTTGGTATATCGCAAACCAGTACCGATCAGGCTATTCGAACACTGCCTTCTGGCGTCACACTGGCTTTTGCCCCTTATGGCAATAGCCTGCCACGCTGGATGCAGACAGCCAGAAAGTCTGGCCACGAATTATTGATGCAAATTCCAATGGAACCGTTTGGCTATCCACAAACCAGTGCCGGTGCCCGCTCATTGTTGAGCAGCGCCGATACAAAACTGAATCGGGAAAACCTGTATTGGTCACTGGGTCGTATTACAAACTATGTTGGTGTAATGAATTATCTGGGGGGAAAAATGCTCACTTCACCAGAAAAACTCACACCAGTATTTGAAGAGTTATCCGATCGTGGGCTAATGTTTGTCGATGACGGATCAATACGAAATTCAGTTGCCACAACTGTATCGAAAAGCACCGGGTTGCCAAATGCACGCGCTCACATGACGATAGATTCCCTTCGCACGCGATCCGCAATCACCAAAAAACTGGGTGAGCTGGAAGAGACTGCTAAACGAACTGGATTGGCCATCGGTGTCGCCACCGCATTTCCTGAATCAATTACGCTAATCGCCAAATTCCTGAAAAATGCCAAGAAGCGCGGTCTGGAATTAACTCCAGTGTCTGCAATTGCCAGTGAGCCCAAGGGATAGAAACTGGAGCTTTCATGAAAACAACAAAATTTATGACCCTTCCCTACCGCAAATGTGTTGGCATTATGGTGATCAACCGGGAGAACAAGATCTGGATGGGCCACAGGCCAACAATTCTCAACGATGAATTCAAGACCGATGTCGATAAACGCTGGCAAATGCCCCAAGGCGGAATCGACAAGGGTGAAAAACCGCTTGCCGCAGCCAAGCGTGAACTATGGGAGGAGACGGGTATCACAACGGCCTACCTTTTGGCTGAAGCATCAGAGTGGCTGAATTACGATTTGCCCGAAGACATTATTGGCACTGCTCTGAAGGGCAAATTTCGCGGACAAACTCAAAAATGGTTTGCATTTCGCTTTCACGGTAATGAAGATGAGATCAATATCACCCATCCACCCGATGGCGCACCGATTGAATTTGATCAATGGCAATGGGTGGACATCGAAGAATTACCACTGCGAATTGTCGAATTCAAACGCAAGGTATATGAACGTGTCGTCGCATCCTTCAGCCACTTGATTACATAGAAATACTGATTCATGCAGCGCGATGACTTATTCCAGAAGAAGTTGTTATTAACTGGTCTTAACAGCAACCCATGGAAAAAACAGGTTTCGATCCGCAGTAAGCGTTGAATTCAGGAGATTCCGGGCGATCTGCGATGGTTTATTTGCACTCTTTACCTAAAATTTAGACATTATTCACCATAATGAGACAGGAATTTTGCCTTATTTGCGGCCCATTAGGCCATTATGGCAATCAACAAAAATGATACCGCCACCGGAGGGCGGGTATATGGCAAATAAATACAGCTCAATATTTGTGACGGGATTGGTGGCGATCAGCACAATTCTCACTGGTTGCAACAGGTCCCTCAATTCCATCGCGCCAGTCGCACCACCTCGCGCTCTACCATCTACACCTGCAGAACCGGTGTTGTCCAATCAATTGCCTCCGGTTAATTCCGATCAGCAGCCACCGGTAGATCAATCAGTTGCAAATACGCCAACGACTCCTGAAGACCAGCAAAAGGTTCAGGTGGAAAATGTTGCGACAGACCCCAACCAGCCCAATTCATCATCGAAAATATCACGCGAAGCTCTGGCAGGTTCCTGGCAGGTTCCAACTGACGGACTTGACTGCCGTATCATTCTGGCCTTCACCAAATGGTCCGGAGGATACCGTGCTGCGACGCGCAAATGCGTTTCTCCAGAAATTCAGGCGATCAATGCCTGGGATGTGAAAGACCAGACAGTGGTACTGGTGGATCAATCTGGTAATGAGGTCGCCCGTCTGTTCGCCAGCCGAACAGGACGATATGACGGCCGAACCACCAGCGGTGAAGCGGTTAGTTTCGTTCGATAAATTAGGCTCCAAAATAGCTGATCAAAAAAGAGGCGCTAACCAATTGCCCATTGAAATTGATCTCCTGGAACCCGTAAGACGGGTATATGACGAACACCTGTTATCTGGCAATTTTCAACGTGATCCTGCCCAGATTAGACTGGCAACCCAGCTTGACCAGTTAATTATCAAACTTGGCACCAGGCGGCTTTCATCCAAATCAAGTTCCCTGGGATGGTTGTTTGGCAAAAAATCTGCCGAGAATCCCGACAAGGACGGACTTTATATCTGGGGCGGAGTAGGCAGTGGCAAGTCATTTCTGATGGACTTGTTTTTTGCAGCCGTCAATTATGCTCCAAAACGTCGAGTGCATTTCAACGATTTTATGCAGGAAGCACACCAGCTCATTCACGAGCAACGACAAAAATACACTTCCGGCAAGTCAAATCACAAAGATCCGGTAATCCCTGTTGGAAAAATACTGGCCGCCAAATCCAAACTGCTTTGTTTCGACGAGTTTTCGGTAACAGACATCACTGACGCCATGCTTTTGGGCCGCCTGTTCAAAGTTCTGTTCGATGAAGGCACAACCATTGTTGTAACCTCTAATATCAGGCCACAGGATTTATATCATAATGGCTTGAACCGGCAATTATTTTTACCCTTTATCGATTTGTTGCTATCCAGAATGAACGTCCATGAACTAACCTCAATCGTCGATTACCGGCTTTCAAAACTACCAAATGACAAGCTCTATTCCCATCCATTGGGCAGACGTGCCAACCAGGCCATGAATCAGGTTTGGGATTTGCTAACCGATAATGGCCAACCTGTTACCGATACCATTAAATTGAAAGGACGTCAGATTAAGGTCCAGCGTACAGCTTGCGGGGTTGCCCGGTTTCATTTTGATCAATTGTGTCGGGAACCGCGCGGGATTGCCGATTATCTGGCAATCGCCAAGCGCTACAAAAGCATCATGATTGATGAAATACCAATTCTGGAACCAGCTGAACGCAACGAGGCCAAACGCCTCATCCTGCTGATCGACGTTCTATATGATAATCATTGCCAACTGATCGTCTCTGCCGAGGGTCCTCCACAGGCCCTATATCATGCAAATAGTGGCAGGGAGGCATTTGAATTTGATCGCACAGCGTCCAGATTGATTGAAATGCAGTCTAAAGAATATTATCAGACCCATCCCGCACTCCCGGCCTAGACTCACAAACATTTGATAATTCAACATTAACCATGCGTAAGTTTACGTATACGTAACTTAAAAGGCAATTAACATGTTGTATTAATTAAATAAAATTTTATTTGTGTTGTGAAATTTGCCCAAGGCCAGTATACAGTTTTTCATCAGGTTCAAAAACCGGCGCAAAATAAATATTGCAGTTTACGTAAAGGGAATATAATGGCACGCAACAAAATCGCCTTGATTGGCTCAGGAATGATCGGTGGCACTTTAGCCCATCTGGCCGGATTAAAGGAACTGGGCGATATCGTAATGTTCGACATTGCCGAAGGGCTACCCGAAGGAAAAGCGCTGGATATTGCCCAGTCTTCGCCTGTTGAGGGTTTCAATTCGAGGCTTTCCGGCACCCAGAGCTATGCCGCAATCAAGGGGGCGGATGTGTGTGTCGTGACAGCTGGTATTGCCAGAAAACCGGGAATGAGCCGTGATGATCTACTTGCCATAAATCTGAAAGTCATGGAACAGGTCGGGGCTGGCATAAAAAAATATGCCCCTGATGCATTTGTTATTTGTATTACCAATCCGCTGGACGCTATGGTCTGGGCAATACAAAAATTCTCCGGCCTTCCCAAAAACAAGGTCGTTGGCATGGCCGGCATTCTTGATTCATCCAGATTCCGCTTATTTCTCGCTGAAGAATTTGACGTTTCCGTCGAAGATGTTACCGCCTTTGTATTAGGTGGCCATGGCGATTCAATGGTTCCCCTGGCCCGTTATTCGACGGTCGCGGGCATTCCCCTGACCGATCTGGTGAAAATGGGCTGGCTGACCAAACAGCGACTGGATGAAATCATTGACCGCACCCGTAAAGGCGGCGGTGAAATTGTTTCCCTGCTAAAAACTGGCTCCGCCTACTATGCTCCGGCAACCTCAGCCATAAACATGGCCGAAAGTTATCTACGTGACAAAAAACGGGTACTTCCCTGTGCGGTCGCTCTGAAGGGCGAATACGGTGTCAAAGACATGTATGTCGGCGTACCGTGTGTAATTGGAAGTGGTGGTGTTGAACGGGTAATCGAAATTAACCTGAATAAGACCGAGCAGAAATTATTTGACAAATCTGTCGGTGCTGTCGCCGATCTCTGTGAGGCTTGCGCCGAAATCGCTCCTAATTTGAAGTAATTTTGTTGAGGTAGAAAGATCATGAATATTCATGAATATCAGGCGAAAGCACTTTTAAAAAAGGCCGGCGCATCGGTGTCAAAGGGTAAACCAGTCCTGTCTCTTGACGATATGGATGACGCAATTTCAGCCCTGCCGGGGCCGGTCTATGTGGTAAAAAGCCAGATCCATGCAGGAGGACGCGGCAAGGGCAAATTTCTGGAATTACCGCAAGATGCACAAGGTGGGGTAAGGCTGGCTTTTTCGCCGGATGAAGCGCGTGATCACATCCGCGAAATGTTCGGTAATACACTCGTTACCAAACAAACCGGACCTCAGGGCAAGCAGGTTAACCGCCTGTATCTGGAGGATGGTGCGGATATTGATCGTGAACTCTATCTGTCTGTACTGGTAAACCGGGATACCAGCCTGGTTTCCTTTGTCGCCTCAACCGAAGGCGGGATGGATATTGAAGCGGTTGCTGAAGAAACACCGGAAAAAATTCATACAATCGGGATTGATCCTTTTACCGGCTGCACTGCGATCAATTGCGAAAAACTTTGCAATGCCTTCGAATTGTCTGGCATCGCCCGCGATGACGGCATGAATTTGTTCCCTATACTATATGACACCTTTGTCGCCAAAGACATGAGCCTGTTGGAAATTAATCCATTGGTCGTACTAAAAGACGGTCATTTGCGCGTTCTTGATGCAAAAGTATCTTTCGACAACAACGCCGAATTTCGCCATCCCGAATTGGCAGAGCTTCGTGATTTGAGCGAAGAAGACGAAAAAGAAATTGAAGCATCAAAACATGACCTGGCTTATATCGCCCTGGATGGCAGCATCGGCTGCATGGTCAATGGCGCCGGTCTGGCAATGGCCACCATGGACATCATTAAACTTTATGGTGAGGAGCCAGCCAACTTTCTTGACGTTGGTGGCGGCGCAACCGCTGAAAAAGTAACCGCGGCGTTCAAAATCATAACCGCCGACCCCCAGGTCAAGGGCATTCTGGTAAACATTTTTGGCGGTATCATGCGCTGCGATGTGATTGCTGAGGGCGTATTAACCGCTGTGCAGGAGGTAGGCCTCAAGGTCCCCCTTGTTGTCCGTCTTGAAGGTACAAAAGTTGCCGAGGGTAAAGCGATTATCGACAGTTCAGATCTGGATGTCATTGCAGCAGATGATCTGGACGATGCGGCACAAAAAATTGTTAAGGCTGTGCGGGGGTAATTACAGCCGTTCAATCATGTTAAATTCCCGAAATCCTTGTCAAGAGTGGCGGTAAATTGAGTGTTGAAAATTGCCGATACAAAAATTAGGTGAAAGAATAATACAATGTCCATACTCATTAACAAAGATACCAGAATTCTTGTACAGGGACTGACCGGCAAGACCGGTACATTTCATACTGAACAGGCACTGGCTTATCACGACACCAAAATGGTTGGCGGAATCCATCCTAATAAAGGCGGCACCATCTGGACCGCTGGAGCAGGCGATGCAGCAGGAACGCAATTGCCAATATTTGCATCAGTAGCAGAAGGAAAAGAAAAAACCGGGGCTGATGCTTCTGTCGTTTATGTTCCACCAGCTGGTGCGGCGACGGCCATAATCGAAGCAATTGACGCTGAGATTCCACTGATCATATGCATTACCGAAGGTATTCCGGTAATCGACATGGTCAAAGTCAAGGCAAAGCTGCGCCAGTCCGGATCACGCCTGGTGGGACCCAATTGCCCGGGCATTATGACGCCTGATGAATGCAAAATCGGCATCATGCCGGGCAGCATTTTCAAGAAAGGCAATGTTGGCATTCTGTCAAGATCAGGCACTTTGACCTATGAAGCGGTATTTCAGACAACCAATACCGGTCTGGGTCAGACCACCGCGGTCGGTATCGGTGGCGATCCGGTCAAGGGCACCGAATTCATCGATGTACTGGAAATGTTTTTGGGCGATAGCGAAACCCGGTCCATTATCATGATTGGTGAAATTGGCGGCTCGGCGGAAGAAGATGCAGCCCAGTTTATCAAAGATGAAGCCGCAAGAGGCCGATCCAAACCCATGGCCGCTTTTATTGCCGGTCGCACAGCACCCGCTGGACGCACCATGGGCCATGCCGGTGCGGTAATTTCCGGTGGCAAGGGCGGTGCGCAAGACAAGATCGAAGCTCTGGAATCAGCTGGCGTGAAAGTCTCTCCCTCACCTGCCAAGCTCGGTGAAACATTACTCGGCATTTTGACGAAATAATAACAATTAGAATAATTTTGATGAAATATGAAGTGCTCTAAATATCAGTAAGTTTGCAATTGTCATCAAATGCAAACTACCAATGGAGGCGGGGATTTCCCGAAAAGACCATGGCAAGTCAAAATACCAGTGAAGAATTTTCGTCATTCCTCAACGGTTCAAATGCAGCTTGGCTGGAAAGACTTTTCGACAAATACCAAAAAAACCCAAATTCCGTCGATGAACAATGGCGCAGCTGGTTTGCTTCCATGCAGGAAGACGAATCTACGGCCGGTGGAAATGGTGAATTTTCCCAAAACCCGTCCTGGGCTCGCGAAAACTGGCCGATTGCCGAAAATGGCGAACTGGTCTCAGCCCTGGATGGCGACTGGCCTGAGGTCGAACATTCTGTTGCTGAGAAAATCAAATCTCACCCCACCACAACTAGTCTGAGCGAAAGCGAAGTTTTACAGGCCACGCGGGACTCTGTATCGGCCATCATGATGATACGCGCCTATCGCATGCGTGGTCATTTGCATGCTGACCTTGATCCATTGAAAATTACCGGCTGGCGTGAAGCCCACAATGAACTGCACCCTTCCACTTACGGCTTTACCGAGACTGATTATGATCGCAGTATTTTTATCGATTATATGCTCGGCATGGAATTCGCCACTATACGTGAAATGCTCGAGATTCTGGATCGCACCTATTGCTCCACCATGGGTGTGGAATTCATGCATATCTCAAATCCCCAGGAAAAAGCCTGGATTCAGGAGCGTATCGAGGGACCCGACAAAGGCGTGGCGTTTACCGAATTTGGTAAAAAGGCAATTCTGAACAAGCTGATTGAAGCGGAGGGATTTGAGCGTTTTCTTGATGTCAAATACAAGGGAACAAAACGTTTTGGCCTTGATGGTGCCGAATCCCTGATTCCCGCACTTGAGCAAATAATCAAGCGCGGTGGCCAGTTGGGATTGAAGGAAATAGTTCTGGGCATGCCGCATCGCGGGCGTCTGAATGTTTTATCCAATGTGATGGGCAAACCCCATCGCGCAATATTCAACGAATTCATGGGTGGTTCCAACACACCCGATGAAGTCGAGGGGTCCGGCGATGTAAAATATCATCTGGGAGCCTCATCCGACCGCGAGTTTGATGGCAATTCGGTTCATCTGTCATTAACCGCCAACCCGTCCCATCTGGAAATTGTCAATCCGGTAGTTCTTGGTAAAGTCCGGGCGAAACAGGATACCCAGGAAACCAAAGATGAAAAGGGGGAACGCTCGCGCGATAGTATTCTGCCCTTGCTTCTGCATGGCGACGCAGCCTTTGCTGGTCAGGGTGTAGTCGCAGAATGTTTTGGACTTTCCGGCCTGAAAGGTCATCGCACCGGCGGCTCCATCCATTTTATCGTCAACAACCAGATCGGCTTTACCACCAATCCACGGTTCTCACGTTCATCACCCTATCCCTCTGATGTAGCCAAAATGATTGAAGCCCCGATTTTTCATGTCAATGGAGATGACCCTGAGGCTGTCGTATATGCTGCTAAAGTGGCAATTGAATTCCGCCAGAGATTCCACAAACCCGTCGTTATTGATATGTTTTGTTACCGACGCTTTGGCCACAATGAAGGTGACGAACCCTCCTTCACCCAACCAATCATGTACAGGAAAATTCGCAAACATCCCACTACTCTGCAAATTTATTCCGAACGCCTGGCTGAGGAAAACCTCGTCTCCGATCCCGAATTCCAGGGATTGAAATCCGATTTCAGGGCCTATCTCGAGGGTGAATTCGAGACCGGGCAAAATTATAAACCAAACAAGGCCGACTGGCTGGACGGTGTATGGAGTGGCTACAAAGTCGCCAGTTCATCCGATGATCCACGGCGTGGAAAAACCGGTATATCCACCGGACAACTGAAAAGTATTGGAACAAAGCTCTCCCAAATTCCAAAGGAGTTTAAAGCCCACCGCACCATACAACGCCTGTTTGACGGACGCGCAGAAATGATCAGTTCCGGCAAGGGCATAGACTGGGCAATGGCCGAGGCCCTGGCTTTTGGCAGCCTTTTGACAGAAGGTTACAACGTGCGCCTGTCTGGTCAGGACGTTGAGCGTGGCACTTTTTCACAACGCCATTCGGTCATATACGATCAGGAATCCGAATCACGCTACATTCCACTCAACAATCTTTCAGATAACCAGCCGGAATATGATGTCATCAATTCCATGCTGTCCGAAGAAGCGGTGCTCGGTTATGAATATGGCTACACACTTTCCGCTCCAACGACCCTGGTCATGTGGGAAGGTCAATTTGGTGATTTCGCCAATGGTGCCCAGGTTGTGATCGATCAGTTTATCTCATCGGGAGAAAGAAAATGGCTGCGCATGAGTGGACTGGTCCTGCTGTTGCCGCATGGATTTGAGGGCCAGGGTCCCGAGCACTCCTCTGCCAGACTGGAGCGTTATCTCCAGTCATGCGCAGAAGACAATATGCAGGTGGCCAATTGCTCTACTCCGGCAAACTACTTCCATGTTCTGCGACGTCAGATGCATCGCGAATTTCGAAAACCACTGGTATTGATGACACCCAAATCCCTTTTGCGCCACAAAAGGGCGGTGTCAGACTTGAGTGATCTGGATAGTAAATTCTCGTTTCACCGCCTACTCTGGGACGATGCGGAAGTTTCAAGAAACCAGCAGATCAAACTTGCCAGGGACAATAAAATCCGCCGGGTCGTAATGTGCACCGGTAAAGTATATTATGATCTTTATGAAGAACGCGAAAAACGCGGTATCAATGATGTCTATTTGTTACGTGTCGAACAATTATACCCGGTACCGGTCAAGGCCCTGATCACTGAATTATCAAGATTTCCCAATGCTGAATGGGTGTGGTGTCAGGAAGAACCCAAAAACATGGGCGCCTGGGGATTTCTGGAACCCTATCTGGAATGGGTATTCGACCATATCAAATCTGATTGCAAACGCGCCAGATATGCCGGGCGGCCGGCAGCAGCTTCACCGGCAACCGGCATGATGTCAAAACATCTGGCACAGCTGAATGCATTTTTGGAAGATGCCCTAGGGGAAAAATGACAAACGTAGTGGCAAACGATTTATCGAAAAAAAGGTAAGACATTATGGCAACTGAAATCAAAGTCCCCGTGTTGGGTGAGTCCATTGCTGAGGCTACCATTGGTCAATGGTTCAAAAAAGTAGGCGAGCCGTTTGGCGTCGATGAACCCCTGGTGGAGCTTGAAACCGACAAGGTTTCCATTGAGGTTCCCGCATCAGCCGCAGGGTCACTGACTGAAATCATGGCAAAAGAGGGTGATACGGTGGAAGTGGGTGCACTTCTCGCTATTTTCGAGGAGGGCGCCGGTACCGCGACTGGGGCCATGCCGCCTCAGACTGCTGAAAAGTCAGGCCAGCAACCAGCAGGTTCTTCATCAAAATCCCCCATGCCGCCATCTCCGGCTGCAGATAAGCTGATGAAAGAAAAAAACCTGAAACCCGATCAGATTTCCGGCAGCGGCAAACGCGGGCAGATTTTAAAATCCGATGTTCAAGATGTGCAAACCACCAGCCCCGCGCCGTCCGGATTCCAGGTCGAGAAAATCCGCGAAGAGCGTATCAGAATGTCCCGCCTTCGCCAGACCATTGCCCGCCGCCTGAAAGAGGCACAAAATACCGCAGCCATGCTCACCACGTTCAACGAGGTGGATATGGGTGCAGTGATGGATATGCGTAAAAAATACAAAGAGCTGTTTGAGAAAAAGCATGATGTAAAACTGGGTTTTATGGGCTTTTTCACCAAAGCGGTATGTCAGGCCTTGAAGGAAGTTCCGTCCGTCAACGCGCAGATTGATGATACAGATCTGGTTTATAAGAACTATTGTCATATCGGTGTAGCGGTTGGTACGGATAAAGGTCTGGTAGTTCCGGTGGTTCGTGATGCGGACCAGATGTCGATTGCTGAAGTTGAGAAAGAGATCGGCAATCTGGGGCGCAAGGCCCGCGAGGGTAAACTGGCAATCGCCGATATGCAGGGCGGCACATTTACCCTGTCCAATGGCGGTGTATATGGATCACTGATGTCAACGCCGATCCTGAATTCGCCTCAATCGGGCATTTTGGGAATGCACAAAATCCAGCAGCGTCCGATGGCCGTGGGTGGCCAGGTGGTTATTCGCCCGATGATGTATCTGGCCCTGTCTTATGATCACCGCATTGTTGATGGCAAGGAAGCGGTCACATTCCTCGTCCGGATCAAGGAAATACTTGAAGATCCCGAAAGGCTGGTACTTGATCTGTAATTAGCTATAGTAATCTGATCGGATCTATCGAGGAGAATTTTCATGTCAATTGAACTGACAATGCTACTGTGGGTGATCGTACTCTTTCTGGTCCAGCTGGTTGCCCAGGTACTGGCCGAAATGATGGAGCATGGCATCGGATATTTGCTCAGCGCGCGTGATGACTGGAAAGCACCCACTGGTATCGCCAGCCGCATCGAGCGGGCCTATTTCAATCTGCTCGAAACCCTGCCTGTCTTTGCTTCTCTCGTTCTGATTGCGCATTTCACTGGAAAAGTGAATGAAATGACCGCTCTTGGTTCCCAGATGTATTTCTGGGGAAGGCTGATTTATTTCCCGGTCTATATCGCCGGCATTCCCATATTGCGAACATTGGTCTGGATTGGCTCTACAGCCGGGCTGGTACTGATTTTGTGGCAGTTGTTAATTTAAAGGAAACTGAAAATGGCTGACACCTTTGACCTTGTGATTATCGGTAGCGGTCCCGGTGGATATGTCTGCGCGATCAAGGCCGCACAACTGGGACTGAACACCGCCATTGTTGAAAAGAATCAAACCTTCGGCGGCACCTGTCTCAATATAGGTTGCATTCCCTCCAAAGCCCTGCTTCACGCTTCTGAAATGTTCCACGAGGCTGGCCATGGTCTGGCGGCACTGGGCGTGAAAGTCAGCGCCCCCAAACTTGATCTGAAAGCCATGATGGCCCACAAGGAAGCGGTGATTAAATCCAATGTCGATGGCGTCGCTTTCCTGATGAAAAAAAACAAGATCACCACTTTTCATGGTACCGGCACCATCGCTAAAGCAGGAGAAGTGGTTGTCACCAACGGCAAAGGTGAAAGTCGGTCCCTTACAACCAAAAACATCGTCATTGCCACGGGTTCCAGTGTTGCGGGAATTCCAGGCCTGGATGTTAAAATTGATGAAAAAACCATTGTTTCCTCAACCGGCGCCCTGTCACTCACCAAAGTACCAAAATCCCTGATTGTCGTCGGTGGTGGTGTAATCGGTCTGGAACTTGGTTCCGTATGGCATCGTCTTGGCGCCAAAGTTACCGTCGTTGAATATCTGGGCAATATTCTGGGTGCCACCGACGCGGATGTATCCAAACAGTTTCTGCGAATGTTGAAAAAACAAGGGATGAGTTTTCACCTTTCCTCAAAGGTCACCGCCGTTGAGAAAAAAGGCACCGGAGCCAAAGTTGAGTTTGAGCCGGTAAAAGGCGGAGATTCAGTTACCCTTGACAGCGATGTCGTTTTGATCTCAACCGGCAGAAATCCCTATTCAAATGGTCTTGGGCTGGACAGCCTCGGTGTGGAAATGGAACGGGGCAAAATCAAGACCAACGAACATTGGCAAACCAGTATCCCGTCAATTTACGCCATTGGTGATGTTACCGATGGACCGATGCTCGCCCACAAGGCCGAGGATGAGGGCGCAGCGGTGGCTGAAACATTGGCAGGTCAGGCAGGCCATGTGAATTATAATGTGATTCCCGGTGTCGTTTACACCCAGCCCGAAGTGGCGAGTGTTGGCAAAACCGAGGAAGACCTGAAAGCGGCCGGTACCGAATACGTAACGGGGAAATTTCCGTTCTCGGCCAATGGCCGTGCCCGGGCAATGAACCACAGTGAAGGCTTTGTCAAATTTATTGCCGACAAGCAAACCGACCGGGTTCTGGGGGTTCATATCATCGGCTTTGGCGCCAGTGAAATGATCCACGAGGCAGCGGTCTTGATGGAATTCGGCGGATCATCAGAGGATCTGGCCAGAACCTGCCACGCCCATCCGACTATGTCAGAAGCAGTAAGGGAAGCGGCCATGGCCGCTTGTGGCAAGCCGATACACATGTAGCCAGATCACATATTGCGGAACACCTTTATTATGATCATACAATCAGGAGCGAAAAGCGACCGGTGCCTGTGCGCCGCCCCGCGGAGGCCGGGCGTAAGCCCGAATAGCCGTGAGCAAAAAAAAGGTGCTTTGCTATATTGCCGCAACTGTACCAGACACCGAAATTATTAGTACCAACACTCAATGCCCGGCAAAAACACTTTCGTCGGGCATTGTGACAAACACAGCGTTTGTCATCTGCGCCAACCATCGCTCGTTCAGCAGTATTTATTCAGAAGTCTTGACTTCCTTAGCCGGCATTTTGGTATCAAGTAATATTTCAACTTTCGCCGGGTCATGAGTGCTCATTGCTTCGGTCTTTTTGTCCTCGGCAGCAATCTTCAATTCCGACATGTCCGCTGATTGATAACCATGCGAGCACCCGGCA
>JAAEMP010000216.1 GCA_024225445.1 Hyphomicrobiales bacterium | reverse complement strand
CGGCTTTGACTGGTTATTCCGAATGGCGGATCGGACATTGCCACGGCTGAACCGAATTCCCCGAATCCCCTGCCCGGATAATATGAACACATATCATTCTGAATTTTTAAAATATCCTGAAGCCGATCCCCGTTCATGTCTGCAAGGCGGATATAAGACTGGTCAAAATTAAGTTGGGGATTCGGCAATGCAGGCATGAATGCGCTGCTCCATTTGCCGTCTTTTAAATTAAGCCATACAAAACCGTCAGATGAATTGGTTTTCATGACATCAGTCAGTTTGTCATTGTTCAGGTCGGCAAGCCGCACATTCGGGCTGTCAAATGCAAATCCTGCCTGGTTGATATATCCCCCGGTTTCCCATTTGAAACCGGTATCTGATTTTCTGATCCTGTAAAACTGAACATCTGTGTTAAAAAGGTTTAAAAGGTCGGTCCGGCCGTCTCCGTCCATATCTGCCAGTTGGGTTGAATCGCTCCCCAATTTGAGTGAAGATGCTGACAACATTCCTGTTTTGGATGACCACCGGATTTTGCCGTCTTCACCTTTGCCGAGGTTCTGGTAATAATCATGAGGATTGTCATTGGTGTCAAGAATGTCGGGAAGTCCGTCAGCATTCAGGTCGATCAGATCAATGTTTTCATTGTTCAGGCTGAGTTTCGGAGCACCGGGCATATCTGAAGGTTTGGCGTTGTTGCCTTCAAATTTCACATAGGAAAACTCTGCCGGCGGCAGGGATGTCTTACTATCTTTTCCGATTTGTGTTATACCTGAAAGCAGGGAAAGGGGCTGAAAATTATCTGTGGGTTCATATGTCAGAACATATGAGCGGATTGGCAGGGTACCCTCTGTCATGCGGATTGCATTGCATCTGTAAGCGGTTTTCAGTTCATAGCGGGGACGGTAATCTGTAATGATGTCGGGCCTGTTTTCATATTCAAACAGAACTGTCATGCTGTTGTCTGCTGAGGGATTGTATGTGATCTTAGTGCAGTATTTCTGGATGCCTGTATCTTTTTTCTCAAAAAAGAACTGTATGACATTGCCGTTTGTATCTGACATTTCTTCAAGGAGCCATTTGAATATTCTGCTGTTACTGTCTTGTATGCGTGTTTCAGAACTTGTTCCGAAACGCAGGATTGTTCCGTCTTTGCGTGCAACTGTCCATCCCTGGGAGGTTTTTGAAAATTTTATAAAATCGCTTTCATTTTCACATCGGAATGATCCGTCAGCAATCGGAACAAGTTCTTCACCATTGGAATAAATAAAGGTATCAAATTCATCAGCTTCGTCGGTCTGCCCGTCTTTATCATTATCCACACCGTCTTTGCCGGGGAAATCAGTATAATATGGCAGGCCTTTGTCGGTTTGGCGCTGAATGTATGGGATGTCGAGTTTCCATCCGAGGCCGAAGAAGCTGTTTCCGTTTCCGCTGTTATAGGTGAGTGCCAGTTCAGGGGCAAAACCGGCTCTGCCCGGGGGCGTGGCAAGTAAGACTCTGTATGTGGCAGTGCCGGAGTTAAGCTGCGGTTCAAAAGATTCTCCAAGTCCCTCTATGGAACCGGGGCCTGAGGGCAGGGAAAGTACATTGGGTTTTACGCCGGATTTGTCAACACCGGCATGAGAAAGACTTGTCAGAATAATAATGATGAGTGTTAAAGTTGTCTGTTTCATGGTGTATTCTCCCCTGTCCGAATTAATGTTTCCAGAGCATCCAAAAATTGAATCATATTGGCAAGATCGTTTTCCACCTCGTCTTTTGAAAATGTCAGAAAATCCTGGTAATCTCCTTCCTGACGTTTTTCAAATCCTGAATGGTAGAATTTGCCAAGAGCCGGATCAATCTGTCCTGTTCGTACAAATG
>JAAEMP010000215.1 GCA_024225445.1 Hyphomicrobiales bacterium | reverse complement strand
GGATTTGATATCACGGTAGAAGGCGTCGAAAATATTGAACAGATCAAGTTTCTCAGCAAATTCAAAAACTTCTGGTATCAGGGCTTTTTGTTCTCAAAACCACTCCCCTATATCGATCTGATTAAATCAGATTTACTGCAATACAAACAAGAAGCCACAAATTTGAAACTGCTTCCCAAAGATAAGACGAGTACGCCGCAGGTCAATTTTACAAAATAATATTGGCAAGAGATTTGCTGTTATCCTTATCGTCGCAGGGCATTGACCAGAAACCTTACATCCCTGTCGATCTCCCGATGGCTCAAGCCCGCATATCCAAGAAGCAGCGCGGCTGGGAGAGAGATTCCCGTACAATAGTCCGATAGCGCTGGCGCAATAAGCCCGGCGTTACTTGCCCGCTGACTGGCGGTTTTATCGTCGATTCCGAATGAAGGATTAATTGACGCTACCAGATGCATGCCTGAATCATTAGGTGCGGCAAACAGTAAACCATCGGCGTATTGGCGCAACGCAGAAATCAGCAGACCCTGACGCTCGATATATAACTTTCGCAATTTGCGTATGTGGGAAGAAAAATACCCATCGGAAATAAACGCGTGTAATGCAGGTTGCAAAGCAAGTGTTGGGTGATCATCCACTGCCAATCGAATGTTGGCAATTGCATCGATCAGGCTTTCAGGGACAACGACATAACCAAGGCGGAGTGAGGGAAACAATACTTTGGAAAATGTGCCAATATAGATGACGCGGTTGGTCTGATCCAGCCCCTGCAACGCCGATAACGGTTTACCACTATATCGAAATTCGCTGTCAAAATCATCTTCAAGCAGCCAGGCATTTGCTTCTTCAGCCCATTCCAGCAACTCCAACCGGCGTTTCAGACTCATGGTTATCCCCAGCGGATACTGGTGGGATGGAGTGACTGCCGCAAGCACCGCTCCTGCGGCCTTGTGGCGTCCATTTTTTATGCAAATTCCCTCTTCATCCAAAATAATATGATTTACCCTGGCACCAGCTGCCATCAAGGCTGAACTGAGGCCGGCATAGCCAGGATTTTCCACCCAGACATCATCTCCGGGATCGATAATCGTGCGTGCCACCAGGTCGATAGCCTGCTGAGCTCCGGAAGTAATGAAAACCTGATCGGCATTGCACCTCACCCCCCGTACAGCACCAAGATAATCAGCAATGGCCTCCCGCAATGGCAGATATCCGGCGACATCACCAGACGATAACAGATCACGCGGAGGATTACGCCAAAAACGCCCTATGATCCGGCTCCACAGTTGAAAAGGAAAATGCTCAAGGTCAGGTAATCCCGGTCGAAAAGCCCGCAATCCGGAAGTGTGATGGCGACCCTTATTATCATCACCTCCCAAATGCAAAGACAGTTTTGATATCTTCCCCACATCAGCTGGCTTGTCTACCGGATTTTTCGGTTGGCTGCGTATCATCAGCAACTCTTCCGGCAAATGGCTTGTTATTCTGGTGCCTGAACCTGGCCTGCTGACAAGATAATCTTCCGAGCCCAACAATTCGAAGGCGGCAACAACTGTATTTCTGGACACAGCGAGCTGATTAGCCAATACCCGAGTAGCCGGCAATCGCGCCCCCGGTTTCAGTCGGCCAGTCAGTACAGCTTCTTTTATCTGGTTGTAAATCTGGTCCGGTAACGATTTCGAAATACCATAATCGAGCGAGATAAAAAGCAAGGCAGACTGGGGCGAAGAGTTCATAATTGGATCCGTTTGATTGGTACCAAAAAAATATCAAAAGTGGACCTTTTGCAAATACCATTTGATTGTTACCCTGACCAGTAAACCAATACAAAGGACTTTTTTGATGTCTGAAATCCTGCCCAGCGTGTGCCCGCTTGATTGTCCGGATACCTGCAGCCTAAATGTGAGTGTCAGCGAGGGCAAAATTGTTGATATTCATGGATCGAAAGCAAATCCCTATACGGATGGGGTTATATGCAACAAGGTTGCTCGCAGCTACCCGCAAATGATCCACGGTACAAATCGATTGACCAGTCCTTTGAGAAGAGTTGGGAAACGTGGTCAGGGAAAATACGAAGAAATATCCTGGAAACAAGCAATCGACCTTGTACATGCCGGATTCACTCAAGCTATTGATCAATATGGTCCGCAATCGGTGATGCCATTCAATTATGCGGGTCCCCATGGCGAACTGGCCGGGGGATCAATGGACCGCAGATTTTTTTATCAACTTGGTGCAACCCTACTCAATCGTGGTCCATTATGTGGTGGCGTCCGCGGTAGCGCCTATACCAGCCTTTATGGAACCGCCCCCGGAATGCCACCTGAACAGGCAATAAACTCAGACCTGATTGTTGTCTGGGGAAACAACGTAACCGTCTCGAATCTTCACCTGATACGGGTAATCAAAAAAGCTAAAGCACAGGGTGCGAAGCTTGTTGTGATCGATCCAAAACGCACAAAAATCGCAGAACAAAGCAATTTATTTCTGCAGATACAGCCCGGTACTGATGTAATTCTCGCTATGGCACTGGCCGCAGAACTTGAAAAACGCAGTGCCCTTGATTTGACTTTTATTTCCAAATGGACCGTCGGTTTTGAACAATATATGCAACAGGCCCGCCAATATACCCCGCTTGACGTAGAATCCAAATGTCGCCTTACCCGACTGGAATTCGAGAGTTTTGTCGATCTCTATCTCAACAGCACCAATATCGCCACTTCGCTGGGCAATGGCATCGAGCGCGGCCGCAGCGGTGGTTCCGGCCTGCGCGCAGCAATGGCGCTGCAGGCCTTAACCGGTAATCACGGCCGCCTTGGCGCAGGCGTCATTGCCAAATCCGGACTTGCTTCGCCCAAAACCACCGACAGGCTGCAACGGCCTGATCTCATTCCACCTGGAACCAGAACATTCAACATCGTCGACGTCGGTGAAAAACTGCTTGATAGAACACTTGATCCCCCAATTATGGCAACAATGATCTACAATCATAATCCGGTTTGCACCCACCCCGACCAGGCGAAAATGATCAGGGCACTCAGCCGTGAAGACCTGTTTGTTGCCGGAAGTGATGTCGTCATGACGGACAGCATGAAATTCGCCGATGTTATTTTGCCGGCCGCCAGCCACTTTGAATATGATGATATCTATGGGGCTTATGGACAGAATTATATTCAGCGAGCGGCACCGGTAATCACACCTGTTGGTGAAAGTTTACCGAATACCGAGATATTTCGGCGTCTCGCCAAAAGATTTGGATTTAATGATCCGCTTTTCAGCGAAAGCGATTTGCAGCTAATGGACTGTGCTTTTGATAACGGTGACAAGAAACTGGACGGCTTCCAGCCAAGCAGAATTCCCCTGGATAAAGCTCTTGAGATGCAAGCAGATGACGGTAGCGATGCGATTATGTGTAACTCGGCATTGCCTGCCACACCTTCTGGCAAAATTGAACTATATTCCGCCGACCTCGAAAAACGTTTCGGTTATGGCGTCCCGCGCTTTGAGCCAGTTGAAAAACCGTTCCCCTTCACCCTCATCACCCCGTCTTCACCAAAGCGAACAAATGCCACTTTTGGGGGTTGTGAACAATCCCGGGGTCCTGAAATCGTTGAAATCAACACACATGATGCCAGCGTGAGATCGCTAAAGAACGACGACATTGTCGAGGTTTGGAACGACAATGGAAACGTCACCCTGAAAATATTGGTCAGTGATGACGTTCTTCAGGGCGTACTATACAGCCCGAAAGGAACCTGGCTCAATACCAGTGCAACCGGCATGACCGTCAACGCACTGATCCCCTCTGACATCAGAACCGACATTGAAGCGGGAGCATGTTATCACGAAACCTTCGTCGAGATAAAAATCAGATAGAGCGATGCAGCTGTTGGTTGCGCAATAAATACAGAGCGATCAAATCGCAACAAATACAGAGCAATCAAATCGCAACCGGAATCATGTTTCCGCCAAGTGTTGCCGGCTGTTTCCCTGTCCTGAACGCATGGCTGATATGTCATATTCTTTATTGTGCCTCAGCGTCAAATACATAGCTGGAGACTTGAGGGGGGAGCACTATACCATTTATTTTTGATGAGGTCTTCCATGTCGATAACTGCATGTCGATAACTGCATTTCCATTTGTTCATGTTTCTTTACCGAGGTTCGGCTCCGCTGCGTTAGCTATTAAAAAAGAATTTCAAAATTTGTTGAAAATACTGTGACCCATTCAGCGGGATATAAATATTCAAAAAGGGCTCATCTTTTGATGTCGCTTTCGGATGAAGAACTGACTGAGCTTGACTTGCCGCGCGACCAGACCGTCCAATACGTATTTCACAAACAGATGCTTTTGTAAGCGCATTTGCGAATGCCCGGCTGTTTTAGTGGAAAAGCAGCCAGGGTCGTGACAGCGATTACAGTATT
>JAAEMP010000214.1 GCA_024225445.1 Hyphomicrobiales bacterium | reverse complement strand
TGAAAACTGGCATTGCCTGACACTATCCCAACGTGATCGCGAAACTGGCGAATGGACGATGGAAAAGGCACCGGTCTATCATATCGTTGATTAATCGGAATGGCAGGGCGATTTTGTTATCGCCCTGCATATTTTGCGAGGCAGTTCGCCAGTTAAGATAATGCGGCCAATCGATTGGTTGGCCCATTTGACCTGCATCGCCAAACAACCTGCAAAAATACCGCTCACATTGGCACTGTGATAATCCGGTATCGGAGGTTTCACCAATTCAACCTTTCCTGTACAAGCCATCAAAGTGGTAGCATCATGATCGTGATAATGCCATGCCGGTGTCAAATCGAAGCGGCGGATAACAATAATTATGGACAAGACAACCAGTGATAAATCCGGCAGGTCCGGGCAATCCACCGATTTGGGTGCTTTCTACAGGATTGAGCTTGATGCGGCCTGTGACCGCCTGAATGCGAAGCGCAGTGACCTGGAGCAGTTGCTTGGGTATATCCATGCAAACAATGTGTCGCGCCGGCGGCTTTCAGACATGCTGAAAAATGCATTTTCCAGCCTTGGTCAATTGCGTGAAAGCGAAACTGAC
>JAAEMP010000213.1 GCA_024225445.1 Hyphomicrobiales bacterium | reverse complement strand
TCTTTCAACCCATCACTGCGTCTTCCCCAAATACCGCAAGGCGTTTCTGGCGGAATTCGCTTACAGATTTAACCGAAGGTGTTGGCCATACCAAGCCTTCGATAGATTGCTATATGCGTGCGTTCACGCTCATCCCGTTCCCATTACCTGTCCTAACTGCATAATCAGACATTATCCCGCATTAAACGAGCCACACGATCACGGTCAACCTCGATGCCTTCATCAAGTAATTCATGCCAGACTCTCAAACTACCATAAACCTTGCGGTTACGCGCATAGGCGGCGCGAATATGCGCCAGTAACACCATATCATTCAGTTGGCGGTTACTTGCACCACGATTACGCCAGGCATAATATCCACTGACACTCACACATAACAGTTGGCAAAGACGACGTAACGGGAGATCAAGCAAGGCCCTCCTGGTATCAATGAAATGGTATCTCATTGACTTTCCCTGACAAAGAAGGCCATTGTTTTTTTTGCAGGTCACGCTCCTGACGGGCTAAATCACGTTCGCGCCGCAACCGTTTTATCTCCTTGCCCAGATCGTCATGCGGACCAGATAACAGATCAGCTTCGCGATCATCGCGTACCCACCGGCCAAGCGCACTGATGCTGACACCGATATCTGTGGCAATTTCCCGTTGAGGACGGCCACTGGTATGCACAATACGCACCGCCTCAGCCTTAAAAGCCGCATCAATAAAACGCTTTTTCCTTACTGATTTCTTTGTACTCATCGATATCTCCTGTTGCTTTGTTAAAACTTACAGGACGTCTTCACTTTATCCACTACGGTCCAATGATCTGGACAGGGAACTGGAACGGCGGGGCCATGCCTTCTGCCGCTATGGCGATGACTGTAACATCTATGTACAATCACGGCGGGCGGCACAACGAGTGCCGGCGTCGATTACCCGATTTCTTGAACGGAGGCTGGAGCTCAAGGTTAACGGCGCTAAAAGTGCCGGTGATCGACCGTGGAACAGAACGTTTCTGGGTTACTCCATGACCAGACACCACAAACCACGCCTTAGAGTGGCGGCATGCTCGGTGGCGCGGTTCAAGGCGAACCTCAGAGCGATGTTCACGCGGTGGCGCGGGCGTTCGCTCGCCAGGGTTATCAAGGAAGCAACCCCCATTCTGCGCGGCTGGATCAATTATTTCCGGCTGGCGGAAACAAAGGGTGTCTTCGAAGACCTGGATGGCTGGTTCCGGCGAAAGCTTAGCTCCATCCTGTGGCGGCAATTCAAATACCCGAAGACCCGCAAGCGGAAATTGATGCACCGCGGGTTCGAAGAATATCGGGCCTGGAAGTCCGCTGGCAATGGCCGGGGTCCATGGTGGAACGCTGGTGCCAGCCATATGAACCAGGCCTATCCGATCGCCTATTTCCGAAACCTCGGGCTGATACCATTGATCGAACAGCTCAATCGCCTTAAATGCACATCATGAACCGCCGTATACGGAACCGTACATACGGTGGTGTGGGAGGACGGCGGGAGCAATCCCGCCTCCTACCCGATTCCCGATTGCATGATCATTTGAAAGTTGCTCTGAAAAAGCCCGTATTTCAATTTCTCACGACATACTGTCGATAACCAATGGCCTGACGGAGAGAAGGGATTTGAACACCGCTTCGGCAAGCTGATCGATCTCGTCATTGCCCATCGGTGTTGACAGGGCAGCTGCACCAGTATGAATCATCATGATGCCTTCATCATAAAGTGCTGTAATCATCGCACTCAGAGCCTGGTGCTCGGCGGCACTCATATGAGCTTCCCGGTAATTTCGTGGAGCACTGGCTTTGAGATGGATGCGCAGCAGCGATCCGGTCCCGGCAACGCTTGCCGGAATGTCGGCGGCTTTTATGGCCTCGCCTATGCTGGCGCGTGCATAGTCCCCCAGCTTGTTTAACCGGGTGATGGCCTCTTCATTGAAGTGCTCCATGGAAACCAGACCGGCGGTCATAGTTATGGGATTGGCGGAAAAAGTGCCTGAATGAGGCAGGCGCAATCCTTTTTCACCATCGGTAAAAACATCCATCACGTTGCTATGCCCGGCCAGAGCGCCAACCGGGAACCCGCCGCCGATCATCTTGCCTAGCGAAGTCAGGTCAGGTTTGACGTCAAAACGCTCCTGCATGCCACCAAATTCAGTTCGGAAGGTAATGACTTCGTCAAACATCAGCAATGATCCGTTGTCACGCGTCCACTTGTGTAACGCCCTGACAAAATCGATCTCAACCGGGGCCATTCCCACTCGGTGGGGAATTGGGTCAATGATGATGCAGGCAATCTGATCTTTGTGTTTATCCAGTACGCCAGTGGCCTTTTGCGGATCATTAAAGGGAATGATCACCATATCCTCGAGAATAGCCGAGGGTGTTCCCTGTGCCAGTGGAATGGCATTAGGGTGATCCGGATTACCCCAGTTTTCAGGTTTTGGCGCCTGGCTGACTTCAGCGTAATCATAGGCACCGTGGTAAGACCCTTCCACCTTGGCAATTTTTGGGCGTCCGGTATAGGCGCGAGCCGCCTTCATCCCGGCCATTACTGCTTCGGTGCCGGAATTGACGAAACGAAGTTTGTCAAAATTGGCGGATCGACCGCAAATATGTTCTGCAAACCGCACTTCAACTTCCGTCGCCATGGTAAAGGCACTGCCACGTTGAAGCTGTTCCGTGACTGCTTCAACAATTGGTCCATAAGCATGCCCATGAACATGGGCGGCCACGTTGTTGGCAAAATCAATGCGCTCCACTCCATCAACATCCACAATTTTGCAGCCCTTGCCATGATCAACATAGAGCGGGTGATTGCCATGCAACAGGGTATTGCGGCTCACTCCCCCGGGTAATACGTGTTTGGCACGATCAAACAACGCAGTGCTATTTGGACATGTATTGCCTTTCATGTCTCAGTTCTCCTTTGGCGGCAGCAACGGTGCATCAGTTTTTTCGCACACTTGCTTGAAGGCCACACCCGGCGCCAACTTGTGCACCTGGAAGCCTTCAGGGGTAATATCAATAATTGCCAGATCGGAATAAACCCTGGTGACAACGTTAATGCCGGTCAGCGGGTAGCTGCATTGCCTAACCAGCTTTGGCAGACCTGTTTTTGTGGTGTGCTGGGTTACAACAAGAACGGTTTTCACACCGGCAACCAGGTCCATTGCCCCGCCAACCGCCGGGATGGCATCGGCTGCGCCGGTCGACCAGTTGGCAAGATCGCCATTACTTGAAACCTGCATCGCTCCAAGTACACAGACATCAATATGTCCGCCACGGATCATGGCAAAGCTGTCGCCATGGTGGAAATAGCTTGCGCCCGGGTTGGCCGTAACCGCCTTCTTGCCGGCATTGATCAGTTCAGGATCTTCTTGTCCGGGAGCCGGTGCTGGTCCCATGCCAAGCAGTCCATTTTCGGTGTGATAGATAAATTCGCGGCCAGCGGGAACAAACTTTGCAACCAGTTCCGGAATCCCGATACCCAGGTTGACATAGGAACCATCTGGAATGTCGGCTGCAACCAGTTCTGCCATCTGCTCACGGCTCCAGCCTATTGTCTGCGAGGCATTGGTCGTCATGGATAGCGCACCCCTTGTGCAATGAGTTGTGATTCAATCAGCGGTACCGTGACTTCAACCAGTCGATCCACAAAAATACCCGGCGTGATCACATGTTCGGGATCAATGCCATCGACCTCAACGATCTTTCGGGCTTGAACAATGCTAGTCGTTGCCGCCATGCACATGACCGGGTTGAAGTTTCGTGCCGTCTTGTTATAGACCAGATTACCCAGGCGATCGGCATTCTCGCATTTGATCAGGGCAAAATCAGCTTTTAACGCGTACTCCATGACATAATCGCGCCCGTCAATATTTCGGATTTCCTTGCCTTCGGCCAAAGGCGTGCCAATTGTCGAGGCGGTGTAAAACGCTGGAATTCCCGCCCCGCCTGCTCGAATACGTTCCGCCAGGGTTCCTTGCGGTACGATCTCCAGTTCTATCTTTCCTGCATGGTATAGTTCAGGAAACACCCTGGAATGACTGGAACGTGGATAGGAACAAATCATCTTTTTGACCTGCCCGTTGCCAATCAGGGCGGCAAGCCCTGATTCACCATTGCCGGTGTTATTGTTGATGACGACAAGATCTTTGGCCCCCAGGTCAATCAGGGCATGAATTAGCTCTATTGGGCTGCCAGCCTCACCAAATCCACCAATCATAACACTGGCACCATCGTAAATGTCAGCAACAGCTGCTGCTGGTGTTGCGACGCGTTTATCGATCATTGCACTGTTTCAACCTTCCTCAATGGGCTGCCGGAAAATCAGTTTCAGCAGATTGATCTTCCTGCAACGCATGATCCATGCGGATGCTCGTGGCCGAATTCATGGCTCCAGCGAGCGATCCTTCCAGCTCTTTCTCGATTGTCGCCAATTCATCCTCAAAAAAGAAAGAATTGCCTTTCAGCGGCTTGAGAAGTGATACATTGTTGGTTTCGGCATCATATTTAGCGTGAAACACCTTATCCATCCATTCCATGTTCCGTGATTCATTGAACTTGAGTGCGAAAACCGGTTCGCCGTCAATTTCCGACATCCCCATCAATGACAGCTTACCTGCTGAAGTTGTCATGGAAATATGACGTGAAGGACGGTTGATGGATGACAGGGACCGGTAAATCTTGTCAAAGATTCTCAACACATCTGCCAAGGGAGCCGTGTAATAATGATGCTCACCTGTCGGGCGGGCGCAATACATGGAATGAAATCCAATCGAAAGGGTGCCGAATATATTTGCCAGGTCAATCCAGTTTTGCGCCGATTTGTCGATATCAATTGTGCCATCCTCATTTGGAAAAAGGCTGATATGTTTCATCATCGGGCTCTGGCTGCGAACAAAAGCACCATGTTTCTGCAGACGTCGAACAGCGGCGATGACCATCGGGTTGAGGAGTTCTTTGGGTGTCGAAAAATGCGCCATCCAGGCCAGTTGAATACCGTTGTCGTGCAGCCGGTCAAACAGCGCCAGCATTTTCTCGTATTTGCGGGTCAGAACCATTTCCGGTTGAAATGTCAGAGAACGTGTTGCCAGTCTGACGGTACGGATATGGAGCAGTTCCGGGTCATGGAACAAGGGTTCGATATATTGTTCCAGACGTTCAGGCGGCATAAAGCCTCCATCTCCGCCGGTGATCAGGATATCGGTGACTTCCTTGTGCTGTCTCAAATAGTCATGAATTTGGCAAATATCGTGTTGCAGGAACATATCCTCATCACCGCGCACCTGAGCATGACGGAAACAATAAGTGCAAAAGGAAAAACAATGCTGTGTTGATTTGTCAAAGATCAGCTGGGTTTGCGGATATTTGTGCTGGCTGCCTGCCAGCACCTCAAGCACACCATCCTCGTTCTTGAACCATGGCTTGTTTAATTGCTGATTACCGTCATGGGGATTGGTTGCTCTCATATAATCAACGGCAACCTGAGTTCGTGCTTCGCCTTTTTTCGCAGCAAGGTATTTTCTGACAATGTCCCGGCCAATCATGCCGGGTTGCGGGAAAACCAGCTGGAATACAGAATCAGTTTCATAATTATTCCAGTCGATACTGTTCAAGGTGTGTCGCGTGGCAAGAAACCGGTATACTTCGATAAACAGCTCGCGTTCGTCAATATGACCAATCTCGATGTTATGGTCGTTCAGAATTTCAACAACCCGGCGAAATCCCTTTAATCCGGTATAGTTTTCACGACCAGTAAATATGGGAGGAGTTGTACGCGACAGGGTGGAATACTGAGAAAATTGACGATGCAGGCGGTTGACCACACCGGCAGGCAGCAGACCTTCCTGTCCGATAATTTCGCGCGCTTCGTCGGGAAAACCACCCTTGCGAAGAACTCTGTCTACATCAATGGGCTGAACTGATGGTTTGTCTAGCATCGTCTGGTCCTCAATAATTTGATTTGCCCGCTTTTGGTGAAATAACAAATTCTATTTTGTCCACAAGTACAAGAAGAAATGATTCCGCCCAGATGAAACAGCATTGATGAGATCAATTCAATCAAAGTTTGTTCATCCAGTCATTCCAATTTGGAATGATTGATACTGGATTTGTTGGCGGTTGTGAATTATAAAACTGGGGAGTTGAAAATAGAACAGTCCTGCGCCAAGGCTTATATGAGCTTATAGTTTAACCCAAAATCTGGCGGAGCCCGGCTCTATATTTACACACAAGATCATTTGAAAATGGAATGTATATGCTGACACCAAGGCGCTATCTCCCTTCCATCAGCCTGCTCGCATCTTTTGATGCAGCCGCCAGGTCGCAAAGTTTTACTCTGGCTGCACAAGAGCTGAACCTTACTCAAAGTGCGGTCAGCAGGCATATCAAGGCGCTTGAAGAGCAGGTTGGAGTATCACTTTTTATGCGCCGTCGCCAGAAAGTAAGCCTGACACCTGCAGGAGAAAACTACGCGCGAGACATACACGAAGCTCTCAGGATGATTGCGAGTGCCTCGATGACCCTGCAGATCAATCCCGGTGGCGGAATACTTGACCTGGCAATTCTGCCGACATTTGGCACCATTTGGCTTGCCCCAAGACTATCGGGATTTCTCAGTGAGAACCCAGGTGTGACAGTGAACTTCACAACCCGGTTGAAGCCATTTGATTTCAACACCGAACAAGTTGACGCAGCAGTTCATTTTGGTCGCCCGCACTGGCCGAATACACAAGCTGTCTTTCTGATGAATGAAACGGTTCTGCCTGTGTGTTCCGTTGATTTTTATAACAGGCACCAGTTTACCAGTTCGGCCCAATTAAGCTCTGCGCCTCTTATTCATCTATCAAGCCGTCCGGACGGCTGGGCACACTGGTTTCAGACCCAGGAGATTCAATATCAGAGCAATACAGGGATGGTTTTTGATCAGTTCGCCACCGCAGCGCAAGCGGCAAAACACGGGCTGGGCATAGCGCTTTTGCCAGAATTCCTGATTGAACGTGAACTTCAGGGCAGGGATTTGATCCCTGCCTCGAATATCCGTATTCAAAGTGAGGAAGCCTACTATCTTGTCTGGCCCGAACATAGCACGAATTTTCCGCCGCTGGCTGCCTTCAGAGACTGGATTGTGGCCGAAGTCAATGGGTCGGGTTAGTGGCACAGAAGGGTTTGCGAGTAATAGGGCAGGTCGGTGTGATGGTTTTCTGCTGATGCTATCGCCCGGGTCGGATTGGCTTTTGGATCAGTCATTTTGCGCAGTGGATTTGCCTTGGTCGCTGGTCACAATCAAACAGAAAATTTCTTCAATCAACGCTACTCCTGGGACAATCAAAACTCTAGCCAAAAATCTCCTTGAATTTTCCAATGCATGAACGGAAGCCTTCTTCGTAATTGCCGTTACCGGGATGGTAGACGCTTTCATAGGAAATAACGCCGTCATAACCATCGGCTTTCATCGCATCGGCGGCCGGCTGGAACAGATCAGCTAATTGGCCCTCGCCCATTTTGCGAACTTCCAGATTTGCTTTTGGCGTATCGACCTGGACATCCTTGATATGGACATGCCCCAGATAGCCGCCTTTTAATGTCTCATATCCCTCAGGCCACATCGGTTCATGGCAAAAACAGGCATTTGCCGGGTCCCAAAGAACCTTCAATCGATCCGTGCCCAGATCATCAATCAGTTTTCGCGCCGTCCAGCTGGAGTTGATCATGTTGCCATTACCGGTTTCAACCACAAGCGTTACGTTTTCTTTTTCAGCAAGGCGGATGGCGGGTTCGACAATTTTCAGCAAGCTGTCCCACGCACCCTTGGCAACATTCCAGTCTTCTGCTCCGTGCGAACCCCACAAAATCATTTCCTTCTTTCCACTCATAATTCGCACAATTCCACAATCAAATTCGTGGGCCATATCGATACAACGCTGAAGGCCATCCATATGGCTATTGTGCAATTCACTGCCGGGCTGGGTCGACATGGGAATGCTGCCAAATACGTGCCGCGAAATACACGGAACTTTTACATCATACTCCCTGACAAGATTGAGCGCGCGTTTGCGTTGGCCTGCATCCAGATCCCCAACCTCCTTGTCCCAGACAAATTGTAGTTCGGCATAATCGAGGCCAAATTCCTTCATCACCTTTAATGCGTGTTCCAAATCCCGGCTGATACCGTTGGTAATGACGCCTAGCTTGGTCATTATTTTCTACTCCTGGCTTGGTAGTTCAAATGTCCAATCCAAAACTCTAACAAAAGGGGGTTGGACACCATATAAATGTTATTTGACCTGGGTACCGACAATCTCTTCGAGAATTTTCGTGACAGTCCAGTTGTCTTCGTCCGGGTGGCGTGTCTTGCCGGCCTGAAACAGCTGCATCGCGGCACCTGCTGTAAACATTGGCACACCCATGTCACGGGCATGATCCATGGTAATGGTCAAATCCTTGTACATGGTGGCGATATGACTGCCCGTATCAACAAAAGCACGGTCAATAATTTTGCCCAGTGAATTGGTGGTGATCGAATTGGACGCACCGGATGCTGAAAACACTTCCAGCAGAACCTTGCCATCAATGCCTGATTTGGCACCCAGAACTGAAGCCTCGAATGTCGCCGTGAAGATTGATCCAATCAAACCTTGAAGACACGCCTTGATAGTTTGCCCCATACCGGCTTCCTCACCAACATGGAATATCTTGCTGCCGACCGCCTGCATGACATCCTGATGGGCATCAAAAACCGGCTTGGGTGCGGCAGCCATCATTGTCAGTGTTCCGTTTTGCGCGCCATCAAAGCCCCCGCTGACCGGGGAATCAATCATCGCGATACCTGTTCCTTCAAGTTTCTTGCCAACTTCCCGCGCCTCCATCGGCTTTATTGTGGCGCTCAGGATGATAACCCCGCCGGGCTTCATACTTCGCAGGAGGCCATCCTCACCGAAAATTACAGAATTCACCTGATTTCCGTCCATAACCATAACGAAAACAGCATCAGAGTTTTTGCCGACTTCACATGCGCTAGTCGTCCGCTTGCCGCCATTTTCTTCGAAGGCAGTCAATCGCCTTTCGCTTAAGTCGAATCCGCAAACTTCAAATCCCGCCTTTAACGAGTTTTTGGCCAGCCCGCTACCCATATCCCCCAAGCCAATTACACCAACTTTCTTCGTGTGCATACTTAATCTCCAGAGTAGGAAAAATTCTACTGCGTATCTGTCTTAGCTGTCATTTGCAGCCATGTTATTGTGAGGGCATAGGTGAAAAATTCTCAATGAACATTGGTGCCGGTGTTTCACACTCACCGCTCATCACATAGGCTATACATCGTATCCATCAGGATCAACACTATTTGGGTGGAAAAAAGACATCAATTCTGATGTGATTAACCAGTTATTTTATATGAGTTTTTCTACTTGATTGAAATATTTTACATCAAAGTGATCAAAAAATAACGCAAATGACTGCGAAAATCCCTTCCCATTTTGATTGTGGTCGGGTAATTTCTTGGCAAGATCTTTTGCTTTTGCGCTAATATAGGAATGAGTTTGACGCGACGTTCATACGTTTGCGCTGGCCCTGGGAGGCCAAATCAACGATGGCGAAATTCGGCCGAACAAAGATTACAGACGTCGCAAGGGAGGCAGGCGTCAGCACCTCGACGGTCGACCGGGTATTAAATCGGCGCGTGGGTGTTCGCGCTGAGACATCCGAACGTGTCTGGACGGTGGTCGCCAGGATGAATTCGGCCAAACCGCGCAATTCTCCGCTGCAATTGGTTAAATCAAACAGAACCCTGGATTTCCTTGTGCCTGAAGGCGCAGGGCCATCGGTAGAAGAAAACCTGCTTAATGCCGTTGTTGATGCCGCGCGCGCACGCAATGCCTCCATAAAATTTCACGAAATTGATCGGTTCGATCCAGAACGACTGGCCAATCACATCAAGCTTGCCGTAAACGGGGGATCTGATGGAATCGCATTGCAGGCGCTTGACCATCCCTCCGTCAAATGGGCGATCGGCAACGCTGCCAAGGCCGGAGTACCGGTACTTACCATACAATCCGATCTGCCAGGCTCGCTTCGCCAGGGATTTGTCGGTATCGACAATCGAGCTGCTGGCAGGACTGCCGGCTACCTGATCGGGCGTTTTCTTGGCGAACGCAAAGGAAAGGTTGCGATTTTCGCTGGAAGCCATCTTTATACCAGTCATGATGATCGGGAAATGGGATTTCGACGCGTTTGTCGCGAATATTTCGCAGGACTTGAAGTTCTCGACCTGATATTTGGCAACGATGATTCACAGGATAATTACTCAAAGCTCTGCGAGTTGCTTAACCAAAACTCCGATATTGTCGGAATATATAATATCGGTTCCGGCAATCGGGGTATTGTAAAAGCTCTGACTGAACGCGGCATTGAGAAACAGGTGGTTTTCGTTACCCATCATCTGACTTCCTATTCAAGGCCCAATCTGTTGAACGGTACCATTGACGCGGTTATTCACCAGGATATGGGCAAACTGGCCGATCTGGCTATTTCAAAATTACTGGTTGAGCCAGAACAATCAATGAGTGAGGCTACGCTGATGCCATTTGAAATTGTCATTCGTGAAAATATATTCGAATAATGGGTCGACATGGATGAGTTGCGTAGTTGAATATGGGAATATTATGTATTTTCGTAACGATATGGGCGATCGCCCGACTGAGAGGATGTATTGCTAAAAGTATCGGGACTAACTACGGGCTATGGCAAAATTCAAATTTTGCGCGGTATCGATCTGGAAGTACCAAAAGGTGAGATTGTTGCATTGCTTGGTGGCAACGGCACGGGAAAATCAACTCTACTTAAAGCTCTCTCGGGTCTCCTGCCAGTCTGGGATGGGACAATCGAATTTAACGGCCAGCCCATTCATGGTCTTCCCCCGCATACGATTGTGAGAGCCGGATTGACCCAGGTAACACAGGGCAAGGATTCCTATCCTGCGATGACCGTTGAAGAAAATCTGAAACTTGGTGCCTACACCCGAAGTGACAAAGCGGGAATCGCTGATGATCTGGATCGGGTGTACGAATATTTTCCACGGTTACTGGAACGGCGTAAACAACTGTCGGCAACGCTGAGCGGTGGTGAAGTGCAAATGCTGGTAATCGGGCGTGGCTTGATGGCGAGTCCCAAATTGCTGATGCTCGACGAGCCCAGTGCCGCACTGGCCCCAAAAATTGTTATGGAAATTTTCTCGATCATTAATCGCATTCGAAAATCGGGTATTTCGATATTGGTGGTTGAGCAAAATGTCAGAATGGCTCTGCTGCTTGCCGGCTATGGGTACATTATCAGAGATGGTGTGATCCTTATCGAAGGAAAAGCGCGGGATATGATTAACGATCCAGATGTAAAAAATTCGTTCCTTGGTGGCACCGTCGCCAACACTTCACGTGATATCAAAGCCTGATGGCTGGAGAATTTAACCATGGGATTTGACTATTCATCACTATTTGCCTTTATCCTTTTTGGCCTCACTATCGGTGTTGTCTATGGCATTGTTGCTCTTGGAATTTCATTGATTTATTCCGGCCTCGACATCGTCCATTTTGCCCATGGCGAAATTTATATGTTCGGTGCCTTTTTTGGTCTGGTTTTTTCAAACCAATGGGGCCTGCCTTACCCGGTTGCTTTTGTGCTGGCAATGTTATGTGCTGCAGTGCTGGGCATGATAATTGAACGGGTGTTCTATCGCCGGTTGACCAAGGGCGGTGGTGGTTACACGGTTGCCGGAATGGGCATGATTATTTGCGGATTTGGCATGTCGATTGTCCTGATGAATATTGCATTTCTAATCTGGGGCGCTGGTGCAGAACCGTTCCATGTCGATTTGGGTATGCCGTTTCAAATAGGTGATATTACTCTTCCAAAGAGCTACGCATTAACCGCGGTTTTTGCAGTCACATTGATGACCGTGCTTCACTATTTCCTGAAAAGGACAAAAATTGGATTGGCTATTCGAGCTGTCGCCGCAAACAAGGATATCGCCTACCTGATGGGAATCAATGTCCCGTTGATGATTTCATTGATATTTGGTTTGGCATGTGGACTTGCAGCGGGCGCTGGAGTTCTCATCGGGCCCATGCAATCGGTTCAGGTTGAAATGGGATACCTGATGCTTATGAAAGCTTTTGCCGCAGCCGTTGTGGGAGGTTTCGGCAGCCTGCCGGGTGCAATTGCAGGAGGTATACTTGTTGGCATTACCGAAAATCTGGGTGCCGCTTATATTTCTCCAAATCACAAGGATATCTACGCATTTCTTCTTCTAATTCTCGTGCTTATGTTCAAACCGTCAGGCCTGTTTGGCGTCGTGGCACGGGTGAAAGCTTGATCCGGAAGATCGGGATCAAGATTAGGCCTGCATTTGATTAAAAAAAAGGGAGTAAACAAATGAGTAAACTAAATAAAACCGGTACTGTGCTTGGGCTTGCCGCAGTCATGGGAGTGACATTAAGTACATTTGCCCTGGCAGCAGATATCCGTATTGGCATTACCATGAGAATGATCAGTGAAAACGGTCAAAAGTACGGCCAGATGGTCATGGATGAATTCGACATGATCAACAAGGCTGGCGGGATCAATGGCAACATGATCAAAGCCACATTGATGAATGACGAATGCAAGTCGGACAAAGGTGTCGCCAACGCCGTCAAGCTGGTTGCACAGGAAAAAGTTCATCTGTTGATTGGTTCTTCGTGCTCGTCGGTGACATTGCCGATCGTTGATGTCACATCAAAAGCTGGTGTTCCACAGCTTGTGCCGCATTCAACCAATGACAAGATTACCAAAAAGGGTAGTGCCTGGGTTTTCCGGGTTCCAGTATCGGGCCGCTACTATGCTGGCGTAAACGCCAAATATGTAGGCGAGAATATTGGTAAAAAAATAGCCTATCTGTGCGCTGCTGATGCGGCTTCACAAAATGACTGTGAAGCAATGCAGGCCCAAATGAAGGCCCAACATGGTGTTGAGCCCGCTTATACAGCTCAGGTTCAGGAAAAAGAAGTTGATTTTCGCACCCATATGCAGAAAATCAAAAACGCCAATGTTGACGGTATCATGATTGCTGCACTTGCCGAGACCATGGCGCGTGCTTTGATACAGTCCTATGAAGCGGGAATTCCTGCCTCCGTGCGTCGCATCGGTTCATCATCTGCATCCAACTCACCTGTGCCAAAAATTGCCGGTGATGCGGCTAAAGGCGTCTTCTTTGCAGCAGCTTACGCTGCCGCAGACACGCGCCCGATCGCGCGCATGTTCAATGAAATTGTCAAATCGCGCTATGGCATCAATTCTCCCGACCACGACTTCAGCCAGGCTTATGACCTGGTCCGGATTGCTGAAATCGCGTTGGGCAATGCCGATCTGAAACTCGACAGCGCTTCTCTTGCCGCTGACCGCACTGCGATCCGCGATGCAATAGCCGGGGTCAAAGGCTATCAAGGTCTGGCATCAGGCCCAATCAGTTTCTGCGCTGAAGCCACACCTCAGTGTCGTGATGGTAACCGGACAGCCGTTCTGATTGCCTATTCAAAAGGCGGAGAAAACTACAAGACGGAAGTTCTTGCCCGCGTTACCATGCCGATCGATTTTGGCCTGTAAAATATCTGCGAAAAATGACAAGGGGGCTCATTCCGCCCCCTTGTCACTCAAAATTCTGTTCTGCCGGACCAAAATGATATGAATGCAGTAGCTTCACTATTGGAATACCCCTCCAGCTATATCGAAAAGCTGGGGAATATTCATCGGATTCTCCCATGGATAATGGCCTTTGTTGTTCTGTTGCCCTTGCCCCATATTCTGGAGACAACTCTTAACGAATATTACGTCTACCTCGCCAACAGGATCTGTATTTTCATTATGCTTTGCGTGGGGCTGAATATTGTTAAGGGTTTTTGTGGGCAGGTGACTGTCGGCCATGTTGGCTTATACGCTATCGGGGCGGTAACCTCAGCGTTGATTTCTCTGCATCTTGGCTGGTCATTCTGGATATCCTTGCCACTTGGAGTTTTTGCTGCCGGTCTTGCTGGCGTGATTGTCGGTCTGCCTTCGGTAAGGCTTGAAGGGGCGTATCTGGCTCTGGCGACATTGGGATTGGGTGAATCCGTTCGCATCATGATTGCGGTTACACCCTTTTTTGGTTCATCAACCGGCTTGATATCCATTCCATCACCAGCCATTGGTGGCTTTGTTTTTGATACCTATCGCAGCTATTACTATTTGGTTATGACAGCCGCGCTGATTGGGATCTACTTATCCTTCTCAATACTTCGTTCAGCCACCGGTCGGGCTTTCATGGCGGTTCGTGAAGATACCATCGCGGCGGCTGTTCATGGTATCAATGTGACAAAATATAAACTTCTGGCCTTTGTCATCAGCGCACTTTACGCCGGTGCTGCTGGTGGACTGTTCGCCCATATGCCACCAGGTTATATTCACCACAATAATTTTACCATTATTGAAATGGTGACCCTTCTGCTGATGGTTGTGCTGGGCGGTATCGGGCACATCTGGGGCGGCGTTATCGGCGCAATTATTGTAACGATAATATATGATCAAACCCTCGAATTTTATTTCTATCAACCGCTTCTTTTCGGTCTGTCGATGGTGCTGATCGTACTGTTCATGCCTCGAGGCATTGGTGGAATGATTGACCGTTATCTCGTTACAAAAAGGTTTATGGCAATCCAGGAAGGTAAATCCAATGGCGCTTCTTGAAACCATAGGGTTGTCGAAAAGCTTCGGTGGGTTGAGGGCAATATCCAATCTGGATGTGGATGTTGAGGCCGGTTCCATTCACGGATTGATTGGGCCAAACGGGTCAGGAAAATCAACATTTTTCAATTTGGTTACCGGTGTTTATCAACCTGATCCGGGCAGCAAGATATTTTTTGACGGGCTGGATATAACAAAATCGCCGTCTCACAAGATTGGCGCTCTGGGAATTGCCAGAACATTTCAGTTATTGCGGCTGTTTTCAGAAATGACCGTCCTGCAAAATTTGATGGTTGGCTATCACACTCATGTCTCCTACGGATTTTTGAAGACAATATTCAACAATTCTGCAATTGCAAAAATTGACGCCCAAACCTCTGATGAAATGATGGAACTGCTGGAATTCATCGGTCTGGCAGATTTTGCATCTATGCCGGCAAGTGAACTTTCGGGAGGTCAGCGCCGATTGCTGGCCCTGGGCCGAGCAATGGCTATGCGACCAAAATTGCTGATGCTGGATGAACCCGCGGCAGGCCTGTCACCGGTAAACGTCGATAGGCTGATGGCCATTGTCATGGCATTGAAAGAGCGCTTTGGGCTGACGGTTCTTATTGTCGAACATATCCTGAAAGTCGTTATGGAAACTTGCGATACTGTAACCGTCCTGGATTATGGACAAAAAATTGGGGAGGGTTCGCCGAGCGAGGTGAAAGATGATCACGCCGTTATTGAAGCTTATCTTGGCCAGGAAATGGACGATGATGAGATAAGGGCAGCATTAAACGCATAATTCCCTTCCCGGCAACATCTTCATTATTTAGAGCACACTTGATGAAATATGAATCGTTTGACCAGATCGAAATTGTTTGCCTGCAAGGCGAATTACTTAAGGTGAAGTTTTGAAATAGCGAAATGGATTTCTCGTCGCGGGAGGCTACGAAACGCATGAGACCAATTCAAACCAGTTTCTTCTGACATGCTGTAGTTTGTTTCATCATCCCATGTAATTGCTAAACTTTCTAGCTCATGGAGGGCACTGTCAGAGGCATCATTCCTGCACCGGTCTCATATGTTTCAATCAGGCGGCAATTTGGACCTGGCCTTTCTTGATCAATATGACGTGTATGATGTTCGCGCAAATTTGGAAGCCGATGCCGTTTGCTGGATAACCTCTGGTGGAAACCGATGCCGCCTACAGAAATTCTTTGTCATCCTGGTTGTACGAACAATGCCAGCAGTTTTCTTTTGATCTGTTGATCAGTTCCGCTGATTGGGCCAACGCCAATTAGCTGGTCTATCAGGAATTCTGCCAATATCAGGGTATCGGATGCGTCAGCAACTGCATGCTGCAACAAATTTTGCCAGATCTGTACAATATCTTTGTCCAGTTCTTCCACAAGTTTTAGGTCATCGGCATTTATAGCCAGTTCAATCTCAGATGAAATTTGTTGAAATCGTTTGGTAAGTTGAGTAACCATGATTGCCTAACGCGCCAGCATCATGCTGTGAATCTTCGTGATTCAATTATCTAAATAAAAATATACGCACTGACCTATACCTGAAATTTTAGGTTATCGGCATATGAATCTGACAATGGCACAGAATAGATAAAAATTGAATCATATTTTGTATTAATAGTTAATACCTTGAGCCAAATTGGAAACTGTTGTCGCAATAATAATGATGATTGTGAAGTTATTCGTAGCATTCCAAAATAAATGAGCAAAAAATGACAATTCAATATCAGGTGACACTATATTTTTCCTGGAGTATAAAAACATGTAATTACTTGATTGACTGGTAACAAATAGATGAACTAATTTTATGCAAGATGATATGCCGGATAAGGATTGGTCATGGCATTCTATCACGATTTGAAAAACTACGAAGCGCAAAAGGCAAAATCAATTGCCCAGCGTTTGTTAATCCTGCGCAAGGAGTTAAGCGTTTCGCTAGGCGCCAAGCGTGCGCCCGGTTCGCTGGTGGTTGGTTCGTGGAACATACGTGCATTTGATGGAGGGCGTCCGCGGCGCGATGAGAGTTTTCACTACATTGCCGAAATTATTGACAAATTTGATATCTGTGCGCTTCAGGAAATCAAAAAAGATCTAAATCCGCTGCGCCGCCTGGTTAAACTGCTCGGGCCAAATTGGTCATACTTTGTTACCGATGTCACCGAAGGGGATGCAGGAAACACCGAGCGTATAGCGTTCTTGTACAATACCAATCGTGTATTCTTCCGCAATCTTATTGGAGAATTGGTTTTACCGCCGGAAGATTTGATTAATGGGCGCCAAATCGCCCGGACACCGTTTTTTGCATCTTTTCAGGCGGAATGGTTCAAGTTCACGTTATGCAGCGCGCACATTGCTTTTAAGGCTGCAGCTGGATTGGCTGATCAAGAACTCAGGCGGAGGGAAATTTCAACAATTGCCGGAGCCCTTGCCACACGGGCTAAACAGGAAGGTGAGGTCTATTTCTTTCTGGGAGACATGAACATAGACAGCCCGCGAGACCCGACAATGCAGGCACTGGAAGACAATGGTTTTAAAGTGCCGTTGTTTGGTCCAACCAATCTCGCTGGCGGCAAACATTTTGATCAACTCGCGTATACTGGTGAAGGGCAACGCACCGACCTTCTTTCTCATGGCAAGTTCGATTGGCGTGGGGCGGTTTACACGCCAGATGACCGCGATCATTATGAACCTATCGCTGCGCAAATGCGTGGTGAACCTTACGACAATTGGGCGTCAAAATACTCGGGTTGGACAACGCATGAAATGTCAGATCATCTGCCAGTCTGGGTTGAAGTGATGGTTGACTATTCGGATGCATATCTGGAGCGTTTTATTTAGAAATAGACAAATTGCCGAAGAATATTCTGCCGCCGGTGGATAGAACCGGCAGATCTCAACCTCTCAGGACGGCAATAATTTCTTCACAGGTAGTCACATCTGCGATAGTGGATAAAGAGTCGATGGTTGAGTTATGCGCCTGTTGGCTGAATGCAGCGCAGCCATTTTCGAGAACAATGCTGTGAAAATCGCGCACATGCGCATCCCTGAGGGTTGAAGCAACGCCTCCATTGGTGACAATTCCCCCAAACACCAGGGTTTTCAATCCGGCACGATTCAATACCCACTCCAGACGGCTTTGGTAAAACGCCGAAAAGGCAATTTTCTCCACCATCAGATCCACAGGTTGCATGGCATCAATCAACTGGTGCCCAAACGTGCCCGGTGTGAAATCTCCTTCGCCCAGAAACGGACGCAGCTTTTGCAGATGAGGAGAGATGAAGGGTTGTCCCGCCTTGCCAGGTACCAGTGTAAAATGGGTAGAGATGATCCAGCCTCCTGCGGCACGCATGGCGTCGGCAACTGGAACCAGTTGTTCAGGCAATGCGCTGATCGATGCACATGTCTGTCCGGCACGACCATAGGCTCCTTCAGGGTGCAAAAAGTCGTTTTGCATATCGACCAGTACCAGTGCGGTGGTCTTCGGGTCAAATTCAAGCATGACTCAGGCCTTTTTGATTGCGGGTGATGATCAGATTGCCGAAACGGTCCACCCTGCCTTCCAGCTCCGGCTCAATACAGATGGTGGCATCAGGTTGTTCCAGAATAGCCGGTCCGGGAATATGGGTGCCGACTGATAGTGGCAGACGTTGATAGATTCCGGTCTTATGGAAGGCGTTGTCAAACCAAACCTGCCGGGTGCCGGTGCAGGCATCTTCCAGCGCCACGCCATCTGCCGGGGCTAGCATGGTCAGATCAAACTTGGGTCGCCTCCCGATGGCAGAGACGCGCAGGTTTAAGACCCGGACCGGTATACCTGAAAGTGGTTTGCCGTACACTTCGCGGTAGCGGATCTCAAAAACACTTGAGATAATATCCGTGCTGATCCCGGTGCTGGTACCGTCAAAATCCAGTGGTACAGTAACATCTACCGTATGCGTCTGGCCAAGATAGCTCATGTCGAGTTCGAACCGGACTTCTGAGCTTTCAAACTCCACGCCGGTGTTTTCCAGCAGTTGAAGTCCGTTGACCGCCAGTCCGGACAATTGCTTGTCCAGTCCTGATATATCCAGCTGGCCCAAAATACCATTCACTGTCTGCACGAAATCATGACGCATATCAGCAATCGTACAGCCAAGGGCGGAATTGATACCAGGATAACGCGGCACCAAAGCGCTTTTCAGGCCAACCTCCTTGATCAGCGCGCCCGCATGCAGTGCACCACCGCCACCAAATGGCATCGCGGAGAAGTTCTTGGGATCATAACCGCGTTCGATCGACACCAGCCGGATAGCACCTGCCATTTTCGAATTCGCCACACGGATGACCGCCTCTGCAGCGCGCATGACGTCAAGACCAAGCGGCGTGGCGACATGGGTGTCTATTGCCGTCTTTGCCGCTTCCACATCCAGCCGGCCCAGCTTGCCACCGATGGGTTTATCGGCATTGATCCGGCCTAATACCACATTGGCGTCAGTAACCGTGGGTCGCTCATTACCAAGCCCGTAGCACACCGGTCCGGGGTCGGATCCCGCACTTAGTGGGCCAACCTGCAGCAATCCGCCCGGGTCCACCGATGCGATAGAACCGCCACCGGCACCAATAGTGGTCATTTCGATCATTGGGGTGCGAACGGTCAGGCCGAAATCGATACTGGTTTGTGCAGCCAGCGAGCTTTGCCCGTTAACCACCAGCGAGACATCGAAACTGGTACCCCCCATATCGCAGGTAATGACATTGGGAAACCCGGCCTCGCTGGCGATAAATCCACTGGCAATCACCCCGGCGGCCGGTCCTGACAAAGTGGTGCGCACCGGCAATTGCCGGGCTGTATCCACGCTCATCACCCCGCCATTGGATTGCACAATCAGTACTTCCCCCTCAAAGCCGTCATCGTGCAAAGCCTGTTCCAGCTTGTGCAGGTAACTTGCCACAACAGGTTGCAGGTAGGCATTCAGTGTGGTTGTTGAAGTTCTTTCAAATTCGCGAATTTCCGGGAGTATATCGCTCGAGGCACCAACATGGCTGTTGGGCCAGATCTCGCGCAGGATTTTCAGCGCGGTTCTTTCGTTTGCGGAGTTTGCATAAGCATTGATGAAAACAATACAGGCGGATTGGCATCCCAGCTCCAGCAGCCTATGCGCGGCTCGCTTCACCTCACCGGCGTCCACGGTTGTGCGAATGGTGCCGTCGGCCAAGGTGCGTTCCGCCACCTCGACACGTCGGTTGCGTGGTACTACAGGCTCATACTGCCCCCATAAACCCCAGGTATTGGGACGGTCCCGGCGGCGCATTTCCAGTACGTCCCGGAACCCTTGTGTGGTGATGATTCCTGTCCTGGAACCGTTTCTTTCCAGCAGGGCATTGGTGCCAACAGTTGTTCCGTGCACAACCGTTGAGACATCGGCGAAATTTGCAATTTTTTGACGGATGCCTTCAATAAAACCTTTTGACTGGTCTGCAGGGGTTGATGGCACTTTGGTGACTTCGCAGTGTCCGGAAACTTCATTCAGGAAGAAGACGTCGGTAAAGGTGCCGCCAACGTCGACACCAATCACATAGCGCGGTCCATTTTCGCTCATGATTGTACAGCCTTCCTCAGTTTGGTCGTTTGTCGAGCGTTCACATCACCGTTCTGATCCAGTGCCACGGAATAATCCCGCACAGCATTTTGCTGGCTGACAAAACCAAGGGCGACATCACGCGCTACAGCTGCCGGCTCGCGTTCAAACGGCAAGCCATAGCCGCCGCCTCCGGGGGTCTCCAGACGCACGCACTGGCCTTTTTTCAATTTGATTCCAACCATTTTTGAGACCATCGGCGGGATGTAATCGCCATCCTGCTGCTGGTAGGTAAATTTGTTAAGCGCCGCCGGTTTACCACCGACAACGCCAGGGGGAGCGAATTTTCCTCGTTCACCAAACAAAAAGACATCCGCATTTTCTTCCAGCAATTCAATTTCATAGATTGCCCCAAGACCGCCACGGTGGCGTCCCGGTCCACCACTATCAGGACGCAGTCCCCATTGGGTGAACATTACTGGATAAGCAGCTTCCAGTATTTCTGCCGGAGGAATGGTCGCGGTAGAAATCGGCGCATTACCATGGTTCAGGCCGTCGCCTTCAGGATGGCCGCCATGACCGCCGCCAAAAAATGAGAACATCACCCAACGGCTTTTGTCTTTGCGAAAACCGGCAAGTGACAGGGCATTGATTGTACCATAAGCGCAACCATTGACCCGTTCGGGTGCCACATCCGCCAGGGCACAGAATATCACGTCGATAATGCGCAGGATGGTTTCAGTATAACCCCCGACCGGTTTGGGCGCGTGCACGTTCAGCAGTGAGGAATCCGGGATGATCACCTCGATTGGCTCTAGAACGCCGGCATTGGCCGGGACTTCCGTAAACAGGTGTTTGGTGGCCACATATATTGAGGCAATGGCGGTGGAGAGCGAGATATTGACCGGACCGGCACAGGCATCTGACGTGCGGCTAAAATCAAGCGTCATCCGATCATCTTTGATGGTCATATCCAGTGCAATTTTCAATGGCTTGTCAACAATGCCATCATTGTCGAGAAAGTCTTCGGCTGAATAAGTGCCATCCGGCAAATCAGATATATTTGCCGCCATCATTTTGGCCGCGCGATTGCGCAACTCCAGTAGTGCTTCTGCCACAATTGTATCGGAATATTCATCCAGCAGTGCCTTCATCCGCCGCATGCCCAAATCAAGTGCGTTGATCTGTCCGTTCAGGTCGCCATAAAGACTGCCAGGCAGGCGTGAATTAGCCAGCAGAATATCGACCACGTCCTGACGCAGTTCGCCCTTGCAAAAAAGCTTTACCGGCGGGATCAGCATGCCTTCCTGAAAACTTTCCGTGGCAACCGGGTTGTAGTTCCCGGGTACGTTACCACCCACATCGTGCCAGTGGCCGACCGAGGCAAGGAAGCAGAATATCTGGCCGTCCCGGTAAAAAGGCTGCACCAGCCTGAAATCTGAAAGATGAGTGCCACCATCATAGGGGTCATTAAAAATATAAATGTCGCCATCAGCCAGGTCACCGTCTTTTGACGCTTTTTCAATTACTGCTTTCACAGCAAAAGACATGGCGCCGACGAAAATTGGCAAACCGGATTTGCCCTGCACCAGTGTTTCGCCCGTCTTGGTGTGGTAAAGTCCGTGTGAGGCATCATGTGCCTCAGCAATTATTGGATTGAATGCGCTACGAAACAAGGTGGCATCCATTTCGTCCGCGATTTGTTCCAGACGGCCTTTCAGCACCGCCAGCGTCACTGGATCAATCATTGTTATCCTCAAAGTTTGCCGCATCGTAACTTGCGCCAAGGGCCAGCAGGTCATCGGTACCGAGCAATCCGTTTAATCCGTCGAAGTCCAGCATCCGGTGTTGAAACGGTGTGTTTGACCCATGAATTTTAAGGCTTGAAAGATATTCCTGTATGGTCCTGGCTATGGCCCGCACCATGCCACCTGGAAAGATTGCAAGCGAAAATCCGATGGCTTTCAGTTCTGCAGCGGTTTTCTGGGGTGTCCTGCCACCTTCGACCATATTGGCCATCAGCGGCAGACGAGATTCAAAACGCTCGACAATCGCCTGAATCTGTTCCATGGATTGTGGCGCTTCGACAAAAAGGATATCAGCCCCGGCCTCGGCATACAGTTCCGCGCGATCCAGAGCAGCGTGAAAACCTTCCACTGCAATGCCATCGGTACGCGCAATAATCAGAGTATCAGAACTGCGCCGTGCATCCAGTGCCGCTTTGATCTTGCCAACCATTTCAGCGGTACTCACCAGTGTTTTGCCTCTCAGGTGACCGCAACGTTTGGGCAGGGTCTGATCCTCCAGCTGGATAGCGTCAGCCCCTGCGGATTCAAATAGACGTACCGTGCGCATGACGTTGAGTGCATTGCCAAAACCGGTATCAGCATCGACTACAATGCGCAATTCACAACGTTCTGAGATTACCGACAGTGTTTCGGCAACTTCGGACATGCCAACCAGCCCGATATCTGGACGCCCAAATCGCGTATAGGCGATAGATGCCCCCGAAAGATAGGCTACGTGAAACCCCGCCTGTTCCACCATCGCGGCGCCGAACGCATCAAATATACCCGGAGCGATGGCAATCTCATCCCCGGATAACTGGCTTTTCAGGTTTGGGTGGAGCGTCATATTACGGCATCCCCTGTTGCCAGCCTCTTTTCCAGATGTTTCACCAGACCACCGTCTCTTACTATTTCCAGAAGGTTGTCAGGCAATCGATCGCACGGATAGGTCTCATCGGTAGTGTGATTGGTAATTACACCGTTTGCTGCATCTGCTGATATTTCATCACCCATGCGGATATTTCCGGCGCTTTTGCAAGTCAGCGCAACGACACCAGAATTCAAGGCATTGCGAAAGAAAATTCCGGCAAAGGATTTGGCAACCAGTGTGCGCACACCAAGAAACTGCAGAGCCTGCACTGCTTGTTCGCGAGAAGAACCAATGCCGAAATTCTCACCGCCTACTATCACATCACCAGGATTTACATTCCCGGCAAATTGCGGATCAACTGCCTCAAGACAATGATCGGCGAGCTGTTTTAGCGGGCCTTTCATGTAGAGACCGGGGGCAAGAATATCCGTATCGATGTTGTCACCAAATACCCATGCTTTCCCGCTTTTTGTCATTTCCGGCCCTCTTCAAGAAATTCCCGGGGATCAGTTATGAATCCGGTCACTGCACTTGCCGCCACAGTATAGGGTGAACCGAGGTATACCTTTGACGTCAAAGCTCCCATTCGTCCCTGAAAATTACGTGCGGTCGAGGAAATGCAGGTTTCATTTTCAGCCAG
>JAAEMP010000212.1 GCA_024225445.1 Hyphomicrobiales bacterium | reverse complement strand
GGGTGGCAATGGCGATGTGACCATAACCAGCACCGGCGATATCTCCACCGAGGGCGACAATTCAAGGGGCATTTCTGGCTTTGTTCGGAACAATGGCGATGTGACCATAACCAGCACCGGCGATATCTCCACCGAGGGCAATAATGCATATGGCATTGCTGGCGATGTTTATGGCAATGGCGATATAACCATAACCAGCACCGGCGATATCTCCACCGAGGGCAGTACTTCAGAGGGCATTTATGGCAATGTTGATGGCAATGGCGATATAACCATAACCAGCACCGGCGATATCTCTACGGAAGGCGCTTTGGCAGAGGGCATTTTTGGCGATGCTCACACTGGCAATGTGACCATAACCAGCACCGGCGGTATCGCCACCGAGGGCAGTAATGCACATGGCATGGTGGGCTATGTTTGGAATAATGGCAATGTGACCATAACCAGCACCGGCGATATCTCCACCGAGGGCACTGGTGCAAATGGCATTTGGGGCTTAGTTGATGGCAAGGGCGATGTCACCATAACCAGCACCGGCGATATCTCCCCCGAGGGCCGTGCTTCAGATGGCATTTATGGCTTTGTTCACCCTGGCAATGTGACCATACCCAGCACCGGCGATATCTCCACCGAGGGCAGTTCTTCAGATGGCATTAGGGGCAATGTTGGTGTCAATGGCGATGT
>JAAEMP010000211.1 GCA_024225445.1 Hyphomicrobiales bacterium | reverse complement strand
GATCGGCAGCGGACAGGCTGTATTGCAGACCGCTCGCACCCAGCGTCACGCCGCTTTGCACGGTTTGTGCGGCCCATCCCGACAGGGTTGCATTGTAACTGCCAACGGATAACCCGGAATTGTCCAACATGTTCGCCATGTAGGTGACATTCGATACGTCCCATCCGCCTATGTCCTGGTTGAAGGCACCGGCGAAGTAGAACATGTATTTCATGTTGGTGACGTTTGAGGTATCCCAGGTGCTGATGTCCTGATCGAAGTCTCTGGCGCCATAGAACATGCTGCTCATATCGGTGACGCTGGAGGTGTTCCAGGCGCTGATATCCTGATTGAAGGCGTTTGCATTCCAGAACATGTAGTTCATGTTGGTGACGTTCGAGGTGTCCCAGGCACTGATGTCCTGATTGAAGATGGCGGCACCATCGAACATGCTTCTCATGTTGGTGACGCTCAATGTGTCCCAGCCGCTGATGTCCCCATTGAAGGTGTTGGCACTGAAGAACATTTCCCGCATAGTGGTGACGTTTGAGGTGTCCCAGCTGCCGATGTCCTGATTGAAGGCGTATGCACTATGAAACATGTACGACATATTGGTGACGCTCGAGGTATCCCAGCTGCTGATGTCCTGGTTGAAGTCGGTGGCATTGCGGAACATGTTCGACATATTGGTGACATTCGAGGTGTCCCAGCCGCTGATATCCTGGTTGATGCTGGTCGCACCTCT
>JAAEMP010000210.1 GCA_024225445.1 Hyphomicrobiales bacterium | reverse complement strand
GCCAAAGCCACTTCATCATTGTGCAGGCCCCATCTTTCGCGTCCAAACAAGATCCCGGTGCGAGTGTCGTTATTGAAACTCTGCCGCAATAGCGATGATGCCTCACCTGGGTTGAGGACATCCTTTAACATGTCACGCTGGCGTGCGGTCGTTGCCACAACATATTGCAGATCGGCAATAGCTTGTGGCAGGGTTTCATACACCCTGGTTGCCTGAATTACGTGATCGGCCCGGCTTGCCGCTGCGTTGGCACGTTCATTCGGCCATCCATCTCTTGGCTTGACCAATCGCAGCTCAAACAGCCCGAAATTGGCCATCGCGCGTGCCACCATGCCGATATTTTCCCCCAATTGAGGCTCAACCAGGATAATTACCGGGCCTTCACAAACCAGCTCTTTTCTACTGTCAGTACCCGACATGATCGCTCATTAGAATTTTGCATTTGAAGAAAATGCATAGCTGTAATCTGGCAGTCATTGCCACACCCCGGACAAAAAGAAAAGCCAAATCCACTGCCAGGATATAGAAACACCGAACGGTGTTTGATTCAGGTACTCATTTCCAGCGAATAAACTGTTTGAGGATCATCAAATCCTTTTGCCAGAAATTCACTGGGACTACCGACGTTTCCATTTAACAGGTCAGCTGCCTTTTCAGAGCATACATAATCCAGGCCCAGATCGGTTGCTGCGCTCAATAATCTGGCACCAAGATTTACCGATGGCCCAATCGCGGTAAAATCAAGGCGCCGTTCGCCGCCAATATTGCCGTAGTGAATATCTCCAATGTGAATTGACGCTCGAAAACCCAATTCACCGCGAGATTCATCATTTACATTTTTCCTCGCTTCACTGAGGCTTTTCAAGGCATTTTCAACTGCCCGGGACGCGTCAGTGGCGTCATCAGCAACCGGAAATATTGCCAGCACACCATCTCCCATGAACTTGAGTATTTCTCCATGATTATTGCTGATGGGCTGTTCAAGGGCAGCAAAAAACAGGTTTAACATCTGCAGGACATTGTCGGCAGACATCCGGTTTGACAGATTGGTAAATCCCTTGATGTCAGCAAACAGGATTGCTGCCTGGATATCCTCTCCATCTCCCAACTTCACCTGACCGGACATTACTTTGTCACCGGCATTTCTGCCAACATAAGTTGACAGGAGCGTTGCCGCGTTAAGTCGCAACATATAGATCTCGGATAACCTGGCCAGCGGGTGACTGATTTTTTCCATGAGTTCTACAGCCTGGGGTGAAAATCCCTCCGGCGCTTTACTGGACCAACTCACACAATGTACTTCACCGCTCAAATACACCAATGGTGTGATAAGATAGTCAGTAAATCCCTCCGACCTCAATTCATCAATAATAATGTAATCGTTCATGCAATCCGGATCGGCCAGTATACGCCTGATCGATTTTTTTGATTTCAGCACAACCGGTATGGGATTGTTATGATAAACTTCGGTTTGAAATAATTCATAGCTGGCAGATCGGGATTTCACGCCTTCCTCTGGCGACCAGCCTATCTGTCTTCCACGAACAGTTGGGTGAATTGTAAAGATATATAACGCGAGGCGATCGACCGGCACTCCGGCATCTACCAGTTTCTCGCACATATCACCGACAATACCACGGGCACCATCATTGGGTTGAGCACCCTCACATAACCAATGGAACAGGTCATCAGCCTTTTTGCCGTCTATTCCATTACCGTTGATATTCAGGTTACCAATTTTCATAACGGGTTCTTTGCAGACTAAACAGTCAATAACTACTTTATCCATTTGGTCATCTATGGCATCAATTTCAATTGGAGGTGCACAAATTACCCTCCGGTTCGTGCACTAATGCACTCGTCCAATTTGCATTGCTCCATCAGTTTGATATAGAGCGCAGTAACATTTTCCTACACGAATTCAGTTCGTGTGTTTATCCAACAGAGGCAATTTCAATGGCAAAAATCAAAGTAGCCAATCCGGTAGTGGAACTGGATGGCGATGAGATGACACGCATTATCTGGCAGTTCATCAAGGAAAAACTCATTCACCCCTATCTGGATATCGACTTGAAATATTATGATCTGGGTATTGAATCACGCGATGCAACAGATGACCAGATAACCATTGATTCTGCTAACGCTATCAGAGAACACGGTGTTGGTGTCAAATGTGCGACTATCACGCCTGATGAAGAACGGGTTGAAGAATTCGGCCTGAAAAAAATGTGGCGCTCACCCAATGGCACCATCAGAAATATCCTGGGTGGTGTGATTTTTCGTGAACCGATCATTGCCAAAAATGTTCCCCGGCTGGTTCCGGGCTGGACACAGCCAATCATCGTCGGACGCCATGCCTTTGGTGATCAGTATCGCGCCACCGATTTTCTGTTTCCCGGATCGGGCAAACTGACAATCAAATTTGTTGGCGATGAGGGAGAAGTAATAGAAAAAGAAGTTTTTCAGGCTCCCGGTTCAGGTATCGCGATGGCCATGTACAATCTGGATGCTTCAATCCGGGATTTTGCCCGCGCTTCGCTCAATTACGCCCTGATGCGAAAAGTTCCATGCTATCTGTCGACGAAAAACACCATTTTGAAGGCCTATGACGGGCGTTTCAAGGATTTATTTGAGGAAATCTTTCAAAGTGAATTCAGGGAAAAGTATGAGCAGGCAAATCTCACATACGAGCACCGCCTGATCGATGACATGGTCGCTGCGGCGCTGAAATGGTCTGGCGGATATGTATGGGCATGTAAAAACTATGACGGCGATGTACAATCCGACACTGTGGCTCAGGGCTTTGGATCACTTGGCCTGATGACTTCCGTGCTGTTAAGCCCTGACGGGCGTACAGTGGAGGCTGAAGCCGCCCATGGCACTGTTACCCGCCATTATCGCCAGCACCAGAAGGGTGAGGCCACGTCAACCAACTCAATCGCATCGATATTCGCCTGGACGCGTGGTCTCGCCCACCGTGCGAAACTGGATGACAACCAGGCTCTGGCTAATTTTTCGCAAACACTGGAGGATGTCTGTGTCAATACTGTTGAATCAGGTTACATGACCAAGGATCTGGCTTTACTTATCGGACCGGATCAACCGTGGTTGTCGACCACAGGATTCCTCGACAAGATTGACGAGAACCTGCAAAAAGCGATGGGATAGAAATTGGAAACGGGTTGGCGCAGGCTCTTTACCCGTGAACATGCAGTAAACCTCGCCCTGGTGTCTCTGGGTGTCTGGCTGCATGCTGCTGATTCCCTGGTGGTATCGACATTGATGCCATCAATCGTCAATGACATTGGCGGGGTTGAATATATTGCATGGACGTTTGCACTTTATGAAGTGGGTTCGATCATTGCTGGCGTGGGCGGGGTCTATTTCGTATCTAAAGGCGGCCTGCGGTTCGCCATGGCCTTTACCGCTTTGGTATATATGGTGGGGTGCATAATCAGCGCGCTTGCCCCAGAAATGGCTGCGATGCTGGTTGGCAGGCTGATCCAGGGATTTGGTGGAGGCGGTCTCGTGGCATTGTCATTCATTGCAATGCGGCGCCTGTTTCCGGCGAAATTTCTGCCCCAGGTTGTTGCAACCATATCCGCTTTGTGGGGAATTTCCGCTTTTTTTGGCCCTCTGATAGGCGGCATATTTGCCGAACTGGAATTCTGGCGTGGAGCATTCTGGTTTTTTGCTGTTCAGGCAGCTGGCCTGACCCTATGGATCGGCTTTGCCTTCAACATCAAGAAAAAGGAACAAAAACCAGCCGAAGTGAAAGTGTATTTTCCTGGCTTGCGACTGATTTCAATTGGTCTGGGTGTCAGCGCAATTGCTTCTGCCGGAATTGATGTTTCCGCGTTCCGTTCATCAGTGTTCATCCTGGCTGGCATCCTGTTTCTGATGGCATTCGCCTGGCTTGATGCGAGGTCTGATGAAAACCGCCTGCTGCCACTGCGCCCGTTTGACCCGCGTGGTGGACTGGGTTCGCCTTTGATGATGGTCATGTGTTTTGCCATAGCGACTATTGCCATCAGCACGTTTGGCCCGTTAATCATGACAATAATCTACGGTATTTCTGCATTAAATGCCGGTTATATCCTTGCAATGTCATCCATCGGCTGGTCGGTGGCGGCAGTCACGGTAGCCAATGTATCAGAAAAGCATGACCGGCAATTGATAATGTCAGGCATGATTATCCTGACAATCTCAATTATCGGGTTTATGATCGTTGTACCTGGTGGTCCATTTTGGCTAATTCCGGTATTTGCAGTATTGGAAGGTGCAGGGTTTGGTGTCGCCTGGACTTTTATCATGCGCAGGGCAGAAGCTATTTCCGCGCCCCAGGAACGCGAAAGACTGGCCGGGGCATTGCCAACTCTACACCGCCTTGGTTATGCGGTCGGAGCCGCCATTATCGGCATTGCCGCAAATTCATCCGGTTTTTCCGAAGGTGTTTCTCTGGAAGCGGCAAAATCTGCCGGATTTTGGGTTTTTGCTGCAGGTTTGCCATTTGCCGCAATTGGACTTTTTGCTGCCTGGCGATTTGTCAGGCAATAGCCTGATGTGGAGATCTGGAAAATCAGCCTGTTTCTACAAATTCAATCGCCTGCCGGATATAATAGTCGATGGCAACATTGTCCATTTTATCCAATGGCAAAACCCGCATTGATTTGCCGTTACCAACGAGTTTACAAGGATCATCTGCCATTTTTGCACCTTTCAGGAATCCGATGTCGATTCCATGCGGCATCGTCCTCATATGACAAATACCACCATTGTTGAACGAATAGGTTGTAATTCGTGGCTTTTTAATCTCGACCATTCCAACATAAGATAACAAATGCTGCCTGGCTCGGAGGAACAGTTCCCTATTGGGCGAGTTTATATCTTTTTCAAATTGCATGAATTATTACCCTTTCCGGATTTAAGCCATTGGCTGACGGATAATTGTTTTCCATTTGGCAGGGTCCGCACGGCGGATGTCGCTGAGGTAGATTTCATGATGCTTTCCGCGCCGCTCGCCCTTTGCGTCTATAAATTCGTGCACTCTCTCAATAGTAGGCCCTTCTTCTGAAAATGGGCCTATGTGAAGCGTCTGGGCGCATAGACCTTCGTGAAATTCTTCAAACCGCACTAACGGCAATGCCGCCGGATTCTTCTTGATTTTCACTGCATCTATAATTTCTTCAACCAGTTGGGATGTGATGAAATCCGGTTGCATCATCATCATGGTCCATTTCCATTCTGATTTGTCATCGCTGGTAAATACCGCCATATCATCGGCCCACCACAATCCCTCAAGTGGCATTACCCCATAATCAATTGCCATCTCACCTTTTTTTACGGCAAACTTCAAAGGGTAGGAAACACTGTAAAGTGCTTCAACGGCATCCGAATAGGTTTTGGAATTATTCGGATCACCCTGACCATCGATCATCAGGAATTTCATCGCTGGCACATCCACCATCACCACTTCTTTTGGCGAAGGTTTGTACAAATGTTTTAGCTGCTTCTTGAAATCAAGTTTTTCCATAATTTTTTTCCGTTCACTGCAGAGGAAGATAGATATCTGTCAGAAGTTCAACCGGGTTTGTATGAGCCGGATTGAGGTATTGTGCAAAGCCAGGTTCGTCACGAAGTTGATAATCACAGGTTTTCAACCAGCCCCCATAAATCCATTCGTAACAACTTTCAAAATTGGAATATGGTCCCTGATACCGAAAGACTGCATATTTTCCGCCAGCAATGGTGACTGTTTCCATTGGTGGTTTGATGATTTTGTCCGATGACACCGACAGACCGGCAAATGACCGCAAATTATTCTCGTCAATAACCTCGGGATCATCATAGTAGATACCAATCACTCGCTGACCGGATTTGAGAAGTCCACGGGTAGCAGCCAGTCCATTCATTTTTTCAAAAGCCCTGCCTACCTGTGCGTAAGAACCTGAATGATTCAATCCCGCTAAAATCACTGAATCCAACTCCACAATTTTCACATCAAACATGCTGGTTTCCTCATTACCGGAGTTGCTGACCAATGCGCCGGTCCCTCCCATTGCCCGGAATTTTCCCGGTGGCTGGCCATAGGCTTTTTTGAACGTTCGATTAAAGGACTGCAGATTGGGATAACCGGCCTGTTCGGCAATTTTGGGAATCGGAATACTCAACTTTATCAAATCACCAGCGGCCCGGTTCAATCGAAGCCGTTTTATGGTTGATGTAACAGTCTCGCCATAAACAGCCCGATAAATCCTGTGCCAGTGATATTGTGAAAGACAGGCAACCTGAGCAAGTATATCCATATCCAGATCATCATCCAGATGATTATGGATGTAGTCGCAGACGCGTATAAGTCTTTTTTCGTACTGCGCCCAGGCGATATTGTTTTCCAATTTTGCTCCCTCAGAACCTGTCAGGCCCAAATCATCAAGAACAAACAAGCATGCATCGAATTGACAAATCCTGCTAAATCGCAATGCCCGGGAATAAAAATTCCCGGTCCAGAATATTGTCAGTTGGCAATTGCCTCTTTGATTGCATCTATCGCTTCGGTAATCTTGCCGCCTTCAGGGCCGCCTGCCTGAGCCATATCCGGTCGGCCTCCCCCGCCTTTGCCACCAACGAGCGCAGAGGCAATGCGCACCAGATCTACCGCATCGTGGGTAGCAACCAGATCATCCGTTACCCCGACAACGATTGCCGCCTTGCCATCATCACTGACCGCGCCAATTGCAGCAATTCCCGAACCCATTGTTTTCTTGGCGTCATCTGCAACACCCTTCAAGTCCCTTGGCGAGATGCCCTCAACAATCAGGCCGATGAACTTAACGCCGGCAATTTTCTCGATGCCACCATCGCCGGATGCATCACTGTCACCCATTGCCAGTTTCTTCTTTGCTTCACCCAGTTCGCGTTCCAGACGTTTGCGTTCATTGACCAGGTCAGTTACCCGTGAAAGTGCTTTATTGGGAGGTACTTTAAGGACACCGGCAATATCGCGAACGCGGGTTTCCTGCTCCTCCAGATATCCAAGCGCATGTTGTGCAGTCAGGGCTTCCAGCCTGCGCACACCGGAAGATACCGCGCTATCGCCCAATGTTCTGATCAGCCCGATTTCCCCGGTATTGACAACATGCGTGCCGCCACAAAGTTCCAGTGAATAATTGCCGGTTCTATTTTCACCGTCTGTGACCGTTCCCATCGATACGACACGCACTTCCTCACCATATTTTTCCCCGAACAATGCCATGGCTCCCGCCTCAATTGCATCGTCGACGGCCATCAGCCGGGTGGATACAGGAGCGCACTGGCGTACAATACGGTTGGCGATCAGTTCCACCTGTTCGAGTTCATTTGCAGTGACAGGCTTTGGATGAGAGAAATCAAAACGAAGCCGGTCCGGTGCGACCAGAGAACCCTTCTGGGCGACATGGTCGCCTAAAACCTGCCGCAGTGCTTCATGCAGGAGATGGGTGGCAGAATGATTGGCCCGGATGGAAGAGCGCCTGAAATCATCTACCTGCAATTCGATATTCGTGCGATTTGGCAAATCGCCCTCAACAATAGAACCGTAGTGAACAAACAGGCCCTCTCCCCGTTTCCTGGTATCGGTGACATCGAGGCTTCCACCCTCAAAACGGATTGAACCGGTGTCACCAACCTGACCACCGGCTTCACCGTAAAAGGGTGTTTGGTTGACAACAACCGCGACTTCGTCACCCGTTTTGGCTGATTCAACTTCAGCGCCATCAACAATAATTGCCTGAACCTGACCCTCGGCACGGGTTGTTTCATAGCCTAAAAATTCCGTGGCCCCTTCGCGTTCGCGAATTTGATACCAGATCCTGTCGTCGGTTGCATCGCCGGAACCGGCCCATGAAGCTCGCGCTTCGGCTTTTTGGCGTTCCATGGCAGCATCAAATCCTGCTTCATCAACGCTGATGCCGCGCCGACGCAGTGCATCCTGGGTAAGATCAAGCGGAAATCCATAGGTATCATAGAGTTTGAACGCGGTTTTACCCTCCAGTTCATCACCCTGTTTGAGGCCGTGACTTGCTTCATAAAGCAACCCAAGACCACGTTCGAGGGTTCTTCTGAATCTGGTTTCTTCAAGCTGCAGGGTTTCGGTGATCAGGGCTTCAGCGCGTACCAGTTCATTATAGGCCGCACCCATTTGGCCGACCAGAACCGGCACCAGGCGGTACATCAGCGGTTCTTTCATGCCCAGCAGACTGGCATGACGCATGGCACGGCGCATGATGCGGCGCAGAACATATCCACGCCCTTCATTGGAAGGAAGTACACCATCAGCAATCAAAAATGCCGAGGCGCGTAAATGATCAGCAATAACGCGGTGACTTGGCTGGTTTGCACCGGTTGCACTGGTGGCAGTAATCTCCTCACTGGAAGCAATCAGAGCCTTGAACAGATCGATTTCATAATTATCGTGAACCCCCTGCATAACCGCGGCAATGCGCTCCAGTCCCATGCCGGTGTCAATTGAAGGTTTGGGAAGATCGTTTCGCTGTTCTTTGGTCACCTGTTCATATTGCATGAAAACCAGGTTCCAGATTTCGATAAACCGGTCACCGTCTTCTTCAGGACTTCCCGGTGGCCCTCCTTCGATATGCTCCCCGTGATCATAGAATATTTCCGAACAAGGCCCGCAAGGTCCGGTGTCACCCATCGACCAGAAATTGTCATGGGTCGGGATCCTGATTATTTTCTCGTCCTTCAATCCGGCGATCTTTTTCCACAGATCAAACGCCTGATCATCTGTGTGATAAACAGTGACAAGCAGTTTTTCCTTTGCCAGTCCAAACTCCTTGGTCAACAAATTCCAGGCCAGTTCAATCGCCTGTTCCTTGAAATAATCTCCGAAGGAAAAATTGCCCAGCATCTCGAAGAAAGTATGATGGCGGGCCGTGTAACCGACATTATCAAGATCATTATGCTTGCCGCCGGCGCGCACGCATTTTTGCGAGGTAACAGCACGATTGTAATCCCGGTTTTCAAGCCCGGTGAAGACGTTCTTGAACTGCACCATACCGGAATTGACAAACATCAAAGTCGGATCGTTATGCGGCACAAGCGGACTTGAGGCCACGATCTCGTGACCGTTGGATTTAAAAAAATCAAGAAAGGTCGATCGAATTTCGTTTACGCCACTCATCAAATTAGCCATGCCCTGGAGAAAAGGGGGATTGCACCCCGTACTGGATTTGTTGCCGTTTTAGCCAGACCTGCAAAATCTGTCTAGAGGAATGATTCAAATCCTTTGAAAATCCGGACTTTATATCATCGAGGCAAAGGCAAATTCCGTTCGACCAAAATCGTCTGATCCATTTTGCCAAATTATGGATTGACGCAGATGATGAACCAGTGAGCAATTTATTCCGGAATCTCGACCGTCATCGTCTTGCCAGACGCCGAACCCAGATTATCCCCAGCCCGGATGATCACCTGTTTGACACTGGCAGGAATAACCACGCCATTCAGCGAACGGGTAAACGGCTGTTCATTGACATGCGGGTGGGCCAGTACTCTTGTTCCATAGATTGTGCCATCGGCCCCGACCACTTCCCATTTATCCGCATAATGCTCCCAGCCACTATCGGCGTGTTTGAGGGTTACCGCAAATCGAAACTGGTTGCCGCTGCTTTTTGAGATAACCACATCAATGACATCGACTTCGCTTGCCATTGAAGTATTACCTGCCAGCCCGATTGAGATTGCGGCCAACGACACCTGATATATCAATTTAAGTAATCCACTCATATTTACACCTGCCCGAATAAAACAGTTTTCAAATCATGCGTTCAAATGGTAATTCTGCAATGATAAGCATTATACGGAACAACTGGAAATCACAACATGGCGAGCGGTTCAAAGAAGGTAATCTATGCTGCACTGGCGGGTAATGGCCTGATCGCGATAACCAAATTCGGTGCGGCAACGGTGACCGGTTCCTCAGCCATGTTTTCGGAAGGCATCCACTCGCTGGTTGATACGGGAAACCAGGGCCTGTTATTGTTCGGCATGCATCGGTCCAAGAAACCGGCCGACAAAAAACACCCGTTTGGCTATGCGTCTGAAATCTATTTCTGGGCATTTGTCGTGGCTATATTGATTTTTGCCGTCGGTGCCGGCGTCTCTATTTATGAAGGCATTCAAAAGGTTATCCATCCACACGAGATTTCCGATCCTATGATCAACTACATCGTGCTGGGCCTGGCGATGGTGTTTGAGGGCGTCGCCTGGTGGATCGCCTACAAGGAATTTGCCACGAGAAAAGGCAAGCGCAGCATTTTCCAGGCGGTGCAGGACTCAAAAGACCCGACCGTATTCACCGTGTTGTTTGAAGATACCGCGGCAATGCTGGGTCTGGCAGTAGCCTTTGTCGGCATTTACTTCTCCCAGTCATTAAACCTGCCATGGCTGGATGGCGCGGCTTCTATCGTCATCGGCATTATCCTGGCGGGCACCGCAATGCTGCTTGCCTATGAAACCATGGGGCTTCTAATCGGCGAGGCTGCCGACCCGCAGGTTGTCGAAACCATCGAGACCCTTGTTGCCGACATCCCCACAGTCACCCATCTCAATGAAATCAGAACATTGCATCGCGGACCCGATGACATTCTACTGGCGCTCTCGCTGGATTTCGACGACGAGATGAAAGTTGGCGAAGTCGAAGACGCCATTTACTCACTGGAACTCAGCATCAAAGAGCACTTTCCGGTGGTCAAGCGCCTGTTCATCGAGGTGCAAAATGCCGAGCATCACGCGCTGGAGGTGAAGAAGGCACGGGAAGGGTGAAAGGAAAGCGCGGCGTCGGGGCGAAGGCGGATAATTAAGTGTATTTGGTAAAGCGTCACCGTAATTCTCTAGCTCAATAACGTTGATCCGCAAGCATGGCTCACATGGGTTCTTGCTCAGATCGCAGATCATAAAATCAACCGCATTGACGAGTTGCTGCCTTGGAACTACCGTTCAGAGTAAGCAAGTTGTCGGACGCTCACAATCAATCAGAACCTGCGTCGTTTTCAGTAGTTTGTTTGCAATGGATTTTGGGCAATGTTCCGAAGTGATTTCTGGCAAATGATTGTGCATGAAAGGGCAATTGTTTGCAACCGTTGGGGCAATAACGGCTATCACCCGCCACGGCTACCAACCCGCCCCATACGGCTATGCAGCCCCCGATCGCCCAGCTAAAGAGGCTGACAAGAAGTAGGCCGGGTTAAACAACCTGAAGCAATCCCTACCGCCCGGTTAACGCCGAGCGACACTTTTGTGGTTAAATCATTCCTACCAGACCAAATAAAACTGCCTCTTTAGAAATAACAGAAAAACAACAACCCTGTGTTTTAATGCTGCAGTACAAAACCACAGGTTAAATGGGGGACGTTTAAATGTTCAGATCAATCATTGCAATGGGGCTTGCTGTTTTCATGACAGCACTGCTTACACAAGAAGCCAACGCGCGCCGAACGCGCATTCCGATGCCCTTCCCCTTTCTTTCCGAAACGATCGTCAAGGTAGTTGACCTACCGGACATTGCGCCCTTGAAACGCAAAGATGGCAACTATATCGATCTTGGCTACAAATTCAACCAGACAAGTGGCGGTGAATGGGTCGGCTATTTCGGTAGTTCAAGCACCTTTGTGCCCCTCACCAAAGCCCAACTCGACGCGTTAATGCTGGTGGGAGGCATGACCAAATTGCCACCAGTGCCAAGCCGCCCCTGGATCAATGACTCGCCAGCGGGCTGGGTTTTTAAGGTTCTGTTTGGTTTGCTCGCATTGGCGATGCTCAAGAAACTGCTATTCAGGAGAAGCAAGTCAACGGGCAGCCAACGCAAGAACGTGCCGACAAACGAAGACGCCATTGACGCAGCAGACGCCATTGACGCAGCAATTGCGGCGGCAAAGGCAGAGATTGCACCGGCAGCCAACACCACCTTCGGACGAACCACACCCTCATTCGGCAAGCGGGTCAGTTAGAGTTTCCGGTTTAGATTGAACCATTTGATGGAGTCAAATCAGTTCACTCGGCCAGGCGCGGAACGCGAAAATCTATCCGGGCGATATGTATATCGGGCAAGGTTCGAATTATGGTGACGGTTTACTCTCATGTCCCTTTTCAAGGTTTTAGGTAATATTTCCCGTTCACCGCTTTTGCCGATGTTTTTGTTTATAGTGTAGCCTGCATATATGTCAGGAGACGAGGATTTTAAACGACGGTTGATCAGACTGAGATGCGTGGGTTGGATACCACATTATCCCTGGTGCGTCGCGGGGCTGCCTCACTGTAAAATTCGAGCATGGGAGAATTTCTCCCGCTCATAGTAAACTCGAGGGTTCCCCTGACCATTACCTCGCCCCCTGGCCTATATGCAGGCAGCGTGTTTATTGTGTTTGTTGACTTTTCTCCTTTTCTTTTTCCCTGTCTATTCAGTCTCTCAAACTGGTTTGATTGCGCGAAGTGCCCGGGCG